>CAZYTV010000024.1:0-28392 GCA_964650455.1 uncultured Chitinophaga sp. | reverse complement strand
CCCCCGGGACATAATAATGCCATTTTTATTCAGGACGCAAATGGGTTACTGGTAAAAGATTCTGTTGAGGTTTTCAAGGCTGCTAAAACGCAGGGTGCTTTTGTATTCTGGAACCACCCCAACTGGACATCCCAGCGCAAAGACGGGATTGCCCGGCTGACCGATATGCATCAGATGCTGATCAAAGAAAAACTGCTGCATGGAATAGAAGTCGTGAATGATGCCACTTATTCGGAAGAAGCCTTACAGATCGCCCTGGATAACAACCTCACGATCATGGGCACCAGTGATATCCATAAACTGATCGACTGGGACTTTAAGGTAAACGATGGTGGCCATCGCCCGGTGACCCTCGTATTTGCCAAAGAAAGAACAGAGGAGAGTGTGAAGGAAGCCCTGTTTGATCGCCGTACCGTAGTTTACTACAAAGATCTGCTGATTGGCCGGGAAGCATTCCTTATCCCGCTGCTGCAGGCCAGCATCACTGTGAAATCTGCCAGCTATACCGGCAAGACCGATGTGCTCCGGGTGGTAATAGTCAATGGAACAAACAGCCCGATTCTGCTTAGTAATAAAACCGGTTTCACCTTACATACCAATTACGATGTGATCACCCTGCAGCCCGGGGAAAATACCCTTGAAGTAAAAACCAAAGAACGGCTGGCAGAACTGGAGCTGAAGTTTGAAGTACTGAGTGCTGTGTATGCGCCGGGGAAGCATCCGGTCATCGGGTGGAAGGCGGAACCCGGGAAATAAGGAATTTGAAATATGGAATGAGAAAGTTGCCGGACTTCGGAATGCTCTAATCAGCTCTATCATTCTTTAAGCGTTTGTTATGCAGTACATGATTATTGAACGGTATAAAGAGGGTAAAGTAAAAGAAGTGTATCAGCGCTTTGATAAAATGGGGCGAATGATGCCGGAGGGGCTGATATACCTGGGTAGCTGGATCAATGAACCGGTAACGGTTTGTTACCAGGTAATGGAAGTGGAACACTATGAACTGTTACAGGAATGGATGGATCGATGGAAGGACCTGGTGGATTTTGAAGTGGTGCCGGTGATTTCTTCAGCGGAGGCCAGGGAACAGGTTTACTATCGGAATTATTCATAAAAAAAGTGAGATTCCTCGCTACGCCCGGAATTATTATATTCATGACGAGCAGCCACATTATCCCTCCTTTGTCGGGATGACAAGTTCATTAATGAGGATTATCAATGTTGTATTATCCGACTTCAGCAGTAATTACAAAGATGACTTTTCCTCCCGAAGAAGGATGAGTCTTGTATAGGATAAATCAACGAAGAAGCAAGCAGATCAAAACTTTCGAAGCCTGCTTTTTGCAGGTCATTGGCAAATTGGCTCATTGGCACATTTTGTATTTATTTGACTTCAATCCAACTCAACAATTTCCAATAATCCTTCACTTTAGCGGCGCGGAGATTGAGTTCGTGGGTCTTGCCATCGGCGGTAAACAGATTGACTATTTTGGCTATGGAGGTTCCGTTATCATCCCGGATTTCTGCGGTGGTACTTTCCAGTTTACCGGTGGTTAAAAGGGCTGTAATGGTGGGTTCTCCGCCGGTGTAGAATTCGATAAAACTTTCTCCGATCTCTTTGTTGCGTTCATAGGTGGAACTGACAAATATCTTTTTTTCCTCCGCGGTGAGAGAAGTGTACTGGGGACTGCTGCCAAAGGCGGTTTCCACTTCAGATTTACCGATCAGGCAGGCTTTTAGTTTTCCCTTTTCCTTTTTTTGAAACAGTTCAAATACGTTTTTTCCCAGTTCTTCCGGGGTGCTGCTTTTTTTCGGCTGGCTGCAGGAGAGCAGCAGCAGGACAAATGATAAAATCAATCCAGAACGAAGGGACAAGGGGAGGTGACAGTATTGCATGAGCTGCGGTTGAATATAAAAAATGATGCATGCAATTTAGTCACCCGAATGCCACCCCGCGTTTTACCTGCTGTATTTATTTTACCGGTTTTTCAGATGCCGGAATTACTGTAACTTTCCCAAAACAGTTTCCATGCATAGTCGTTTGCTTATTTTTCTTTTGTTTTCTTCAGTCATTCTCTCCGCCCAGAACCTGAAATCCGGTGGCCGGCTCAAAGCCGAACAGGCCATTATGGATATACGCCATATCACCATCGCCCTGGATGTGGATCCGGAGAAGAAAACCATTGTTGGTTATACAGAAACCGATCTGATACTGGCGGAATCCAGTTCGGTTTTATTATTTGACCTCTGGCACGAGATGGTCATCAGTAAGATTTGGGTCAACGGGAAACAAACAACATTTACGCACTCGCCGGATGACCTGGTACGGATAGTGACGGCCAATCCACTACCTGCCGGGAAAGTAAAAGTGAAAATTGCTTATGGCGGTACACCGGGTATTGCGGTACGTCCGCCCTGGACCGGTGGTTTCCAATGGGAGAAAGATAGCCGGGGCAATCCCTGGATCGCAGTGAGTTGCCAGAGTGAAGGCGCAAAAATATTTTTTCCCTGTAAGGATCATCCCAGTGATGAGCCGAATGAAGGGGCCGATATGATCATTACCGTACCGAAAGGCCTGGTGGTGGCGGCACCGGGTATGCTGCAAAAGCAGACCAGTAAAAAAGAAAAGACTACCTGGCATTATAAAACCAATTATACGATCAGCAATTACTGCCTGGTGTTTAATGTAGCTAAATACAAAGTGGCCAAACGGGTATATACCTCTGTCACAGGCAGGAAGATCCCGATGGAATATTATGTGCTGGAGGAGAATGAAGGGAAGGCCGAAAAACTGCTGGATCTTTTTGAACAGTCCAGTCGTATCCTCGAAAAATACTTTGGTGAGTATCCCTGGGCCAATGAGCGTATTGCCATTTCAGAAACCCCGCACCTGGGTATGGAACACCAGACCAATATTGCATACGGCAATAAATACCGGTATGAAAAACTGGGCAGCAGTGATTTTGACTGGTTACTTCATCACGAGTACGGCCATGAATGGTGGGCGAATAAAGTCACCAACCGCGATTGGGGACACATGTGGATACAGGAAGGTATCTGCTCCTTTGGGGATGCCCTGGCTACCCTTGACCTGGCGGGTGAAGAAGCCTACCTGAAGCGGATGCAGCAAACCGCCCTGAGTACCCAGAATAAATTCCCCGTAGTACGGGGAGATGAAGTGGATTCAGACAGTGCTTACCAGGGGGATATTTATGGTAAGGGTGCGTTCTTTATGCATACCCTTCGTTTTGTAATGGGGGATGAGCTCTTTTTTCCGGCACTGAAAAGACTATCCACAGAACCACAGTATGTGTATGATAATACCGTGGTCACTACAGATGTGGAACAGCTATTCAGTAAAGCATACGGAAAATCGCTGCAACCCCTGTTTAAACTGTTTTTGTATTCCACCAATAAGCTGGAGATCAGTATCCGCCAGACCGGTATGGATAAGTATACCATTCGTTTATTGAATGTGGATATGTCCCTGCCGCTGGAAATTAAAACGGAGGAGGGATTGAAAAGAATCACCGTTGATAAAAAAGGGGTTAGTATCAGCAGTAAAACTTTTGTACAGGTGGACCCCCGGGTGTTTTACCTGAAGAAGCTGATCTACGAATAGACGCTGTTGAACCGGTTTATTGATTTGATCATTTGGTGAAGAGTGAAGTATGCGAAACCGTCCTGTTATTGAGTTTACTATTTATTTCAGCCGTGAGCGGGATCCCCGCCGTTACCGGGCCAGGGTGAAAGTATTGTTTCGTACAGAGAATGTGATCCGATACAGCATCCGGGCCGGGGAGAAAGAGATTGAAATGGAAAAATTCCTGTACCGGAAAACCAACCAGTGGAAAGTGGAGCAGATGAATTTTATCCGGCTCGGCCATACAAAAACATACGAGAAGATGATCAACGATATCCAGGCGGCTATTGATGAGGAAATGAAGAAGTATTAGGTGGCTGTTACTGCACCGTTCAGTTATTCAGTACAACATTAATCAGCATTTTTATACACAAAAACCAACTTATATGACTCCTGCAGCACGTTCCGTTTGCTATTTTGGGTTTTACCTTTATTTGGTAGGACTTACATTAATTGCTGTTCCAAATATGTTTTTGCAGACTTTGCAATTGCCGGAAACAAAGGAAGTCTGGATCAGGATGTTAGGTGTTGTCGTCTTATGCCTGGGGTTCTATTACCATCGCACCGGGGTACAGAATAATACCATGTTTTTTAAACTGACTATTCCCACCCGGGTATTTGTATTTATTTCTTTTGTTGCTTTTGTGTTGTTAGGTTATGCAGCACCTGTTATGGCCGGTATCGGCGCCGTGGATTTACTGGGAGCCGCCTGGACCTTTTTTGCCCTGAAAAGACAGTAGGCAGGGATCCTCATCAGGATACTTTCCGTTCATTTTTGCCACCAGCTATGATGTGCAGCCTGATATTCCTGCACAGTACTTCCACCATTTCCTTTTCTTTAAAGGGTTTGATAATAAAATCATTCATACCGGCTTCCAGGCAGCGGTGGCTTTCTTCATTCAGGGCACTTGCAGTAAGTGCTATAATAGGCAAAGTGAGTCCCAGTTCATTCCTGATTTTACCAGTGGCTTCGAGTCCATCCATGACCGGCATGTGCAGGTCCATCAGGACAAGATCCACCTTCGTTTTCTTCAGGATCCGGATGGCTTCGGCACCATTCACCGCTTCGGTTACTTTGATGCCGTGATTTTCGAGTACGGTGGATGCCACCAGCCGGTTCATTTCATTATCATCCACCACCAGCATGTGCAGGTGACTGAGTCCTATCGGATCTTTTTCTGTAACAGTAGTATCGGATAACCTGATGACCGGTGTACTTTCCTTTGGGAAATTCAGGGATATACTGACCTGGGTACCGATATCTTTCTGGCTGCTTACGGTGATTGTACCACCCATCAGTTCAACCAGGCTGCGGGTGATAAACATACCCAGTCCGGTACCGCCATAATTCCGGGTAGTGGACTTATCTTCCTGTGAGAATTTGGTAAATATCCTATTCAGGTATTCCTGTTCAATACCAATTCCTGTATCAATCACATTGATTGACAGGCTTTGCTGATTTGCATGATCTTCCTCCACTTTACAAATAATCCGGATCAGTCCCCTTGGGGTGAATTTAACGGCGTTGGTCAGGAGGTTAAGCATGATCTGGCGGATCCGGTGCGGATCCCCGGTATGACGGTCATACAGGAGGGGGTCGATTTCGGTGACGATGCGGATATTTTTTTCCTCTGCTTTTTGTTTGAGCAGGTCGTTCATTAACTGGAAAATTTCATGGAACGAGAATCCCGTTTGTTCCAGGGTAAGTTTGCCCGCTTCTATCTTAGAGGTATCCAGGATATCATTGATCAGTACCAGCAGGTGTTCAGAAGCGGCATGGATGGTGCGTACGAATCCATGTTCCTTGGGCCGCATATCCGATTTTAGTAACTGGTAACTCAATCCGATAATTGAATTAAGCGGGGTTCGGATCTCATGGCTCATATTCGCCAGGAAGGTCTGGGTATGTTTTTCCGCTTTTTCTGCCCTTTTGAGTGCTGTGATCAGGTTTTTCCTGTTTTGTACCGTGGCCGTTATATCGGTGGCTATGCCGGATATACCTAATATTTCCTGCTCGTGATCAAACAAAGGAAACAGTTCAATGGAGTAGGTGAGTACGCCGTTTTTGGAATTAAAATTCTGGCGGAAGCGGCTGGGATTCTTCGTCCGGATCACTTGCATCTCTTTGTGCCGGTAGTGCAGGGTCATACTCTGGCCAAAGAGTTCTTCGTCCGTTCTGTTTGTAATTTCCTCCTCAGTCAGGTTTAATAATTTGCAGAACTGGTTGTTAACATGGATATACCTTCCTTCCGTTGATTTTATAAATATGGCCTGCGGGCTGTTGTCCATGATGGACTGGAAAAGCTGGTGCAGGTATTTTTTTTCTCTTTCCAGTTGGTAGCTGGCGGTGATATCTTTGGTGACACAATGAAATCCCAGGGGCAGTCCCTGCTGGGTGACGATCACAGCCGTTTGCTCCACCCATTTCATTTCCCCGTTTTTACAGGTAATGGGAAATCTGATCTGTGTCTCCAGTTCGCCTTTACGGAGGGTATCCCTGTAGAAATGCAGGAGCTGAGTCTGCCAAACCGGGTGTACCAGGTCGATATAGGATTTGTTCAAGAGTTCCTCCTGTGCAAATCCCGTGACACGGCAGGCCATTTCATTCACAAACGTGAAGCGGCCTTCCATGTTGGTGGTAAAAATGATCGCCCCGGATTCGTCGATAATATTTTTATATTTTTCTTCATTGATAATGGCTTCTTCTTCCGCTGCTTTCCGGCGCTGAATATGGGAGTTCAGTCCTGTAAGCAGGAAATAGAAAACCAGGAAGGAAAGGACTGCGAAGCCCAGGGCAAAAAGGTATTGTTTGGTGTAGGTGTCCTCCACTTTGCCGATCTGAGCCATAAAGAGCTTTTGCTGCTGGTTACTTACGGAGAGCAGTCCGGACTGGATGGATTTGTTGAGGGCTTCATTTTTACGATTGTATGCCAGGCCGGCCAGGCTATCTTGAGTAGCCACTAAAATATAATTGGATTGCAATGCCAGTTTTTCTTCGACTTTACCCCGGAGCGACTGGAGTTCAATATGCAGGGTTACTTCCGTGTTTTTAGCAAAAGCCGGGTCATTAAATAATCGGATCAGTGAGGCGGAATCGGTTTTAAATTCATATGGTAAGCGGTGAGCGGCCCCATTTTTTTTAGAGGCAATATTATTATCCGTTTTCAGTAACTCATACCGGAGCTGGCTGATGTTTTTGGAAAAGCGGGTGGTGGTTTCCACCGCATCCACATTCTGGCGGTTGTTTACATTAATACTCTTGAATTCCCATAGAAAGAAAGCAAATATGAAAAACAGGAAAATGAGCAGGAATATGACATGCTTATGGGTTTTCATCTGGAGGGATTCGGATTTTGGTGCTACTAACCAGTAAAGTTTGTCATTTGATTGCTTAATTGCCAATAAGTTGGGAGAATTTATATCGTTTTATTGGTTTCTACTTAGATGGGACTAGTGGTAAGTGTGAGTAGGGAGGGAGAATTAGCTAATAAGGTTTAGGCGTTTAGTGGTTTAGATGTTTAGAAGGAAATTACGATTAGTACGATCTCTTTTATCTCTTTTGATCTCTTTAGCGCCCCGCAGGGCAAAAAGGTTTAGTCGTTTAGGGGTTTAGATGTTTAGAAGGAAATTACGTAAAGCACGATCTCATTTTCTCTTTTATCTCTTTTGACCTCTTTAGCGCCGCCCGCAGGGCCAAAAGGTTTAGATTGGGTTGCTTAGCAGGTCACTGACAACCGACATCTGACAACTGGCATCCGATATCCGAACGTATTTCTTCTATAAATAAATAATATGACTAATATCATATGTACGGGCATAATGGTAATGTTATATTAGGAGTAATTATAAACCTGTAAAACCTAAGCCCATGGAACTATCTCACACAGGCCCTGATCCGGTCGCAGGTATGCTGTACAGTGTACAGACTGATACGGATATTTAATTACACTAAAATATGGGTTATGAAAAGAATTCTAATGCACCGGTATGTCCGGACAGTAAGCCTGTTGCTTTTATTTTTCACCGGTATTTTGACTACTATTAACAGCCAGGGATTTTCACCAGCAACCACTACGAGACTGCAGTTTGTTCTGGACAGTTTTGTAAATAATACAGTTAATCCTTATGTCGGGGGTATGTCTGCCGCCATCAATGTGGACGGACTGGCTACCTGGCAGGGGGCCAGTGGTTATGCGGCCAGGAATATAGACGCAGATAATAATCTCCTGGCTGGCGGTACGCCATTTTTAGTATCATCCAATTCAAGATATTACAGTGTCACCAAAACATTTACTTCAGCCCTGGTATTGGAGCTGGCGAAGGAAGGTTATTTTTCACTGGATGCGCCGGTTAGTAATTTTCTTCCGCTGGCATTGATTAATCCCGGCCTGAATGGGTCTGTTACGATCCGGCAGTTGCTGGGGCACCAGAGCGGGTATTCCAATTATACAGATGAATACATGCTGCAGGTGTATGTGGCCTATCAGCCCACCCATACCTGGACAGCTTTTGAAACCCTCAGTTTTGTACACCAGATCGCAGCACCCGGGGCAGAACGCCGTTATAGCAGTACAAATTATATTATGCTGGGTGCTATTGTGGAAATGGTGACTGGTAAAAACATGGAACAGCATTACAGGGATCGCTTTTTTACACCGTTGCATTATTCTTCCATGTATATGACTGAACGGGAGGCTGCCGCAGGATATGGAGACCTGGTGGCACCACATGATAACCTGAGCATATTCAATCCGGTGTTTATGATGACGGGTCAGCCGACTTTTCCGGATGCCTGGACCAATATCAGTCGTTTCCCAATGACCGCTATTGCTTCCCTGGCATTCAGTGGAGGTGGTATTGCCGGGAATGCTGGCGACCTGGCCCGATGGGGAAATGACCTGTTTGGCGGTAGAGCTACCAGTGCCGCCACACTGCAGACCATGCTTCAATCGATCCCGGCCACCCCGGATGAAGACGGGGAGTACCTGGGCTATGGTATCTGGACCAATAACCGGATCAGTGCAACCGATTATTTTGTAGGTCACAATGGTACGGCACCCGGTTACCGGTCAGTGATGATGTATCAGCCGGATCGTAAAATGACTATTGTGGTGCTGACTCATTTTGATGGGGCAGACGCCTATCTGCTTGCGAAAAAATTATATGAATCATTACCCGCTTTTCTCTGTGGGAATGGGAATAGTCCAAATAGTAAGATCCTGATTTGTTATAAAGGGAAGGATCTTTGCATTGCCCGGCCTGCAGTGCCGGCACATATCCGCAACGGGGCTTACCTCGGTTCCTGTACAGCCGGACCATCCGGCCAGGCGAAAGCCGGAACAGGGGAAACCCTATTACAGACGGATGATCAGCAATTCACCATTAATCCCAATCCGTTTAGCAATGAGGTGATCATCCGGTTCAGGACTCCTGAAAGCGGGATGGTCAGACTGGACCTGTACGACCTTAATGGAAAACCAATTCAATCTTTATACAACGGCAACCTTCAGAAGGGGATGTATCAGCAAGTGAAGCTTCACGCGGAGGGTATGGCAAATGGAATGTACATCTGTCGTTTGCTAACACCTGCAGGAATGAGTCAGCGCAAACTGATCCTGAACAGGTAATGGTTGTTTTTTATAATAAATAGAAAAGGCTGTTTAATCAAACAGCCTTGTCTATTTATTATTATGTCAATTTGATTTGGCGTTCAGCTACTTTGCTTTCGATATTTCTGTTTTTTCAAGCGGGCCCCGGAATGACTGGGTGTTGATGGGGAAGTGCCGTGTGTACATATTATTCTGCTGAAACTGGTTTTTCAGCCAGGCAGCGGTTTCTTCAAATCCTTTCCCGTCGCGGCTGTCATAATCATTTAATACGAGGCCATTGGCTTCCCGCATCATTGATTGTGGATCATCCAGGTAATAGTACAGGACAGCCAGGTTGAAGTAAGTGGCATACCGGATTTTCCGGTCATGTTTTTTGGTGGAAGTATAGCGCTTCCTGATATTTTCAAAATAACTGATCACGGGTTGTAATTTTTCACGGGCACCGGCAATCGGGGTATTCGCATCCATATTGAATAAGACTTCGCTCATCTGCGTAAAGGCTTTGCGCCAGGCATCATATTCAGGGTGCTTGCGGCTGTCAATGATCCACATGTAATCGTTGGCTGCCACTTCGTCAAAACCAAAATTGCGGGTCATACGGTCGCTGAGTGTATGCATGGCGCTGGTTACCGCATTACGGTACAGGTCTTTGGTGATGGTCATTGAATTCACCAGGAAATATCCCTCTGCCACATATTTGATCGGGAATTCCGGGCTTTTATAGACTTGTTTAGATTGACGGGAAACCAGTTCCTGGTCCATAATATGCATTCCTTTGAAATCACTGATCGCGGCATTGGCAGAAAAACTGTAAACCACTTCCTGGTGATAATAAGTCCGGCTTCCGGTCACGATGCCATTCCCGTTTTTTACTGTTTCGGTTCTTTCTTTTACCGAAAAGGATTCGGGCAGCAGGTCGCCCAGTTTTACATAAATACCAAGATGGCCATCATCCGTCAGTTTCTTCCAGCCTTCCAGGATTACCGATTTTTCCGGTGACAGATCTTCCATAAAGGAGTCCATCATTTTCGTACTCTCCACTTCCACATGATAAGTCCGGTAGGTACTGTCCAGTTTTACCAGGGGCAGTGCCCTGTATTGAACGGTAAAGCGGTATTTATCGAGGTCAACATTTTTTTGTGCAGCCAGCCATAGCGGGGCGATAAAGAGCAGGAAAAGGATTCGTTTTTTCACAGTGAGGATTTAGTCTGTAAAAAACGGAATCAAAGCTGAATTAGTACCTGATCCCCGCCAGAATTATGAGCTTCTTATATGGGTTTATCGTAAATGCACGAGTAAAAGCACGATTTATTCAGGTGTCGGGTGTCGGGTGTCAGGTGTCAGGTGTCAGGTGTCAGGGAACAGCCCTTACTAAGAAAGCATTTATAAACTCTATAAACTCTCTTTCAACGTTCAAACTCTTCCCCAATTGGCTAATTGGCACATTGGCAAATTGGCACATTGTCTACTTCTTCTTCACTGCTCCACATCCACCCTGATCATCCAGTTACCATTTTCATTCAGTTCGATTTTTGCAAGGGCCACCTGCTGCACAGATCGGGCTCTTTCGAAGGTGAAGATGGCAATAAAGGGGAAGCGAATATTGCGGAAGATGTACCGGTTGGTGACCTGGGAAGCAGTATCATAGACTAATTCTGTGTAGTTGCCCTGGATCAGTTGTATATTTTTAATTTCTGACTTGGGCAGGACGGGTTGATTGTTGGTGGAGCCACCTGCCGTGGTATTCTTCAGGACGAGGGTAACTTCGGAAGCCAGGGTGTTCATTTTTTTGACACTGATACTGCTGAAGTTATTGGTCATCATATCGGTTACCCAGGGCTTTTCAAACTGTCCCTTGTATTCCCCGTTTCTGAAAAAGCCGGTCAGGATTTCTGATTGTTCCTTTCCGTTATGAATCTTACGGCTGAATGTGCCATACCCTTCAGGCTTGCCTTTTTTCAAAGCCCCTTCATACCGGTCGCCGTTTTTCCAGGTGTACTTTCCCTCGCCTTCGGGATACCCGTTTTTAAAATGACCGGTATAGTGGTCTGTACCGGTAGCCGTACCCTGGCCATGTGCCAGTCCTTTTTTACAATCACCGGTATAACTTCCTTTCAGCGAGTCTTCCAGTACTTTGCAATCCTGGGCAGATAGCGGTAATGACAAGAAAAACAAAGGGATAAGGAATAGGTGCTTTCTCATGGCGGGCATTTGCCATTAAAGGTAATCCAATTTTGTCCAGGTAGAAGTGCTGGTTGCCTGCTGACAGGTATCACTATTCCCGTTGATATAAATCCGGGATTGCTGTAACGGATTCGGCTACCTTACAGGCATAATTTTTCCGAATGAGTAAGGGGTTGAGCAGCGGGGAAGCGAGTGAAAGACTGAAATCGCATGGATTTAATGAGCTTCTTTCTTCCCGGCCGAAAAATATCTGGAAAATTGCATTGGAAGTAGTGCGGGAACCCATGTTCCTGTTGCTGATCAGTTGCGGGTTGCTTTACATGATATTGGGTGACTACCGGGAAGGGATTATCATGTTGTGCACCATATTCATTATCATTTTTATTACTTTTTACCAGTACCGCAAAACTGAAAAAGCGCTGGAAGCCTTAAAGAATCTTTCTTCGCCCCGTGCCCTGGTGATCCGGGATGGGAAGGAGGTGAGAATCCCGGGTCGTGAAGTGGTGCCTGGTGATATCCTGGTGATCAATGAAGGCGACCGGATTCCGGCGGATGGCGAGTTACTCGAAACCGTCAGCCTGACCATTGATGAATCATTACTGACCGGTGAGTCGGCAGCCGTTATCAAATTAGTGAGTGACGGGGTGGGTGATCCGCCGGTACATGTTTTCAGTGGTACCCTGGTGGTACAGGGAAGCGGACTGGCCAGCGTAACTGCCACTGGCAACAAAACAGCATTTGGGAAGATCGGGATTTCCCTGGCAGCCATAAAACAGGAGGAAACGCAATTACAAACAGAAATGAAAAAACTGATCCGGAATTTATTCCTGATCGGTGCGGTGATCAGTATTGCGATCGTGCTGATTTTTTATTTTACCCGGGGAAACTTTTTACAATCACTGCTGAATGGACTTACCGCAGCCATGGCCATCCTGCCGGAAGAGTTTCCTGTGGTGCTCACGGTATTCCTGGCATTGGGAGCCTGGCGGCTGTCCAGGCGGAATGTACTGACACGAAAATCGTCTGCTATTGAAACACTGGGATCTGCTACGGTATTATGCAGCGATAAAACAGGGACCATTACACAGAATAAGATGGAAGTAGCTGTTGTATATAACGGTAAGGATATTTATTACAGCGATACGTTCAGCGAACATCATACACTTTTTGCCTCGATCATCAGATCGGCTAACCAGGCTTCCCGGGATAAGCCGGTAGATCCCATGGAAATTGCGATCGGGGAAATGTATAATAAATTCTATAAAGCAGAAAAACCAGAATCCACATTTGTCCGGGAATATCCGTTAAGCAGGGAACTGATGGCCATGACCCGGGTATTGCAGGATCCGTTGCAGGAAACATCTCCGTTTGATGTTTTTGCCAAAGGGGCACCAGAAACTATTTTCAGTTTGTGTAAACTGACTGCACCGGAAAAGGAGCAGCATTTCAAAGTGCTTGAACAACTGGCCGCTGAAGGTTACCGGGTTATTGCTGTGGCCGGAGCGGTTCATGAACCGCAGGAGCTGCCGGATGACCAGACAAAGTTTGCCTTTTCTTTTAAAGGGCTGGTAGGGCTCACCGATCCTGTTCGTCCCGAAGTGGAAGAGGCCATCAGGGATTGTTATACCGCCGGTATCCGGGTGATCATGATCACCGGAGACTATCCGTTAACGGCAGCCAGCATTGCTGCAAAGATCGGATTGCCTTCAACGGGCAAAATTATTACGGGCCCTGAACTGGAAAAGATGAGTGACCAGGAACTGAAGGATACCATCAGTAATGTAACAGTTTTTGCCAGGGTGGTGCCCGAACAAAAGCTGCGTATCGTGGAGGCCCTGAAAGCCAATGATGAAATTGTGGCCATGACCGGTGATGGTGTCAATGATGCTCCCGCTTTAAAAGCAGCCCATATCGGTGTGGCTATGGGAATGAAGGGAACCGACGTGGCCCGGGAAGCTTCCTCTCTTGTATTACTGGATGATAATTTTGCGTCAATCGTTTCTGCTATCCGTTCCGGCCGGCGGATTTTTGATAACCTGCAGAAAGCCATGTCCTATATTCTGGCGATCCATATCCCGATTATCGGGCTGACCTTATTACCGGCTTTTTTTTCAAGTCTGCCACTTTTATTAATGCCCCTGCATATCGTATTTATGGAACTGATCATTGATCCTGTTTGTTCCGTGGCGTTTGAGTCAGAACAGGAGGAGAAAGGAATCATGAACCGGCCTCCCCGGAACAGGGAAGAGCGATTTTTCGGTTCAAAGAAAATTTTGAGAAGCTTCTTAAGCGGGTTATTATTACTGGCGATGGTGATGGGTGTTTATTTTCTGTCGATTCACGAAGGCCATACAGAAGGCGAGGTCAGGGCTATTGCATTTTCTGCCCTGATCACCGGTAATATATTCCTGATACTGACAAACCTGTCCAAAACAAGGACCGTCATTGCTGTACTGGCGGAGAAAAATACCGCTTTACTTTTTATCCTGCTCAGCGCATTAATTATGCTGCAACTGATACTGTTTATACCCGGGCTACAGCAAATTTTCAGTTTAGACTATCCGGGCCTGGGACATTTCATTCCTTCTTTAATTGGTTCTGTGCTGATCCTGGTCATCCTGGAGTCCATTAAATATTTCAGGTACAGAAGAAAAAAAGGAAGTTGACTGCTCAAGGTTGAATGGTTACCGGTTTTATATACGCAGGGCAGCCATTCATCTTCAGTTCTTTTACCTGTAGTCTCCCGGAAATAATAGCGGAAGCATCATACGATTGTGTCTGGCAGAACGGGCAGGCGTCAATTTTACCGGCGGAATCAATATAGAGTATCCGGTCGCCGCCGGACATACAGCCCAGCCGCCGCTGATGATAACCATGGTAAAGAAATACCGGGTGGTTCTTAAAACCGGGATCAAAGTTCATCGTGAGATAAAATTTTTCCAGCAGGTTCATTTCTTCTCTGTTTAGTTCCACCTCCATTTTCTCATAATGCCCAACAGCTTTTGGCTCCAGCAATTGCACAAACCCCACACCGAGTTCTTTTGCCAGGGAAGCATAGGCAAGCAGGTTGGCCGGACTGATAAAGGCCCGGGTGATGCAAATAGAAAGGGCCGTCACCAGTCCGGCTTCCCGTGCATTTACAATTGCTGACAGCGCATTATTGTAAGCATGTGCTGACCCGCGGAAGCGGTTATGTGCTGCGGGATCAAAATGATCGAGGCTGATGATAACCCCGGTGGTCCCTGCTTTTTTGAGTGATATTGCATTTTCTTTTGTAAGGTTAAGCCCTGAGCTGAGGATATAAAATTCCTGCGCGTTGGCGCAACGGCTGATTATTTCGATGAGCCGGGTTTGTTTTACCATGGGTTCTCCACCGGTTAAATGCAATTGTGCCAATCCCTCCACGCTGAACTTTTTAACCAGTTGCAGAAGTTCTTCCGTACTGAACGGATCATCCTGGTTCAGGTTTTTCCATTCAAAGCAATGTTCGCATTTCAGCGGGCAGCGGCTCGTGATCGCCAGTTGTAATACCTGTAAATGGTTAACCGGTTGCCGGTGGGGTTGTATACGGTTCAGTTCAGTCTGAATATACCGGTCAAATAAACGGGAGGGGAAACCAGGTATATACATACTGAAGTAATATTTGCCATCCGTTTTTACACAACGACGGATTCCTTCTTTTCCATTGATGGCTTCCTTAAAAGCCAGTAACTGCCGGATAACATAGAGAGCTTTTGCCGGTGTTTTATAACAGTGAAGCGCAATTCGCAGAAAGGTCAGTTTCACACGCAGATCCACCCATCTTCTTTCCCATCCGTTGATCACGGGCGGATTTGTCTTTTCAGGAATGTATACGGACAACGGTTCTTCTTTCAGCCGGGTTGTTTCACGATTCAGCAGTTCCATAGTTTTTATTTATTGGGTATCGAGGGCAATCAGGGTATGCTCTTTCGGGATCCGCTGGTATCGGTCAAGGCTGAAGCGGGCCAGCGCCCCGGGTTCCCTGAATTTTTTCAGTTCTTCTGTCATTGGCTGACCACTGTATTCCCGGATAGGTTCATAATATCCACGGGTATGCAGGATCACGGTGTATAAATGACCGGCTGCCGGAACTTTGTTCCAGTTATAAGTAATCGTGGCATAGTTGCCAGGCTCAGGTTGTGTAAGATAAAGGTCATCGTTACCCCTGAGTTCATTCACTACCGATCTGCCATTTTCATCAATAGCAGTAGCCGGGCAGATCCGCGTGATGCTGTATGTGGTATTTGCTGAAAAGTCGAGGGCCGCTTCATCGAGTTCCCAGAACATAAAGCCGGTACTCAGCCTGACCTGAATGGTTTCGCCGGCAAAATCGGAGGCATCAACCGGTATCACCAGGGTTCGCTGGGCGAGGGGTCCGACTGTTTTTATCCTGGTAATTTCTTTCCATCCGTTATTGGTCAGCAGGGAAACCCGCATGGGTATTTCCTGATCTTCTGTCCAGCGGATCATTTCCGCAGCCGGTCTTTTTTTCTGTTGTTCCTGCCAGCTGGCGTAGCTGCTTCCGAATTTGCGGGTAAATTCTCCGTATAAATAATCAAACCAATACGAATTTTTCAACTGAAGCAGGAGTTTTACTGCGGATGGCCTTCCTTGTACGGGAAAGGTTAAATTCAGTTCATTGATCCCGTTCGTGTTATTGCTGTCATTAAAATGGCAGAATACTTCATCTTTCTGAATGACTTGTGCTAATACCGTTTCCCGGTTATTGAGTGTTGCCTGTACGGGTTTTACCGGGGCACTGATGCTGTAGATGCTGCCGTCTTCACCCGGAATGATCTGTACATTATCCGCGTGTTCAACCAGCAGCAGGTCCGCGAAATTGGTATATTGTCTTTCCCGGAGTTCATTACTGATGCGCAGTTCATAACGTCCGTTGACCGGGGCAGCCCGTAGCGGTACATAGTCTGTTCGTTCCAGCTTTGCATTCACCGCACCTCCGAATAATTCTCCCTGCAGGTTGTATTGCTGACCATCATATACGCTGATAAAGGGACAGGAGCTCTTGGTCAGTGCAATGACCACACCGGCCAGTACCATCACCCCCAGACCGATTCCCAGACCTCCAAGTACATAACTTGAAGTGGTTCTTTTCCGGTCATGCTGAATAACTTCAATCTTTACAATCTTATCCAGTGGAAGTGTTACTATGGCTGCTGTATCGATGCTTACATTTTCCTGAATATAAATATGGACTTCGTTCAGAACCGCACCACCTTCATCTTCTTTGTATATCAAACTATTTCTTTTTGCTTCAAGGTATAAGCGGTGTGCAGGGGGTACGGTGCCCAGGCGGCCACGGAGTGTCATGGCCTGCTGATCCACGATGATGTCATGCAGTGAATAACTGTTTTCCCCTTTTCGAAGTATGAAATATTTCTGAACACTGTTTGTAGTGATAAAACTGCCGGTGTTGGCGGGAGTACCGGTGTCCTGTCTTACCGGCATGAAGTAACGGTGGCAGGATATGAATATCAATAACAAGCCTGCTGTAATTAATGCACGACTGATCGTTTTAGAATAATGCGGTGACATAAAAAAGGATTTACCAGTTGACAAATTCCTTCCCCTTCAAAGAACCATTTTATCCCTGATCAAATATTACAATATATAGTAATGATAAACTATGATCCTGCTCATCCTGTGCAGAAAGGTTCGGCTATACATGATTTATTTTCCGGAATCCGTATCAGAGTTGTTTCAGGTAACTGATTTTGAAGATGGAATGGTCTTCTGTCTGCCGGTTGGCCTGGGCATTATCAAATCCCCGGTGGTTAAAGACAAGATAGATGTAGGAGAGGGGTTGATATTCCCAGGAGAACCGGAAATTATAATTACCCAGGTTGTTCTCTGAATTCAACTGGTAAAATCCGATCAGTTGCATGCGTGGATTCAGGGCAAAACGGCCGGAAATGGTGTACAACTGAACTTCTTTATTGACGGATGGAGTACCCACCTCTTTAAAATGTAACCGGTTGTATTGTGTCAGCAGGCTGAAATGCGGAGAAGGTGACAGTTGCAGCCTGTAATTGGTGGTGGTCAGTTTTCCATTAAAGTAATCACCGAATGTCAGATCTAATCCGCCGCTGATTTTTCGGGACTGATCAGTACTGTAATACACCTGGTGATTGATATAATTGTAGTTACCAGCAAGGATATCAATGCCTACCGGTGAAAAAGTATCAGTCAGCCGCTGGAAGCTGTGATTCAGAATATACCCGATATAACCTCCTTTCTGGAAGTTGAACCAGACCGGGTTAACAGACATCGTGCGTTCAGTAAGTTTACCGGTTGATGCCTGGTGATACATTTCAAACCATGCACCCGGTTCAAAAGCACGGATCAGTTTGGGGAAGGGTAATTTTTTACCCCTGTAATACCAGAATATACCGGGAGTGGTGGCAATGACATCGTTACGGGAAACAAAGCCCATTTCGGGGTTGAAGTCTTTCGATACAAAAGATTGTGTCCACCAGAATTTCCATTGATTGGTAACGTAATAATATTGAGCAAAACCGGAAAGTCCACCCTTTTTGCCGGCATTACTGGTGGTGGAATGTGATACCATCATGTTCAACTGGTGAGAATCGCTTAGACGGAAAAAACCATCCACCGTGCTGACAATATTATGTCCCTGGCTGTTATTCCTGGCGGTGACGAGAGCGCCGATACGGTTCAATCTTCCCAGGTTATGTGAATACCTGCCCACAAAAAAATCGGTGGCAGGCATAGTGGAGGATCCCTGCTGGTGCATCAGCATAGCCCCCAGATTATTTTTCGCAGAGCGATAAACAAAGCGTCCGCCTGCATCAATAGGTATCGGGTTGCCACTGTTATCCAGGCCAATCCTCCGGCTGAAAAAAGGTTGTATCCGCATACTGCCACCGGATAAATCCTCGGAAGGAGCCACCCCGGTTCCAAAGAGTGATGCATTTTCGAGGAAGAACTGTCTGCGTTCCGGAAAGAAAACAGAAAAACGGGTCACATTATTTACCTGGCGGTCGGCATCTGCCTGGGCAAAATCAGTATTAAATGTAAGATCAAGAATGCTATGCGGGGTGATGGCCCATTTGATATCGCCGCCATATCGGAAGCTCGTTTTTTCAGGTTCTGTGGTACTTGTAAAATTTTTATACCGGTCGTATGAAGTCAGTATATATGGCTGGATGCGCAGGTTACGTCCCGGTGGCGGTGGTTCCAGATTGGATAATTTACCTGAATAGGCCATCCTTAAAAACGAGAAGGAGCGGGGATAGGCTGAAAAAGCACTTATTTCATTGGAGAGCCGGCGGTTGCGGTATATATTAAAACCCCATTGCTGCAGACTGTCTTTACGTCTTGGGTAACGCAGGGTTTGCCAGGGTACCGCCATTTCAGCAAACCAGCCTGAGTCGGTACGGGTGGTTCTGACTTTCCAGAGACCATCCCAGTCAAGGTCAGTGTACATGTCATCAAAATTCAAAAGGTCTCTTTGCACCCCGTATGCATTGGTATAAAGCGCCATTGAATTCCGCTGATCATTAAACCCATCAAAGGAAATGCCTACATGGTCATGCTGGCGGATATTAAAATCGCGTTTAAAATCGGTAGCCCGTATTGATTTTTTACCCAGTGAATCACGGCAGAAAATACCGAAGTATAGAAATTGGCGGTTATACAGTACTTTGACCGAGGTGGAAAAATTGGGTGTTTTCCCTTGTAAAGGTTCGATCTGGGTAAAAGCAGGGGAGGGACCGGCCAGTTTCCAATCATCCTCATCCAGTTTCCCATCCAGTTTAATGGAACGGCTGATGGGCTGTGCTTTTATTTCCCTTTGGAATGAATCGGGACGGAAAACAGCCGCATCCTGCCCGGTAACAATTACCCCCGACAGGCAGCAAATAATGAATAAGCAGGATCTCGTAAACATAAAGGGCGACAAGATAAGGAAAATGGGTTGTCGGTCGACAACCGTATATCCCAAAAGCCGGCTTTTTTCCGGGTATACCCCGGGGGGTGGTTACTGTTAAAATAACAAAAAGGGCCTCCCGTTTCCGGTAAACCCTTTTTATTTGTTCGTAATGAAGCTGTTGTTTTTTATTCGCTTCAGGCGGCCATTGGCACATTGGGAAAACTGAACGCAATAACAGTCTGGTTCTTCTGGTGGCGGGTGATCCCGACAAATCCACCAATTTTACTGGCCTCAACCCTGATCTGTTCAGAAACCACATTTCCTGCTCCGTAGCCGCACTCATGATTGTCGTAAATATGGATCAGTAATACCTGGCTGTATTCTTTAGCCGAGATCCGGATACAACTACTGGACGTTTCATTGAGTACACCCTGGAACAGGAAATCAAGCACATTGGTAACCACATGACGGTCTGCATTCAGGGGTAAATTCCGCTGGACTTCGTTCACGAAGAAGCTTTGTTTTCGGACAACGCTTTCCAGCTTTACAGTAATCAGCGCGTTTACCAGCCTTTGCAGTGGTATCGGGGTTGCCTGGGTGCTGTTTTTCAGTGTTTCAGTTTCCATGCTGTGTTTCTTAAGGTGGTTGTTTTCATGCCGGGGTACGGATAAGGCCCTTTTCAGGAATTGGATGTTGTTGGGTTTTTCACAGGAACAGATTTCTTTTAAAGGATACAGTTTTTAAACGGGGTTTTCACGGGTACTCATTTTTCAAAGGATAAAGTTCTTCATCG
The DNA here is from genome assembly GCA_964650455.1 of uncultured Chitinophaga sp. Lineage (GTDB taxonomy): Bacteria > Bacteroidota > Bacteroidia > Chitinophagales > Chitinophagaceae > JJ008. The sequence goes on along the minus strand of CAZYTV010000024.1, from coordinate 8,233 downwards.
GTTTTTTCAAAGGATACAGATTTTTTCAAAGAATACTAATCAGACGGTTTTTCATTTTCCCCGCTTCTTTTCAGCAGCGGGTATTAACTTGTTTTGCTGATACAAAGTAATGTCGGAAGGAAGTTTTACGAAGTAGTTTATTTAATGATTTGCCGGTAGTTCTTCAACTACTGTTCCGTACATTTTCTTTATGGGGAATAAGGGGTTACCTGTAGATTAACCTGCCAGGATATTGATGATGATCAACGATGTTGACCTGCATCAAGAAAAAGGAGAATAAATAATCGTTTCTCAAAAAAAGAACCCGGAGAGCCGGGTTTATGAATGTGCTTATAAAGTGGGGACGGGGCAAGGCATTTTAATAAACACAGGGCTGTTACGGGTATAACAGGTATTTCTTGCGCATTTGTTTATACGCACTCAAACCCGGTTCCCAACTGGCGCGGATTTCTTTCTCGGATTTGCCATCCATAATCTGCTGGCGGAAGAGCGCACTACCGGTTAATTTTTCAATAGTCCCCATTTCTTTACTGAGTTTATTGTCGAAAAATTTTTCCTTGTAAGGGGATGCCTGGTATAAAGCGATCAGCCATTGCAGGTTGATTTGCCTGGTCTTCCTCAGCTCATTCACATCATAGTTGCGCAGGTCAAGTCCGTAACAAAGCTGGTTCATGAACAGGGGCGTTTCTGACATTCCTTTGATACTGGTTGGGGTGAAACTGAAATCAAATTTTCCTTTTAACTCAGGACTGCCGATCACGGTAAACGGGAAATAAGTGCCCCGGCCATGATTGAGATACGTGCCTTCAAACAAACAGGTGGATGGGTAAAGTAAAACAGATTGCTGTGTATTCAGATTCGGGGAAGGTTTTACAGGCAGTGTATAGGGCATGTCGTGATTATAGTTGGCTACCGGAATGATGGTAACCGGGCATTTTACCTTGTTCGTAAGCCAGCCTTCGCCATTCAGCATTTGTGCAAATTCGCCCACGGTCAGTCCGTGCGCAATGGGAATCGGGAACATACCGATCCCGGATTTAAATTTCATATCCAGTACCGGGCCGTCTACAAAATACCCATTGGGATTTGGACGGTCGAGGATCAGCATTTCTTTCCCGTTTTCATAGCAGGCATCCATGAGCCGGGCCAGTGCGTTGATATTGGTATAAAAACGGCATCCCACATCCTGCAGGTCATACAATAAAATATCCACATCAGCCAGGTCCTGCCTGGAAGGTTTGTTCTTCGCTCCATAAAGGGAGATGACCGGAATACCCGTTGACGGATCTGTTTCATCCGCCACATGCACACCGGCGCTGGCATTACCGCGGAAACCATGTTCGGGTCCGAATACTTTTACAATATTGACCCCGCGTTTCTGAAGACTATCCACCAGGTGAGTGCTGCCGATCACGGTAGTGGGATTGGCCATGATGGCCACTCTCTTTCCGTTGAGGAGTGGTAAATATTTTTCAGTCTGATCTGCCCCGGACAGTATACGGGTTTCTTTTTCATGTTGGGCCTGCCTGGGACTTCCGCAAAAATGGAAGAGGAAAGCAAGGAATACAACCGGAATCAGTTTCATACTCATAATTTGTACATTAAAATTAGGGAATATTACCGCTGAATGACAGTGATTATAGTAAATGAAACAATACGGAAGCTTATCAGGATCTGATCATATATGAGTGAACAGGGCTTGCCATTGCCGGCAATGGCAAGCCCTGTTTTTATTGTTTAAAAACTGTTGTCATCCGCACTGGGTCCATAACTGCCCGGTAACGGAATATTTAATAAGCGAAGATATACCCCCAATTGAGCCCGGTGATGTACAATCTGGCAATAACAATGGCGGATATTATCCAGCCTGGAATCGGCGCTGTGAATCATATCCCCGCTCCGCATTGTCCAGGTTTCATGGATAAGTTTTGCATCAGTTACGGCAGATAAAGCGGTGCGGCCTTCGGACAGCGATTTATCAAAATGGGCCATCAGTTCCTCCCGGTTATTGATGGAGGCGGGTTTGTATTCCATTTTGGTAAAATCCATTTCATCACTGTTCAGGATCATCGGCAGCCAGCCTGGTATTTCTGCCACATGCGTTGCCAGTTGGCGGATACTCATACTTTTTTCATGGGGTTTCCAGTCATAGTTCCCGTCCGGAACCCGTTCCAGTATTTTACGGGTGGTCCGGGCTTCTTTTTCCATTTCTTTCAGCAAGGATTCAGTAAATGTCATGTTGTTTGATTTTAGATTACAAAGCAAACAAGGACCACTGACAACCCTATGGCAGCCGGTTAAAAAATTAATAATTTACCGGTAATTGTTTCATGTACTCATTGAGCTCCATGTGTTCTTTTTTCCGGAAAGGCTGACCTGTATCCGTTATTTTTTTGATCCGGGAGACCCGGAAATCCCGGTAATCCCGCCGGTTATGACACCAGCCGATCAAATGCCAGTTGAACGCGTAGAAGATCAGTCCGATCGGTTCCACTTTGCGACGGCTGCTTTCTTCCAGTTGGTTCAGGTATTCGATCTCGATAACCGATTTTGCCGCAATGGCATTTTGTAGGGTGGGGAGGTATTCAAAATGGAGATCATAACAGGCCGGTTTCTGGAACCTGATTTTATCATTGAGTAATTCCAGTTGCTCTTTCTGATGACCCTTTAGCACCGAGCGGATCTTGTCCAGGGCACTGGCATACCGTTTCCGGACGGATTGGTCAGTGAAACCATTGACCAGGACTTCAATCAGCAGGAGGGCATTGGCTTCTTCGGTGCTGAAGGAGACCGGTGGCAGAAAATACCCCTGTACAATAAAATACCCTTTTGGGGCTTCAAAACTGACCGGTATTCCCAGTTCGCCCAGGGCTTTCACATCCCGGTAAACGGTACGTACACTGATCGAAAATTTAGCGGCGATTTTTTCCGCCGTTACGTATTTACGGGATTGCAATAAAGTAAGCATGCCGAGGAGGCGGTCCATCCGGTTCATGGCATAAATATAGATGGAAAAAAACGGGAAGAAAAACCGGCTATATTTCACCCGGGATATCGAAGGATCAGTTACTGAATTCAGCTTTTAATACACACCCTTTCCCGGGAGAAGAAATAATTTCAACATTGCCATTGTAAACCTGCAGCCGGCTCTGAATATTCCGGAGCCCGATCCCGGTCTTTACTTTATCCGGATCAAATCCTTTCCCGTCATCCTTAACCAGTATCTGCACCTGGGCTGATTTCGTGTTTTTTAGGATGATTTCAACTGTTCCTGCCCCGGCATATTTGATGATATTATTCACCTGTTCCTGTACCACGCGGTAGATCATCAGTTTTTTTTCATTATCCAGATCTGTTTCATTGAGGTCGCTGATATCCAGTTTAAACGTGACGGGTTTCAGCCGGTTGATATTGGCCGACAGTTTTTTAATCGCATCTATCAGTGATTCCTGGTCAAAGGCAGGCGTGCGGATAGTAGCTGATAACTGACGGATCTCATCGATACTTTCGGCCACCAGTTTTTTTAATTGTGGTCCGAGGCTTGACAGATTTTCAGGGTGATCAGTAACATCAATCGCGTACATATTTGCTACGGATAAGATCTGGCACACATTATCATGCAGTTCTTCGGCCCAGCGGGTTCTTTCTGTTTCCTGGGCCTGAATAATAGAGGCAGCGAGGGTCCGTTTATGTTTTAATTTCTGTTCATAGTAGTCTGTCTGCAGGCTGCGCAGGTCACTGATATCCTGTACGGAACCGATCAGCCGGATGATTTCATTGGTCGCTGCATGCCGGATGAGGTATACATTGCTGATGACCCGGTAGTATTTTCCATCCACCCCCAATAAACGAAATTCTGATTTCCACATCTGCTTAACGGTCTTGATCACTTCCCCATATTCCCTTGTCAGGCGTTCCATGTCATCGGGGTGAACACGCCGCTGGCAGTTTTGCCAGAATTGTTCTATTTCGTTTCCTGCTGCGGGAAAGAAAAATTTCATTTTTTTATTCAGACTGGCTTTGTTTTCGCGGTAATCATAATCAAATAATCCATCCCGTGAGGCTTCATTCAGTGCCTGGTATTTTTTCTGTATACTTTCGGTTTGCAGGTGCGATAGTTCAATGCCGAGATAGAGTTTACGGCTGAAGAGGTACAAAAAACCGCCAGAAATCAGTACAAAAGCCAGTCCTTTCATCGACTGTACTTTCTCATAAAGTACCGTATCGTTTCCGGCTATTTCAGCAGCGAGTGAATCACCCAGCAGGATCCAGACAATACTCAGCGCCAGGTAGCTGATGGTGAGCCAGGCGGAGGGGGATAATTTGGGCGGTACCCGGAGTGAAAGGGGGGGTGACAGAATATTCATGCGGTGGTTCAGTTTAAGTAAAGGTGAAGGTAGTTCTGCACTGATGCAGGCATTATGATCTATGTATATATGCTTATGATTTAACTCAGTTCGAATCTCCGGTTTAAAGAACCAACTGAAAATCAATCCATTTCTTAACTAATTTTTGATATCAATATAAAGTCTTTAAGAAGGGGTATTAAAAATTTATAAGAGTTTCCCCTGTTTTTCGGTTGATAAAAAAATAATATATTACAGTTTCGTTTTACCAAAACCAAAAACCAATCTATGCTCAAGCGACTCACCTCCGGGTTTATTGCATTTGTTGTCATTCAACTTTCACTGTCTGCGCAGGTTGAAAGAGTACAGGAACAGGGGCCGGGAATTTCGGCCCGTTTACAGCACGAAATCGATATCACTAAAGATCCGGCCCTGGGCTATGTTCCCAAGGCAAGGTTAGTGGAAGCCTACCAGCAGCGTCAGCAGCGACTACAAAACCTGGCCAACAGGGCAACCGCATTTTCCTGGACAGAGCGGGGGCCCAACAGCGATGCAACCGGACCCAGTAACGGCAATACCCGTCCGGGTAATGGCATTACATCCGGAAGGGTGAGGGCTGTGTGGGAAGACCTGGGAGATGCAACCGGAAAAACAGTTTGGGTGGGAGGCATTGACGGAGGTTTATGGAAAACAAATGATATCACCGCCACACCGGCTGTATGGACACCTGTCAATGACTTTTTTGGTAACCTCGCTGTAGGTAGTATCTGCCAGGATCCCACCGATGTAAACATTATGTATTTCGGTACCGGGGAAAAAGCCATTAATGCGGATGCGGTTCGGGGTGCAGGGCTCTGGATCAGTACTGACCATGGCGTCAACTGGGCACCAATGTCCGGGACACAAAGCTTATGGAATGTTAGTAAAGTGCTCTGTGATGCCAGTGGTAATTTATATGTCAGTTGTAATTCTATTTCCAATACACAGGGAGTTCAACGTTATACCAAGTCTACCAGTAACTGGGCCAATATCACCCCTTCGGGACTGGATCCCCGCGTGCCGGATATGGAGATCAGTAATACCGGGCGTCTGCATATTGTGTGCGGATACTATAATACTGCGGCTGGCAGTTCCGGCTATCGGTATACGGATAATCCGGCTACTGTAACTGCTGCTACCTGGACCAGCAGTACGACACAGCCTTTTACGGCACAGTACAATGTAGAACTGGCTGTCAGTGGTAATACTGTTTTTGCACTGCCCTCCAATTCATCCTGGGGCGTGACGACTATTTACAAATCAACCAATGGCGGGGCCAGTTGGGCAGCAACCGGCGCCACGCCTGCTTTTACCAGCGGACAGGCCTGGTATTGTATGGCTGCGGCGATTGATCCCAATAATGCCAATAATGTGATAGTAGGCAGCCTGGATTGTTATAAAACCACCAATGGTGGTACAAGCTGGACAAAAATCTCAGAATGGGTGGGGACCACCGGACAGTATGTACATGCCGATCAGCAGATCATTACCTGGAACAGCAATAACCAGGTATTGGTGGGTTGCGATGGGGGAATTCATTATTCAGGAAACGGAGGCACAACCTTCGTGGATAAGAATACCGGTCTTCGCATCAAGCAGTTTTACGCAGTGGCCATTAACCCGACCAGTACCAATTATTTCCTGGCCGGGGCGCAGGATAACGGAGTACACCAGTTAAACAATGCCGGAATGGGCAGTTCAGTCGAAGTAACCGGCGGGGATGGTGCTTTTGTTCATATTGACCAGAACCAGCCGCAATACCAGTGGGGTTCCTATGTATATAACCAGTACCGCCGGAGTACCACCAGTGGTTCTTCCTGGACCTCGGTGAATTATTCCAGCAGTGCCGGTCGCTTTATCAATCCTACTGATTACGACGATGTGAATAATATCATGTATTGCAGCGGCTCGGCCAATACATTTGTACGCTGGAGCAATCCGCAATCCGGTGCCACATTTACGGCAGTAAGCATGACCGGCCTGAGTTCAACTACGGTGTCGGCGGTGAAGGTATCGCCGTATACCAATCATACCGTTTACTTTGGTGGCGGCGGCAGCGGTTTATTACCCCGGCTGATCAAGGCAACCAGTGCCAATGCGACACCTGTATTTACTTCCATCATCGGATCCGCCATGCAAACCAGTGGAACCAATATGTCTTGTGTGGAGCTGGGCACCGATGAAAATAATATCATTGTTTCCTTTTCAAATTACGGGGTGAACAATGTCTGGGTAACCAGTGACGGGGGCACCAACTGGGCGGCTATTGATGGGAACCTGCCGGATATGCCTGTCCGTTGGGTAATGTTCTATCCCGGTGATAATACCCGGGCGATTATCGCCACCGAGACCGGTATCTGGCAAACCGAACTGATCAATGGCGCTTCCACCATATGGGATCCCGAAACCGGTTTCCCCAATGTAAGAACGGATATGTTACAGTTCCGTGCCAGTGATAATACCCTGGCCGCCGCTACCCATGGCCGTGGTTTATTCACGACCACTATTACGGCTACACCTACCTGTGGTACGGTCAGCGGACTGGCTTCCTCTGCTGTTACCACTGCCGGGGCTACGATCAGCTGGACCGCCCTGGGTGGTGCATTGAATTATGATGTGGATTATAAACTGGTTTCCTCCTCCACCTGGACGAATGCAGCCACCGGTACAACAGCCACAACTGTTAATATCAGCGGGCTGACCGAGAACACTCAGTACGACTGGAGAGTAAGGGCGAATTGTACGGGTGCTACCGGCACTTATTCCACAGCCCAGTTTACCACCCTGTCATCTACGCCCACCTGTGGTACGGTCAGTGGTCTTACCTCATCGGGTATCAGTACTTCAGCGGCTACAGTTAACTGGACGGCTTTAAGCGGTGCGTTGAATTATGATGTGGATTATAAAACAAATGCTTCCGGAACCTGGATCAATGCCGCAACCGGTACCTCTTTCACTTCCGTCAGCCTGAGCGGACTGGCCGCCGGTACTTTGTATGACTGGAGAGTACGGGCCAATTGTACCGGTGCCACCGGTGCGTATACACAAGCCCAGTTCACCACCACTGCCGCGATAACCTGCCCTGGTCCGTATGATGTATCCACGAATGGTACAGCCAGTGGTGCCGCCACCATTCCCTTCAATACAGAGGTGAAAGGACTGATCAATCCAAGTGGTGATAATGATTATTACCGGTTTGTTATTACAACCGGTGGTACGGCCACGATTACCCTGACCACATTACCGGCAAACTATAATATCCGTTTATACAGCAGCAACGGTACCACACTACTGGCTTCTTCTACCCGGTCAGGAACCAACTCAGAGACCATTTCACGTACCTACACGGCCGGTACTTATTTCGTTCGGGTGAATGGAAGTAACAGTAATGCATTTAATGCCACCAACTGTTATACCCTGGGTGTGGCCCTGGGTACGGCAACCAGCACTGAAGGGGGAATCATGGAACCGGTATTAGATAAACCGGTCCTGGCCCTGTTCCCGAATCCGGTTCGCCAGCAACTGACGCTTTATGTGGCCAATTATGATCAACAAAAAGTAGTGGAGATCTACAATATCAGCGGACAGCGGATCATGAAGCTCCATGCGATGGTTAATTCAATGACCCTGGATGTCAGCAAACTGAAAAGCGGTATGTACCTGCTCCGCGTGAGCAGTACAGATGGCCGGCTGATCAGCCAGGAAAAATTTGTCAGGGAATAGTCCTGTACTGAATGTATAAAGCCCCGTGTTGTAAAAGCACGGGGCTTTTTTTTGCAGTGGATATGGAAATTCAGGGGATGAACATCTGTTATTTTATGAATTCCCTCTTCTCCCCGTTTCGTGCG
>CAZYTV010000023.1:0-28619 GCA_964650455.1 uncultured Chitinophaga sp. | reverse complement strand
AGAGTTTACACCTATATATAAAGAAAAAAACAAATAGCTAACATTTGTGCGAAAATTGAAGTTCAGCAGGCATCGGTTGGCCTGCGATATACAATCCGGCTAGTTTACTCCTCATCAATCTCCACCATTGTAAACATCCACTTTACCGGGTTCTGCCAGTCACTGCCCTTAAAACTGCCAACTGGTGCTTTTATTAATACGGTATTCCATCCTTTTTTAAATAAAATTTTTGCCGGTTCCCTGAATTCATATCCTTCATCTGTTAAAGGCGTTTCTGCGTTTCCCTTTTGTCCTCCCTTCATCCAGTTTGGGGGTGAAATTAATTTTCCATTTACCCACATAGCACTTCCCTTATCATCCCAGGCTCCTGCAGGTGGCGAATCAGTGGCGGTGGAACGGGAAAGGTTATTGAAACCAATCCAGCAGTTTTTAATCCCTTCTTCATGACTCCATATCTTATTAACTGCATAATATGTAGAACTGTCTTCTGGGTTAGCTAAATGGGACAGAATCATCGGGTGCCAGAAATGCCGGAGCCAGATAGTGGCGCCATAAACGGAAGGATATTTGTTTAACTGTACTGTATCCGGAAATGAAGCTGATTCCGGAGCGAACTTCATTCCGGTTTTTCCTTGATTATCAAAGGGGCCAACCAATCTCCATTCAATATTACTTTGCCGTACATAGGGGAACGGCCGGTTTTTAAAGTAAAGGGATTTATGTTCCAGTAACCTTTTTTCAAAGGCGGCAAAGGCATTATATCGTGTTGTACCCGGCACACTGATGTCTGATAAATAATTTTTCCAGCCTCCGCCCTGCCAGCATCTTTCGGCAAACGTAAGCATGACCGGGTAAACAGCATTCATATGAATCAGGTCCTCTTCTTTACTTACTCTTCTGTCCGGCCAGTTACAAAGAATGGCCCCCGGTTTCTCTTCGTCACCAGACGTTGTATCACAAACCACGTGATTAAATGTTGACACCACTCCATCAAAAGGATCGAAGTGGTTGAGGTATAAATGCCTGGAATCAATAGCAGGAAATTTATCTTTTGGCTTTGCATTTCCAACCCACATTTGCAGCAGGGTTCCTTCGGGTACATCACCCCCGGGATCCCAGGCAATGACTTTTTTGCCAAGTGATTGTAATAATGCAATCATCTTTGGAAGGAAATCTTTATTGGTGATTTTAACTTCATCGCCGCCAATATGGACATAAGGTACATTCAGCTCCCGGCACAATTCAGTCAGGATATTTTTGCAGATTTTCATACCCTCACCGCTTTGCATATCCACCCCCATAGCCCGCTTAAAGGCAGCACTGTGGCCTGGCATATCAATCTCAGGAATAAGGGTGATATGTCTTTCCCTGCAATAAGTAATTAATTCTTTCAGTTCAGGGATTGTGTAATATTTACCGGCATTGCGCAGCATGTGTTTTGCACTGGTCAGTTGCGGGTATTGTTTGCTTTGCAGCCGCCAGGCAATATCTTCTGTAAGGTGAAAATGAAAGACATTTAATTTATAAGCAGCCATCACATCAATCTGCTGTTTCAGTTGTTTAATGGATTGAAAGTTTCTTCCCACATCCACCATAAAACCACGGAAAGGGAATGCAGGAGAATCACTTATCTCCGCACATTGAAACTGGCTGCCGGTTATTAATTGTTTTAATGTCTGTACAGCATAAAAAATACCCGTTGTCGTTTTAGCCTGTATAAGTATGCTGTCCGGAGTTACCGACATCCGGTACCCTTCCTGATTGTTGATATCCTGCGTAATCATTAACCGGATAAAATTACCGGTCAAAGGCGCTTTGTGGGTAATACGGAGAAGCGCTTTTTTTTCTGCGAATAAAGTTTTCAATAGCCGGGCTTCATTGCTCAGTAAAGGACTTTCTGAAACAATGGCATTAAAATGATTTACCGGTACCTTTTTGTTAACCCATACCAGCTTTGCCGGCAGGGGAATTAATGCCGGGAAATCATATATTGCTGTATAAATCGTTTCTTTCCATTTCATATACCCGGGACCGGTCAGGTGCAACCCATCGTTGGTATATGCAGCACTTAACCTGCCGCTGCTGTCACTCAATGCTGTACAGACATCTGTGTACTGATACGCATATTGTGAAGCATGTCTCCGGAGTAATTGATTTGTTTCAGTGATCTGCTTCTTTTTTGAAGTGTGTCCTGTAAATTTCCCAAATTGCTCATTAACCGGAAAAATACTTTGTACATACAATTTTGTTTGTGGCGATTGCTCTTTTAACAGGGACACTATCCGGAAAATATTTGCCGCCACGCTATCCGGCGAAATATTTCTTGCCAGGTCATTCGTGCCAATAAGTAAGAATAGTTTGGCAGGACGGCGGGTTGAAACCTCATCAATCCGGTTTAACACGCCTGCTGAAATATCGCCGCTGATACCCCGGTTTTTTATTTTTAAATCAGCAAACATTTCACTCCATTCGCCGCCATCCGTAATACTGTTGCCCAGGAAAATAATATCATCTTTAGTCTGGGGCAACCTCCTGAAAAGAGAGACCCGCTGATGATAATAAGCGGAGAATAAGGAATCCGGAAATAAAGATTGATTTGACTGTGGCCAGGCAAAATAAGATGCCAGGAGACATGAAATGCAGGTTAATATTTTAAAATGCTGTTTCATATCAGTAAAATGATTTTTGAGAAACGATATAACCGGTTGGCCTTACAATGGTTATTATTCCTTTTCCATTAAATAAATCATCCGCCTCAACATATTTTTTTTCTCCGGGCTTTATCTCCGGGATTTCATATGCTTTGGTTTTTGTATACCCGCTGGTACTGTCAGTAACATACAGTTTGTAACCTTTTACCGTATGTTGCGGCAGACCGAGGCTGCCGTAAATGGCCACCGTTAACTTCCCCTTTTTCCATTGATGAACGGCTTGTACTTCAACCGGTGAAGATAACTCCCTCAATACCCTCATGGAAGGTTTGGGGTTGCCATAAAGGTCAAATACACCATGTATCCTCCTTCTGTATTTATTTTTATCCGAAGTCCCCGGATAATGGGTGCGGTAATCCGTCAAATCAAAATAAATAGCCCCTTCTATATAGGGTTTACTCTCATAAATGGCCATGTGATAAATCAGGTCTTCAATACGTCGCTGGTCCCCGCCTTTAAAGTTGGGTTCGCACAAACCAAACTCAGCAATAAAAAAAGGTTTATCCGGATAACTCAGGTGTACGCTGTCCAGGTAGGCATGAATTTGTCCTGAAGGAATATCCCACCAGCTTCCGCCATATTCATTCATCATGATATAATCACCGTCATTGGCGGCATCCGGCGTAAAAGCGGGATTATTATAGAAACTGCTGGTGAGCGTATTGCTTACATAAGCAGTATAGCGTGTCGGGTCTGTAGCACGGGCTTTCGCCATCAGTTCCGAGATCAGTTGTTTTGTTTCAGGATCCCTGCCCCTTAACTCATTGCCGGTACCCCAGGAAAAAATGCTGGGGTGATTATAATTATTATAAATCATCCGTTCCATTTGCTTCAGCGCTATATCCCGGATGCTGTCATTGGCCGGGGTTTCCGGGCCCCATAGGGGCACTTCCTGTTGTACAATAATTCCCTTGCGGTCACAAAAATCATAGAATAATTCATCCTGCTGGAAATGCTGACGGGTGAAGATGGCATTCACGGCTTTCATTAAATTACACTGGCTGAGAATAACAGAGTCCGTTTCAGCAAAACCATAATCAGGATTGCTTCCGGCTGTCCATTCCACACCCATCAGTTTAATGTGTTCGCCATTCAGATAGGTTTTTCCACCTGCAAATACGATTTCCCTGAAACCGGTAGTGGTGGAAATATGATCACTTGTTTTTTTGCCGGCCACTACACGCACGTCAATGCGGTAAAGATCCGGCTGGTCAAAATGCCAGGGGTTTATTTTTGGCAATACGATATCGGCGACCGCTTCATTTTTTTGCCAGTCTGGTTTTTGTGTCCGCTGGTAAATAGTCTGCTGTGTCAGCTGGTTTTCCTCCGTTATAGTAATGGCAAGTTGCAGTTGACTGCTGTCTTTTAGCCCGGAAAAACCCAGCCTGATTTTCAACTTTCCTTCATAAGTTTTGACATTCAATACCGGCGTGACGCGAATATAATCTGCAGCTGGCCGGTCACTGACAATCAGCATGACCTTACGGATCAGGCCACCATCGTTGGGCCAGTCGAATGAACTGCCAAATGGAACTTTGTTTCTCCCATAATCATTATTCGCCGCTATGGTAATGATATTTTCTTTTCCATAGTTCAGTTTGCCATTTAAATTCAACGTGAACGAGTTGAAGCCGTCACCTATATTCTCCACGATCTTTTCCCCATTGAGGTAGATGAATGAACTGTGATTGATGGCGCCAAACCGTACCACCACATTTTTATTTTTCCAGTTGGCCGGAATCTCCAGTTTCCGCTGGTACCAACCCCACCCGTAATGATTTTGGTTTTCGGATTCAATATTCCAGGTATGGGGAAGCTGTACGGATCTGGCGTTGGGTAGTGCCGCTTCAAACCATTTGTTGTTGACTCCTTCCCCTTTTTTGTCAATACTAAATGCCCATCCGGAATTTAGTAGGATCGTATCCCGTTGGGCATAAACGGTTCCTGAAAGTAGCAAGACAGCGGCAATCAGTGTTTTTTTTATCAGCTTTTCAGGTAGCATGTTTATTTCTTCCAGTTAACCAGGGTGAAAACAATTTGCGCATAGCCATCCCGTTCATATAAAACGCCTATTTCTTTTTTACTGATCTTAACGATGTCCGAGTAAGCCGTATAGTCTTTTTTGCCATCTTCCGATTTATCCAGCGGTATACTTTTGGCCCAGGAGTGGCCTTCATCAAAGCTGATGCGCAGGGTGAGGTTGTTTCTTTTTGTGGTATCAGCCGCATTGCAAAAAGCAAGCAGGTGTTTCCGTTTTTTAACACCTATATTCAGGATACTGCCTTCGCAGACAGGGTCAGGCAGATTTTTATCATAGACTATACTATTCCAGGTTTGCCCCCCATCGTTGCTTCTGGCCGCTATTCTGGCCCGTACATCCCCTTTTTGATTCCTCGCATTCAGCAGTAATCCGTTATTCGATATTTCTGCTGCAGTGGCTTCATTGCCCCCGGGTAATTGAATCGTCTCGCTTAATTGAAAGGTCTTGCCATGATCATCCGTATAAAAACCATGGGCGAAGTAATCTTCAAAACGACCTTTAGGGGCACCAGCAGAGTGATTGGCCGCTATATATATCCGTCCTTTATATTGACCGCTTGCCAACTGCAATGCATGCCCGGGTGTGTTGGCATAACTCCGCCAGTCTTCTGAAAAATTATAGGCGGCATTCACCTGGGGTTGTTTCGGGCGATGTGTCTGCATGGTTATATTTACAGCCGGGCTCCAGGTCATACCTCCGTCAGCCGAGGTTTTATACCATACTTCACGCAAGCCTTTTCCTTTCCTGACTTCCCCTTCGTGGTTATTCCCGGTATTATAAAAAAGAAAGATTCTGCCGTTGGGGTATGCCGGATCATTCAGATCAACCACTGGTGCAGGGTTGCCTGCCTGCAGACTATCCGCATCCACAATGGTTTTTAGTGTTGTCCAGGTTTTTCCGTTGTCATTGCTTTTTTTCATGACAATATTTATATCCCCGAAGTCGCCACTTCCGTTTACACGGCCTTCACAAAACGCCAACAGTTCGCCATTGGGTATTTGTATGATGGCGGGTATCCGGTAGCTTTTATGTCCTTCAGTACCGGAAGTGAATACCGGAATTTTTTCCTGTGCCGCAGCAGATAGAAGACAAAAAAGGCTCAGGGAGTAAAGCACTACTATCTTTTTCATTCTACTTTAATTTTAAAGGTGGAGGCTGGAAGCCCTACGGAGTTTATAAGATTTGCATCTGTAAAGGGTTTCCAGCCATAATACACATAAGCAGGGCGGGCTTCAGCCTGGATGATCACTTTGTCGTTTTCAATGAATGCAAGACAGTCAGGATTCCCGTCTGTCGAAAAGCCTCTTACTATGGTTCCTTCGGCAGTCAGCAAACGGTTTCCCGGATAGTTGAAAGTGATGGTAACCTTACCGTTTTCATATCTGGCTTTCAGCGGTAATGGACCGGAAGGCAACAATTTTTTATGATAGGTTTTATTCAGTGCCCAACGGGCGAGCCGTTCACCCACCGCTTTTTTATTAGTCGGGTGCACATCGTTTTTTGCTCCAATATCGCTGCTGACCGCCATGCCGGTATAGGGAATCTGTTGCAGCATTTTTCGCTGTTCATCCCTGAACAACGGCCAAAACTGACTTTTATAGTTGGCTGAATCGATGGATGAAAGCTGTACAAAATAAAATGGCAGCCCTGGCTTTCCCCACTTTTTCCGGTAATCTTTCACCATTAATGCGGTTAATGCGCCATATTCCATTACCCTTTCCATTTCCTGGGCATTGCTTTCTCCCTGGTAACAGATGACCCCCTTTACAGGCATCGGCAATAAGGGCTTTATGCCTGATTCAAAGGCAAATCCGGGTTTGAATGCATGGTTCTTTCCATATTCATCAGCCGGTACATCGGGTATATTTCCGATATTCTGCTTACCTCTTTCTTTTATCCATACCGGTAATGCATTGTTCTTTAGCCAGTCACCTTTTACTTTTGCTGCGAATTGTTTGCTTGAATGAAGGGTCTTTACATCAATAAATGTTTCAAGCGGCGCCCCGCCGATGGAAAGATTAATCAGGCCCACGGGAATATTCAATTCAGTAGCTAATTGTTTGCCGAAATAGTAGCCAACCGCGCTCATTGATTGTATGCTGTTGCTGTCACAGGATTGCCAGTTTCCTTTGTAGAACCGGTCGGCTGTAAGCAGCGCTGCCAAGGAATCAGAGAAGCCGGTTCCGAAAATGTTTTTACCAGCATACAGGGGATTGTAAAAACGTAGCAGCGGCTGAAGGCTGTTCTTTATCTCTTCCGGGTAATGCTTCTCCCGGATCATCGGCCACTCCATATTACTTTGTCCGAGGCAGATCCAGATATCACCAATCAATATATTGTTAAACTGAACGGCCGTATCCCCGCTACTTATCTTTAGCGATTGTGGTTGATGTGTGGCTGTTTGTGCAGGCAGTTGCAGTTTCCAGGAGGAGTCGCTGGCTGCCACAACGCTGCGGGTCAGTTTGCCAAACTTTACTTCAACCCTACTTCCGGGAACTGCTTTACCCCAGACCGGTATCGGTTCGTCCCTTTGCAAAATCATATTTCCGGAAAAGTATTTTGCAGTCTCTAATTGCGAAAGGGCCGTCAGGGGCAGCAATAACCATATGAAGTAAATGGCTTTCATGTCATTTTATGTATTCTTTCAACAGTTGCATACAATACCATTCCTGTCGGGGTAAATGAAAAGGTCCTTTGAATAAATTCCCTTTGGCGGTTTGGGCGACTGTGCCATCCCGGTGCAGGTAGCCAAACCATTCTCCGTTTTTGGTATCATGAAAATGCTGGTAGGAGTAGTCGTGTACCAACTGATGCCATTCTGCATATTTTTGATTACCTGTCATTAGGTAAGCCATCAATGTGGCAATGATCACTTCGTTATGCGGCCACCAGAATTTCATATCCTGCCAGTATTCCTGTACCGGTTTGTCGTATACATCCCGGAAATATAAAATGCCGCCATATTGCTGATCCCATCCTCTTTCCCACATATAGTCCAGCATGCGGCAGCCCAGCTCCGTTAAACGGGGATCATTACCGCGTTTTTTTGCTTCATGCAGGATAAACCAGGCCCCTTCAATGGCATGTCCTGGATTGAGTGTTCTTCCGTCAATATGGTCAATGATGCTCCCGTCGGGCGCCACCTGCTCCATCACACATTTAATGTCGTCTTTGACAAAATCGGTTTCAATTTCTGTTATCCATTTATCAATCCATTCGTCGCAACGCGGGTCACCAATGGTTTCCCGGAGTTGCTGGGCCGTGTTCATCATGATCATGGGTACCCCAATACCTTTGGCGGGTCTTGTTTTTGTAAATTTGGGGGTAAGTAACCCGGGTGTTGTGGCATATTCAATACACTTGCCAAATACGCGTCTTGCATTTTTGGCCGCTTCTTCATCGCCACTTGCTTTGGCATAGGCTGCCGCGGCAATCACATAAAAGGTTTCTGAAAAAAAATAGCGGCGTTTACGGACGGGGCTTCCATTTCTGGTTACATGAAAATACATTTGTCCATCTGTGTCAAAGCAATATTTATTCAGGAATTCATAACCGAGTTTTGCGCCATCCAGCCATTCCTGTTTTTGCACCACGGTATTATATAACGTAGAAAGCAGCCAGGTGGCTCTTCCCTGGATCCACACGGCTTTATCATCATCAATCAGTGAGCCATCCGCATCCCTCATCAGTAAAAAACCACCATATTCCTGATCAAAAGATCGGGGAAACCAGAAAGGCACTGTGTTGTTCAGTAATTGCCCGGAATAGAATTCCTTCAACGCCTGCAGTTCTTCAAGGTTATATGCCATGTCCGCTGGATTTATATGATCCCGGTTTACCGGTTTTTGTAAAATATTTACTGTTGACATCTTCGTAAAGGATGCCGATTGTGTTTGCATCAATATTTATTCTTCAACAAAGTCATTTGATTTTGGCCGCAGCAGGGAAAGCTGAATAATTAAGGCTACCCCTACGATGCCGGCAAGCATTGCAAAGTCTTGTCCTAAGTTTCCTTTGTCAGTTGATTTGCCTAACCAATCAGTAATGAATGCCCCGGCAAATACGCCCACCATATTCATCAGGCCATATGCAGTAGCCCGGTATTTCCTGGAAACAAACTGGCAGAGTATCGGCATGTTATTGGCATCAAACATGCCAAAACCAAAGCCAAAGCAGAAGGCGGCGCCAATAATATGAAATAAGGAATGGCCATAACCAATTAATATAAGGGCTGGTATCGTTAGTGCGAGACCTATGGCACTGGTATATATTCTTCCCCTGAGATTTTTCTGCACCCACCGGTCTGATAAAATGCCGCCAAAAATAACCCCTATAAAAGAGGATAATGCAATGGTAATAGTGGA
This sequence comes from uncultured Chitinophaga sp., assembly GCA_964650455.1. GTDB lineage: Bacteria > Bacteroidota > Bacteroidia > Chitinophagales > Chitinophagaceae > JJ008. The sequence continues at coordinate 19,503 of CAZYTV010000023.1, read as the reverse complement.
TAAAGGGCCGGCTTTGCTCATATCAATCCCCAGGTTTTCGGAAAACAAAGTGGGTAGCCAGTTTTTAACTCCCCAGCCGGGCAAACTGGGTACAGCAAAGTAAAACAGGATGATCCAGAAAGAAATATTGGTCAACAAAAGAGCGAGCCCTCTCAGCAGAGGGGTTTTCGTTTTTCCTGGGTTGACTTTATCTGTAATTGGGACATCAGCACTTTTCTCTCTTAAAAACAATATCAGTACGATTGAATATACGATGCCAATAATCCCAAAGGAATGAAAAGCCTGTTGCCAGGAGAATTGATCAGCGATGGTGGCTCCGAACCCTCCCAGGGCCTGGCCCATATATAAGCCAGTCATGTGTATACCGACCGCCAGTGACCTTGTTTTGGATGAATGGTAATCTGCAATTAATGACAAGCCGGCCGGAATATACAAAGCTTCACTTACTCCCATAATCGCCCGTAACCAATACAACTGGTTAAAGGTACTGGCATATCCCATAGTAAAAGTGACCGCACTCCATACAAATAAGCTGCATACGATCAGCCACTTCCTGTTTACCTTATCCGCTATGATACCAGACAAAGGGCTCATGAAACCGTAGATCCAGAGAAAGATCGCCATCAGATAACCGAAATTGGCAGCGGACTGCAATTCAGGAATATCTGCCTGCATGGATGGTTTCATAGTGCTGAGCATCTGCCTGTCCATATAATTCAACAAAGCAACCACCCAGAGCAAGGCCACAACCATCCATGGATATTTGTTTGACTTAGCCATTAATTTCTGGACCGGATTTTAAGGATCAGCATTTTTGGCGAACGGACACCGGCTCGTATTTCTCCTGAAGGAATACAGACACCGTGTTTTATTTTTACAGCAGTGGTGGTTACCGGTGTTTCAAAAGGAATTGTACCAGCAACTGTCCAGGTATCCATCTTAATATTGTAAAGCAGCACTTCTCTGCTGAAACCGGGGTGTTCTGACTGGAGTTTGATTTTTTCCTGGTTCAACTTTTTCTTTTTTACAGAATCTTTCTCCGCATTGATGGCGACAATCAGTCTTTCTGTCTGATGAAAGACCGTTCCTTTGTCGCCGCCAAACAAGAGAATGCTGTTTCCATCATGTAAAAGGCCCGTACCGGCACTTAATGCATAAGGGAGTGACTTTATTTCTTCCCAACTATTGGTGATTACATTATATACAAATACAGAATTGTATACATCACTGATTCCGTTGCTGTTTTTCTTCCGGCCGCCGCATAAATAAATTTTATTCCCTGTTTTGCCGGTGACAGCAGTTAGCACCGTATGAGATACCGGGTGGGGGATGTCTGCCAGTTTTTTCCAGCCTGCCGGGAGATTACCCAGGTCCAAAGCCAGAAATTGTGCAGAAGTGCTGGTACTGTTTTCGCCCCCTGCGAGGTAAACAGTAGTCCCAATCAGCGTAGCAGCGGCATTACTTACCGGTTCTGGAAGCGGGGGAAGTGCCATGAAATGTATATCCTTTGCCCTATTATCCCAGTTCATCAACCATACTTCATTACTGGCACCCTTCTCGTTTTCTCCCCCGGCATAGATAACACCTTCTGCGGTGGTGCAACTGGCGGCATAGGCAATAGCGTGCGGGAGCTTACCTGATTTTGATATCAATTTCAGTTGGTGGTGTTCCTGGTGATAAGTATATACAGAGGCATGAAATTTTTTTACCCCGCCTTCCCATGGCATGGCTTCAGGAAAGTTGGCACCTCCTGCAATAAACAGCATGTCATTATGAATGCCTGTCACCGGACCAGCAAAACCAAGGGAAACAGAATGACCGCTATCAGCCGGCAATTCATTGGTGATTTCCCATTTCAAAGAAATCTTTGAATTTTTTTGTGCCAGTGCAGGAACTGTGAACAACATAAGTTTCAATATAAAAGATACTTTCAAATGGGGTGGTTTATTTGAAAACAGGTAAGCCGGCGGGTTTTTTTGAGCAGAAACTGCTGAACCCAAGCTGTTCTGCATCTTTTTTGAATGATTCAAATGCTGCACCACTCATATTGCTGACGGGCAACCGGAACTCCCCGCAATCTAAATCAATTAATTTCATATAGGCTTTTCCTGTTGAAATTCCACCGTATTTCCCCAGAAGCCGGATCATATCGATCGATTTTTGCTGTAATGCCTGTGCCGTTGATAAATCTCCATTGTTAAACGCATGTATAAGATCGTAGTACAGGGGAGCGGCATAATTATACGTACTGCCTACAGCCCCTTTGCTTCCAAGACTTAATGCCGGCAGCATATTTTCATCCCGGCCCCAGAGCATATCATATTTTCCATTTTTAAAATTAATGCAGGAAAGAAAATCCATAAAATCTTCATGGGTGTATTTTATGCCGGCAAAATTGGGTATGCTCCCGTCTACGGCTTTCAGTAATTCATACATGGGAAAGCTCACTCCTGTCAATACGGGAATATGGTAGTAATAAAAGGGCATATCAGGTACTGCGGATGCCACTTCATAACAGCATCTGGCCAGCATCTCCACATTCGCCGGTGTAAAATAATAGGGTGATGTAAAAGAAACCGCATCCAGCCCGGTTTCCCGGGCATGTAATGCCAGCTCTGTACAGTCTTTCAGGCAGGTACCTCCTACCAGGGGCATCACTGTAAAGTTGCTGTCATTTTTAGTACAGGCAGCCCAGGCTTCTGCTACCGATTTTTTTTCATTTATAGTCAGGGAGACACCTTCCCCGGTTGAACCACAGATAAAAGCACCGGTTACGCCGTTTGCTTTCAGCATTTCATAATAGGCCGGAATAACAGTCAGGTTTAATGACCCGTCTATATGCATGGGTGTAAAGGGGGCAGCGATCAGGCCTTGTAATTTTTGATTTGCCATATTATAATATAAAGTGTGAAGGTATTGTAGCGTTTAATTCTAAAAAAACCGGGGGCAAGACTACCCCCGGTGATTGCTTGCTGTATACGTACTGCTTATGAGAAATACAGTGAATTAATAGCCCTGTGTCTGTGTCAGTAAGGGGTCTGCCTGTAACATACCCAGGGAAAGTGGTAACAAAAACTTAGCGGTGCTGGCAGGCGAAAAATAGGTGGGATTCAGATTTGCATAAACATAAGCATCACCCGCCCTTCTTAATGCCCACCACCTTTTGCCTTCGCCAATAAATTCTCTCAGGTATTCATCCAGGATGGCATTCATGTTATTGGTGATTCCACTGTTCACATAAGGGGTATAGCCTGCACCATAGGCTCTGAGCCGGATGGCATTAATTTCTGCAGAGGGATCTTCGCCCAGTTTTGTTTTTGCTTCTGCCAGTAATAACAAGACATCTGCATACCGGTAAACGGGGAAATCATTATTATAAATCTGTGAAGTGCCCGCAGTTGTGCCAATATATTTTGTCAGGAAAACGCCCCGGGTGGCAAAGGGAGTGGCATTGGAATACATCACCCGGAAACTACTGGTGATCCGCTGGTCGGCGGGCGGGGCGGTAAGGCGATTAATCATGGCCTGGTTCATACCCACCCGGTTGGCGCCATTCACATAGGGATATACAGATGATACAGTAGGAGTGGCCGCCTGGGTAAAGGAAAGGGTATTCGCCTGGATAGAGTTGACCAGGAAACTTCCAAACATTCCCATCTGCGCCTGTTGCAGTTCGTAATTGATGGCGAATATTATTTCCTTGTTATTGCTTTTTTTAGTCGGGTCAAAAATGTCCGCATAGTTGGACTGAAGGTCTAAAGTAGTTCCCTGCAGGTTCCGGACTTCCTGCAACGCAGTTTTTGCAGTGGTGAAATCGGCATTTCCACCTCCCATATGTGTACCTGACCAGATAAACACATCCCCTTTCAGCAGGAGTGAGGCCATCCGGCTCCAGTAAACCCGTTTGCCTGTGGGCAGTGTATTAGCAGAACCGAACAACTGAAGGGACTGTTCGATATCAGCTTTCACCTGTGTCATGATGGTATCTGCACCGGTTCGGCGTTTGTAGGTTTCTGCTGTATTGGTTATGGTTTCAACCGGTTCTGTATTTAATGGTACAGCACCCCAGGTTCTGACCATGGTGTAATATACATAAGCTCTTAACCCATAAAGTTCAGCAAGAATCCGGTCTTTTTCTGAAGCGGGCAGTGGCGTTTCAGGTATTATCTTTATTACATTATTAAAATTATAGATAAGGTTATAGAAGCCACCCCAATTGTTAAAGGGTACATTCAGGCTACTGATATTATGCCGGTACAGGTTTTGTAAACCGCCGTCCACTGATTCGGTAAACAGACCATCCACCCAGATATCCGAACGCATTTCACCCAACTGGAAAAAAGTGGCATCAAAAGCCCTGAAACGGCCATAGGCACCATGATACAGGGTTCTGGCGGCATTGGGGTCCTTTAATGCCTGGTCTTTACTGATCGTATCCTGCGGCACTACCTCGTCCAGTTTTTTTGTACATGACAGGAGGCTTAGCATCAGCATGAACACTCCTGATATCCATATAATTTTATTGTATTTCATTTCAGTATTTTTTTGTTTGAACAAACGATTAAAGGATGACCCTCACTCCAATGGTCAGTCTTTTTGGCAAAGGAAATTTACCCTGGTCCAGTCCACCGAATTCGGGGAAGTTGCCACTGTAGCCGGAGAAATAAGCAAGATTGGTACCGGTGATATTCACACTCAAACCTTTTAACCGGTTGCCGAGATATTTACTGAGCATTTCCGGTGAGAGGTCATAGGCCAGTGTCAGCTCTCTCAGCATTACATAATCGCCTTTCTCCCAGAGGTTGGCCGCCGGGTTATTGCCACTGGCGTCTGTCGCATAGTTCCTACCCTGGTTGGCCCAGTAGTACCGGGGCATGGTAGCGGTGGTATTATTGGGTGTCCAGGTCTTTAATACATCGGTGGTGGAATTCTGAGAACCCTGTACCTGGTTGAGGCCCCTTACGATCTGGTTGTTCAGAATAACAAATCCGAAGGCATAATCAAATCCGGCATACAGGCGAATACCTTTGTAGGAACTGCTGATATTAAAACCACCCATATGCTGCGGCGTGGTACGGCCCACTTTTACAAACTGACGGCTGTCAATGGTATCATTTTTATTGACCTGGTGCCATTGTGCGTCTCCTAATTGTTTGATCCGTTTATTGGTATAGGGCAGGAATGCATTATATACATTGGCATCGGCTGTTATTTTGGTAAGGTCCGTATAAATTCCATCCCACTTAGGTGCCCATACTTCATCCAGCCCGATACGTTGCCCTTCCACCAATCCTCCTACATAGATCTGTTGACCGGCTTTGTTGGGATCCCATACAAAGAATCCGCTGGTCCGGTTGCCGGGTAATCCGTTAAACGGAAGCTTTTTCGCAAAACTTTTAACATGGAAATAGTTAGCTCCTGCTTCAAGGCTGAATCCATTTACTTTTTTGGACTCAATTATTTTTGCATTCACGGCAATTTCAATACCCTTGTTTTGTAACTGGCCGAGGTTAGTGGTAAAACTGCCAAATCCGGTTTGTGAGGAAATATTCAACCCGGCAAGTTTATCAAATACATTCCGGATGAAATAATCAACGTTCAGCATTATTCTTTCATCCAGGAAGCCCAGATCAGCACCGATGTTTAAACTGTTGGTTCTTTCCCATCTGACATCAGAATTAATATATGAAGCCACATAGGTGCCGCCAAATCCGTTGTACGTGCCGGCATTGTTATATACCTGTGATGTGGCGAAAAAACCGAGTGAGTTTACGTTTCCGTTTACCCCATAACTGATCCTTGGTTTTACACTGCTCAGGTATTTTGAAACCCGGGAACCTTTATAAAAGGTTTCATTGTGCAGGTTCCATCCTATGGAAACACCGGGAAATGTTCCGTAATAATTTCCCTTCTTCAGCCTGCTGGAGCCATCCACCCGTAATACACCCGTCAGCAGGTATTTGTTTTTATACGTGTAGTTGACTCTCCCAATCGCGGATCCGATTCTTTCCCACTGGTTAAAATTGGAGGAGGCGCCTGCAGGATTGACGATAGTGGTGCCCTGCACATTGGGCGGTGTGGAAGCCGTCAGCCAGGGAATTAAATCGGTGGGTGCTCCCTGGGAAAAACCCGAGTTTACGTAATTCCTGAAATCATAAAACTCACCGCCGGCCAACGCTGTTACATTATGTCCGCCGAAGTTTTTGTTAAACTGCAGAAAGGCGTTGGTGGTGTATTGTACCGTTTTTGTATTATTAAAACTGGCGGCCCTGTTGGTGTTAAAAGCCCCGCCGTTTCCTTGCTGGAATGCCTTGGTAAAAAAGTTGTTGTTAGTGTATTGGAAATAGCCTGAACCGCTGGCCAGTACTTTCAGGTAAGGCAGAATAGTATATTCAAGTTGAATACCCCCCAGGAATCGCTGCTGGTTCGTATTGTTAACCGTCAGGTTGCTCCAGTAAAGCGGGTTGCCTAAAGTCACATCATTTGGTCCCGGTAATACAGTACCGGAAGTGTCATTGACATACCTGACTGTTGGGGCAACGCCTACAAAACGCTGTAATAATCCGCCGGCAGCACCTCCTTCCGGGTCAACACTGTTAAAGCCTCCGTATGGCAATGCCTGTTCAACATTGTAGGCACTGATATTGGTGGTGATTTTCAGATTTTTGCCCACATTAAGGCCGCCATTGAAGTTCAGGTTAATACGTTTCAGTTGGGAACCGATGATCATGCCATTATCTTTTACCATTCCCAGGGAAAGGGCATGGGAACCCTGGTCATTGGCACCGGAGAAATTAATATTATGCTCTGTTGTATTTACCTGCTGAAGAATCATCGCCTCCCTGTCTTTTGCACTCAGGTCTGTATAGAGAATGCTGTCTGTCTGCGTGGGAGTGAATGGATTCGGGTCAACCAACAGTTTCCATCGGGGGTCGTTCAGTAATTGACGGTTCTGGTTATTTAGAAGCTGAGTCGTGTATAAACCTTCTGCAGCTCTCCAACCTGAATTCACTGCCCATCCCCAGGCTCCTAAAAGCTGGTTGCGGTCTGTATTCATGGCATTGGTATTATTATCCAGTGAATCGCCTCTGAAACGTGCCTGGATACCCAGCCGGTTCATTCGAATGTAATCGGCCGCATTGAGATACTCCGAAGGATTTCGGCGGATATAGTTGGTAGTATGACTAAAGGAATAGGTTACCCGGGTTTTCCCTTTTTGACCTTTTTTGGTGGTCACCAGTACAACGCCGTTTGCCGCCCTGGCGCCATAGATGGCGGTAGTGGCAGCATCTTTCAGCAGGTCTATACTGGCTACATCGTTAATGTCAAACCCGTACAGCGACGGAACGATTACACCATCCACAATGAAAAGCGGTGTACCACCCCCTCCGAATTCAGTACCTCCCCGAAAAGAGATTGTGGGTGTGGTACCCGGCTGGCCGGTACGTTGCTGAACCCTTAAACCGGGTGCATTGCCCTGGAGCACCGTGGCCACGTTGGTGCTGGGACTATGTTCAAAAGTCTTGGGACTTACTGTGGCTACCGCACCTGTTACTTCTTTTCGTTTTTGGGTACCATAACCGGTAACCACTACCGCGTCCAGTTCACTCACTTTTGTTTCGAGTGACAAATCGATGCTGGGCTCAGCGCCCACTTTCACCTCGCGGGTGGTAAAGCCCGTCATGGAAAAAACCAGCACGTCACCTGCGGCTGCTTCAATGCTGTACTGGCCGGTGGCATTGGTTTGTGTTCCGGTTGGTTTTCCCTTAATGGTCACTGAAACCCCCGAAAGCGGTTTCGCCTCATCGTTGAGAATTTTCCCGGTAATTCTTTTGGTTTGTGCAAATGCAACAGTTGCTACTAGTGTTAACACTGCAAGGAGACAAAGCCTTAAGCGTTTTAATTTCATGACAAGCAGTTTATTTAATGTATTATGTATGACATAACAAAACTAACTGATTTGTATATAATTTTCCAAAAGTTTTGCTATATAATTTTTAAATAATTGTAATTCAATAATATATAAACAAAATTTATTTAATTCTTCTTTTTTAGTAAATTAGCATTGAATTATTAAGTAATACATATTAATGATGAATCAGTTGAACAGTGAAACATTCCAATCCATAGAAAATACCAGTCTGGTCGATAAGGTGGAGAATAATCTTGTGCAGTTGCTTCAGCAACAAAAGCTGAAAATTGGGGATTCTATACCAACTGAACTGGAGCTGGCGCAAAAGCTGGGCGTAAGCAGAACCGTCATCCGGGAAGCCTTGTTGAGATTGCGCATGATGGGACTCATTGAATCCAAAAAGAAGAAAGGGGCCGTCATCACCAGTCCGGATTTATTCAGCAATATGAGTAAGAGTATGAATCCGCATATCCTGGCCCCTGAAACACTGAGGGAAGTATTTGAAATACGGCTGGTATTGGAGATAGGAATGGCCGACCTGCTTTTTCATCGCATTACCCGGGAAGATTTAAAAGCTCTGCATGATATAGTAGATGATGAGCCCCCGGCTACCCAGCATCACCTGTTCAATATTGAGCATGAGATTGCCTTTCACGGCAAACTGTATGAAATCACCGGGAATGAAACATTAAAAAAATTTCAGAAAATGCTGTTGCCCGTTTTTGATTATGTACACAACAGCGGGTTGCTGAAAAAGCAAGCCTTACTCAAAACATTCGTCTCTCATAAAGAACTCGTTACCATCCTGGAGAACGGCAACCCGGAAGAATTCAGGAATGGCATGCGGCAGCACCTGGAGAATCACTTTGCGCGGTTGTTCAGTTGATTTGAATAGAGTTGGTCACCATGTGGCACAGTAATGGCCGTAAGCCGTTGATCACCCACCCGTAAATAAGGTAAAGCTCTCTCGTGGGATGGCACCGCTGTTGTCATTATTCATTTCCCAGGTTCATCATTTGTACTTCCCAGCACCCGTTTTTTTCCCCGCAGTTTTTTGCTGCCAGTAAAATGGAATGCAGTTTTTTCTTCAATTCAGCAGGGAGTGCGGCAAATGTGTTTTTCAATTCGTATGGGTCGTTACGGACATCATAGCAGCTAATCTCTCCTGTTTCATATTCCACATACAACATGTTGCGAAAACGTAAAGCAGTATAGGAGGGCAGCCTGCCATCTTCTGGTTCCTGCCGGTCAGGATCGTTGATATCGTAGTCTACACGGCGGTGTTCAATTATGGCAAAATTGCGCCAATTGATCTTTTCGGTGGTTTGTTCCTGGAAAAAGGGTTGTATGTCCCTGCCATCAGGAAAACCAGTAAGCTTTGTGCCCGCCAGTGCGGTAAAAGTGGGTGCCAGGTCAATGTTAGAGACAATTGCCTGCTGCAGACTTCCTTTGGCAACCTTGGGACCACAGGCGATCAGGGGTACCCTGATATCAATGTCAAAAGGTGTTTGCTTTCCCTGTAACAGCGAATAATCACCTAAATGGTATCCGTTGTCTGAACTAAAGAATATATAGGTTTGGTTACTGAGTCCTGTTTCGTTCAGGACTTTCCGGATATTTCCCAGCATTTCATCAATCGACATGACACAACGTAAGCGGTTACGGAAGATGTCGTCTATGCGGTCAATTTTCTTTACCCCTAATGGTTTTAACTGGCGAAGCCAGCCAGGTGCTGTGCTGTCAGCCTGCTTGTTAAATGCGGGTGTACGGGGTGCTTTTTCAGTAGTAAAAAGAGTTTGATGTCTTGGCGCCGGAATGAAAGGGCCATGGGGTGTGAACGTGGCTATTTCAATAAAAAAGGGCTGGCCTTTCCAGGCTTTTATCAGGCTGTCGGTGCGGGCAGAAAGTACATCTGTAAGATAATCTCCGGGAGCATTGCCATAATGCAGTAACCGTCCGTTACTGTTTATATCATAATCGAAATTGCGATACCCGGCCCCTGATACAAACCAGTCTGACCAGCCCGGAAGCGGCTGATGGGTACCGGGTAAATAGCCATTCAGAAACTTGCCCATCATGGCTGTTTTGTACCCCTTTTCCTGGAGGGCGGTACAAAAACTTTCCAGTGCATTTCCATTTTCCATAAATCTGTCATAGCCGCCATTCGGCATGGTGTTGGTCTGGACACCATTGTTATGCGGCAGCTTGCCTGTAAAAATGGAAGATCGGGAAGGACAGCACAGCGAATTACTGACATAATAATGGCTGAATGTTACCCCCTCCTGTTGCATGGCTTTCAGGTTCGGCATAAAATCAACCAGGTTATTTGCATAATCATCGGTCAGTATAAAGATGATGTTTGGTTTACCTGTCTCTGCAGTCTGCGTATTTCCCGTTAATATATTGACCCCGGTAAGCAGGGTAAGGAAAAAGTATTTGTAGATATTCATGGTAAAGTACTTGTTTTATTAAAGGTACTGTATAAATCATGGCAGATCAGCCAAGTAAAAGCGTAGAGCTGGTGAATGGGTATTATAAGTGATTCTTAATTGTCTTACATTTAATTACCATCAATCCGGGTTCTGTCATATGAAGAATTTATTGGTTTTACTCTTTATCCTGTTTGCTGCTGCCCTTGTTTCAGCCCAGGAGCCGGACAGCCTGTATAAGCAGATCATCGAGATGCAGCAACAAGGCCATCATCAGCAGGCTATGCCCGTAGCTGAAAAAGCCGCAGGCCTTGTTAAAGCAAAATACGGGGAGCAATCAGAGCAATATGCACGAAGTCTCCTTATACTGGCCAAAGTGTATAACAAGAACAGGCCAGACAGTAAAACGGAAACTTTATACCTGCGCTCATTGGAGATCATGAAAGCATTGAATCTGGACAAGCAGGTTGCATATGTTTCTTACTTGCTCGGCCTGGCAGCCTATTATGTTGATACCAGGCAGTTAGAAAAAGCAGCACCACTATATCCGGTTGCAGCCAGTATTCTGGACAGGGAGGGGCTGGGTAATTCATCTTTATATTCAGAATTATTGGGAGGCCGTGGTAATTTTTTATACCAGCAGGGATCATACTCCGAGGCTGAACGGCAATTCACCAGGGCCATCGAAATAGAAAAGAAAGGCCATCGGGAAAACTCCCATAATTATGCCATATATACCGGTATGCTGGGCGATATCTATACCAGGGAGGGTGCTTTTGAAAAAGCGGAACACTACTTAATGGAATCAATGGCCCTGCGGAAAACATTATATGGCGATCAGCACCTGGAATTTGGAAATGCTGTACTACGGCTCGCAGAATTTTATGGCGAAGTCGGGCAGTTTCAAAAAGGCCTGGAACTATTCATACATGCCACGGGTATATTAAGTGAGGCTTTAGGAAGAGATCACCGCGATTTTGCCATTTTGATAACAAAGGCAGCCGGCTTTGCTTATTCCGCCGGCGATCTTAAGAATGCGCAGCTCCTTTACCAATATTCCATGGACTTATCGAAGAAGGCCTTTGGTGATCATTCAAAGGAATATGGTTCCGTTCTCAATGGCCTGGCACTGGTGTTGCTCAAAAATAAAGAATACACCGCTGCCCAACCCTTGTTCGAACAGGCCATGGAGATCAGTAAGAAGATTTCCGGGGAGAATAATCTTGATTATGCCGGTAGCCTCAATAACCTGGGATTATTGTATTCCGGAATGGGGTTGTATGAAAAATCGTTGCCCTATTTGGTGGAGGCTTTGGCAATTTTGAAAACCCATCGGGCCGGAAACTTTCCGGGTTACCTGTACTGCCTGACCAATCTGGCCCAGTCTTATGTGAACACCGGCCAGTATGATAAGGCGGAACCGCTGATCATTTCAGCAGCCAGTCAAACAATTCAAAACCTCCGGAATACCTTTACCATACCTTCAGAAAGGGAAAAAAAAGAATACCTGGATAATATCCATTGGCTGGAACAGATGAACAACAGTTTTCTGTACACCAACAAAATAGATGCGAAAGACCTGGCCGAAAGCAATTTCAACTTTCAGCTTTTTGCCAAATCACTCGCTCTGACAGATACCCGTCATATGATGGAGTTTGCGGGTAGCAGCAATGACAGCGCCTTTAAAAGACTATATGCCGGGTGGCAGCTCAACAGGTCCTTGCTGGCCAAACAGTATGCCTTACCGGCCGGTAAAAGGATGGCCAGCCTGGCCGCTGTCGAAGCAAAGACAGAAGAACTGGAGAAAGAACTGACCCGGAATTCAGCCGCATTCCGCAGCCAGCAGGATGCACTTCTCATTTCCAGGAAGGAGGTACAGAAAGCCCTGCTACCCGATGAGGCAGCCATTGCCTTTGTAAGGTACAGGTTGTACAAAAATGCATGGACAGATAGTGTCCTATATGCAGCGTATATTCTCAGAGGAGACGACACCCACCCACAATTTGTACCCCTTTGCGAGGAAAAACAATTGGGAAAATATTTTGCTTTTGGGGCAGGCGAGCCGACAATCAGGGCCATCTACCGAAGCGACCCTATAGATGAAAATGACCAGCCTTCCATTAGCGGGGATAGTTTATTTGCATTGGTCTGGAAACCACTGATGCCCTGGCTGAAAGGGATACACCAGATCAATTATTCACCAGCGGGGTTATTCTATAAAATCGCATTTCAGGCTTTACCTGCAGGAGATAGCTTATTACTGATGGACAAATTTGAACTGAACCAGTTTACCAGTATCCGTCAGCTGGCATTGAACAGGGAAAAGCCAGGGGGCAGCCCTTCAATGTACATATTCGGTGATTGTGTATATGATGCTGATAGTGTTGAGTTGGAAAGGAATATTCCATCTGGTGAAAAGGACAACCGGTTTATTGCTGCACCTGCCGGACAGGGTGTATATAAAGGAGGATGGAGAACGCTGGAAGGAACAGCCCATGAGATCAGTGGTATCCAGGCTATATCCCAGGCATATAAAATAAACTGTACTACTTACAGTCAACTAAAATCCACTGAAGAACAGTTCAAGGCGCTCAGTGGTCATGCGCCGGCAATACTTCACCTGGCCACCCATGGTTTCTTTTTACCGGACCCGGAAAAGCGGCGGGAGGAAGGACTTGAAGCGGATAACCGAAATGCATTCACGCAGGCCAATGATCCTTTGCTGAGAAGCGGCATCGTACTGTCGGGAGCCAACAGGGTCTGGAATGGCCAGGCACCCCTGGAAGGCAGGGAAGACGGAATCGTTACAGCCTATGAGATAGCGCAGCTTGATCTCAGACAGACCGATCTCGTGGTATTGAGCGCCTGCCAGACTGCCCTGGGAGATGTGAAAGGAACAGAAGGTGTATTTGGTTTACAGCGTGCATTCAAATTAGCAGGGGTTAAAAAAATGTTGCTCAGTTTATGGAAGATCCCCGATACCGAGACGGCTGAACTGATGAACCTTTTTTACACGTATTATCTCCAGGGCAAAACCGCCAGGGAATCTTTTACGGCTGCACAAAAGGAAATGCGCAGGAAATACAGACCTTTTTATTGGGCAGCTTTTGTGTTGGTGGAGTAAATAATGAAGGGTCTTCGAAAAAGGGCGGGCTTGTCCGACTGGTGTCATCCGGGCAGGCATTGAACAGGGTGTTCAATTATAAATCCATATTACGGCAGCAACTGTATTGACTACTAACTACTATCTACCAACTACCGACTAACTAAGTAGTCCCGATCCCGGAAGATCCGGGATATCTAAAGTTGAGGATTGCTATTAGCATTGTTATAAAAGTAAAGCCCCCCGTCGCTAAAGCTATGGGGGGCGCTGTAGTCCCGACAGGAATCGAACCTGTATCTAAAGTTTAGGAAACTTCTATTCTATCCATTGAACTACGGGACCTTTTATCCTCAGTAGCTTTAGCGAAGGAGGACTGCACTTCAATAAAGAAGTAACAATTTCCCCCGAAGTATCAAGCTCCCTTGTGGAAATGCAAGTGGGAACAAGTAAACTTTACTAAGGCTTTGGGGACGGCCCCCCTTCGCTAAAGCTTCGGGGGACAAGGGTTGCAAATATACAAAAGAATTAACCGCCTATTTAGTAAGTTCGTGGTTAAAATTAAAGAGCCATAGTTGACTGAGTTTGAACTCATACAAGGGCTTCGTAACGGGGAAGAACCGGCCTTCCGGTACCTGGTGGATACCTATCAGAACCGGGTGTTTAATACCGCTATGGGCATCGTTCAGAATGCGGAAGATGCGGAAGATGTGGCCCAGGAAGTTTTTATCCAGGTCTTTCGCTCCATCGGCTCCTTTAAAGCGGAATCCAAATTATCAACCTGGATCTACCGCATCACCACCACCCGCTCCCTCGACCTGCTCCGCAGCCGGAAAAGCAAGAAAAGATTCGGATTTATTCAACGACTCCTGGGCGAGGACAATGAACCGGCCCAGGAAATACCTGATTTTAATCATCCGGGAGTGGAACTGGACCGCAAGGAAAATGCGGCCCGCTTGTTTAAAGTCATTGGAAAATTGCCGGAAAATCAGAAAATTGCATTTACCTTACATAAGCTGGAAGATCTTAGTTATCAGGAAGTTAGCGAGGTAATGCAAACCACCGTGGCAGCCGTGGAGTCACTGATGCACCGGGCTAAACAAAACCTCCGGAAATTACTGGAAAAAGAACCGGAATAAAAAGGGGAATACGAAGGTTTTATCCCCTGTTAACGTCAAAAACTTGTTATATGAATACCCGGAAAGAAAATAAGATCAATGAAATCCTGAACAGCCTGGATGGTTGTACCCGGGCTGAAGTACCAGATTTCTTCTATACCCGGCTGAAAGCCAGGATGGCAAAGGAAGCAGCACCTGCCGCCAGGAGTTCCTGGATGTTGCGCCCAGCCTACGCTTTTGCCGGCATGGCCATAATCCTGCTTATAAATGTAGTGGCCGTATTCAACCAACCCGCATCCGAAGAAAACGTAGCTACCACAGAGATGGATACATTTCAGTCACTCGCTGCTGAATACCGGCTCAATGAAGGCAACAGTTCCATTTCTCAATACAATCTAAACCAGGACAAGTAATGAAGAGCAGCAACAAAATACTGACCCTGGTAATTGGTCTTTTACTGGTATCTAATATTGTACTGGTTTTTTTCCTGGTGAATGGGAATGGAAAAAAGCCCATGAAACGTGACCGTACCGATCCGGCCGAAATGATGATCAAAGAAGTGGGCATGGATGCGCAACAAGCGGCTACCCATAAACAAATGAAAGAAGACCATTTTAAAGCTGTTCGGCCACTCTATGATTCACTGCGTGCCGCCAAAGCCACATATTTCGGATTGGTTAAAGATGCTGCCGTTACAGACAGCATGGCCAAAACATACCGGGACAGGATCGCCGCCTGGCAGAGTACGATTGACAGCATGACCTTTGCCCATTTCCGGAAAATGCGTAACCAGCTCAACCCTGTACAGCAGGTAAACTATGATGAATTTGTTCAGAAGCTGATGAAGCGGGGACCCAAGGACAGTAAAGCCAAAAAGGACAGCAACGTAAAAAGCAAATAAGATCAGTTGTAGATCCTTTCGATCGCGTCTTTATATTTTTCAATCACCACTTTTCGTTTCAGGGATAACTTGGGTGTCATTTCCCCGGTTTCCACACTCCACTCATTGGGCAGCAGTTCAAACTTTTTCACCTGCTCCACATGGTTGAAATATTTATTAAAGCTCTCCACCAGATCCTTATACATTTCCTGCACTTTGGGTTCACGTATCACTTCTTCATGTCCGGTGGAATTTATCCCATGATGCCGGCACCAGTCCAGCAGGTTGGGGAAAGAAGGCACGATCAGCGCACTCACAAACTTCCGGTCGGCACCGACCAGCATCACCTGCTCGATAAAGGGTGATTCCTTCAGTTTGTTTTCAATCGGCAGGGGCGCCACATATTTACCACCACTGGTCTTGAACAATTCCTTTTTGCGGTCCGTGATTTTCAGGAACTGATCCGCACTCAGGTCTCCGATATCCCCGGAAGCAAACCAGCCGTCTTTATCAATTACTTCATCCGTCAGATCCGGGCGCTTATAATAACCCATCATAATATTCGGGCCCTTGCAGAGAATTTCACCGTCTTCAGCAATCTTTACCTCCACACCACTGATCAGTGGCCCAACTGTACCAAAGCGGCGGCCGGATTCTTCATAACGGTTTACTGCTACCACGGGGGAGGTTTCCGTCAGTCCATAGCCTTCCATAATGGTAATCCTGGCCGCACTGAAAATGCGGATCAGCCTGACCTGGCAGGCCGCACCCCCGGTGACAATACACTTGATATTGCCCCCCAGGCCTTCCCTCCATTTACTGAAGATGATCTTATTGGCCAGCCCGAGTTTGAAATTATACATTCCTCCCTGGTCCTTATTGATCTCATATTTTTCGGCCAACCCATGTGCCCAGAAGAATAGTTTACGTTTGGTGCCGGTGAGCTCATTCCCTTTCTGCATGATCCGGTCGTACACTTTTTCCAATAACCGCGGCACCGTGGTAAACATGTGCGGTTGCACTTCTTTCAGGTTTTCGGCAATGGTTTCAAGACTTTCGGCATAGTAGATCGAAATACCCCTGAAAAGGTAGAGATACGTGACCATCCGTTCGAAAATATGATTGAGTGGTAAAAAACTCAGCGCCTTCATTTCTTCCCCCGGGGGAAAACAGGGCATACTGGAATTTACATTCGAGAGGATATTGCGGTGGGAGAGCATCACCCCCTTCGGGGTACCGGTGGTGCCGGATGTATAAATGATTGTAGCCAGATCTTCAGCCGTGATTTTATCTGAAACAGGCTTGATCTGCGCCATCGTTTCGGGAGTGACTTGGGCCAGCAATTCTTTCCAGTGCAGGGCATTGGGTACATGCTCGAAAGTATAGATCTCTTTCAGGCTATGTACTTTTTCCTTCAGACTTAAGACTTTCAGGAAAAGTTCTTCATCATTGACAAACACATATTTTACCTGTGCGTCATTCAGTACAAATTCCAGTTCATTGACATTGATCGTGGGATAGATCGGGGTCAGTACTGCACCGATCTGTTGCACTGCCAGGTCCAGCATCACCCACTCGGGCCTGTTTTTGGAAAGTATGGCGATCTTATCCCGGCCCACCGGGCTCATATCACCGCAGCTTACCCCAAGGCTCAGCAAACCTGCACTGAGCTGGTCAACCGTTTCTTTAACGGAAGCCGTGCTGTGTTTTTTCCACTGGCCTCCTTCTTTTCCGGCCATCATGACATCCAGCGGGGTACGTTCCAGGTGATATTCCAGGCAGTCAAATAGTCTTTTTGGCTCAGTCATGGCAATCGTTGTTTTATGTAAACACATGAAGTGTAACGTGGGTTCAATATACTATTTTTTTGAATAGTTGTCGGGTGTCGGGTGTCAGGTGTCAGGGAACAGCCCGTACTTTGAAGGTTCACCAAAAGCTTGCAATAGTTACTCGTTTTACTGCAGGCCTTTCGTACTTCGTACTTCTGGCTTCGTACTTTGAAATACGCTACGCCAGCCGGATTTCAGGACGGTTCGTTGTCCCCCGCAGGCGGGGGAGGGTCTCCCGTTATAAAGAACTTTCAACAGGGGGTGGATAGCTAAATCTGGTAAGTAAGCAAAAAATACCCCGTTTTCACCGATCCCATCCCCGGAAAAAACAGGAATTGCAGTTTTTTTTCACTTGCTATTCATATAGAACCCGCCTACATTAGCGAATGTCCTATTCCAATAATCATTATCGGAAATAACTGCAGCCTTATGCAAACAGGTTACGCAAGGAGATGACGAAAGCTGAAGCTTGCTTATGGAAGTATGCATTAAGTGCTAAAAGGCTTAAAGGATATTCCTTCAGGCGACA
Source organism: uncultured Chitinophaga sp. (assembly GCA_964650455.1). GTDB lineage: Bacteria > Bacteroidota > Bacteroidia > Chitinophagales > Chitinophagaceae > JJ008. The sequence goes on along the minus strand of CAZYTV010000023.1, from coordinate 1,706 downwards.
ACGCCCGGTTTTAAGATATATCGCAGATTTTATGTGCCTTGAACTAAAGCTGGTTATTGAAGTAGACGGACGTACCCATCTTGAGGAAGCGACTATAGCCAAGGATGAAAGAAAACAAAAGATCTGGAAGACGCGGGATATACTGTGTTGCGTTTCACCGATGATGAAGTACTGAAACACATAAACGCCGTGATCAGTTGTATTGAAGACTGGGTTGTAAAAAAAGGGAAAGAAACTGATTCCGATCTGCCGGGTAAATAATCTTTTTATTTTGCATACCTGTTTTCCACCCCCATTTGAAAAATCCAATTGGCCGGATGGCGTACCCTGCCAGCGGGGGACAACGCGCAGTCATCCTCTTCGAATTGCGTAGCGTACTTTATCAGTTGTCAGACACCAGATGTCAGATGCCAGATGTCGGATGTCAGGAACAGCCCCTTCGAAGAAGTCTGAATCTAAATAATCGTTCAGCACCTCGTTTTACGGCATCCCTCTCGTACTTCGTACTTCTAACTTCTTACTTAGTTCAATGTCTGATAATACTGCCCGGCCGGCATCTTAAAAATCCTCGATTTCTGAAAATTGCTGAATCCGGCATATTCTTCTGCATGGACTTTTGTCCAGTTATCATAAGCGGCCAGGTTTTCGGAAGCCCCGAAAAGCCACTGGTTATAGGCATCAAACATTCCTTCCTGGAGGAGTTGCCGGTGAAAATCAAATAGTTTAAACGGGTATTTTCCGGCATTGGTCTCATACCAGTCCAGGATAAACCGGGAGCGGATCATTGTCAGTGTTTCGGTGTTGATCCCGTTATTAGTCAATGCCGATTGTTTACCGATTCCCTGCAGAAAAGCTTTGGCAAACTCACTCTTGTTTTTTTCTTCACCTTTCATAATATCGGCTTCGGTAAATAATTTTTCTTTATAACCCTGCAGCAGCATTTGTTTCATGGAAGCACCCCGCTCACTGAGGCTTTCCATATTCACAAAGATCTCGCCATAGATCAGGCTCCATACTTTATCCTTGGTATAAAAATAGTAGAGGGCTGCATTGTAATAGTTACCGCCATAACCCGGATCATTCTTAATGCCTTCTTCCCATTGACGGATCGCCTGCATGTCTTTGGCAGACCAGAGTAATTCGCCATATTCACTATAAAGCGGGCCGCTTTTCGGAAATTTTTTCAGCGCTTTTTTATATAATTTGTCACAGTCCTTCACTTCCTCCAGGGCTTTGTACACATTACCGGCAATCTGGTAACTCACCACATCCGCATCATCCCGGTCGATCAGGGCTTTTACACCTTCCAGTGCTTTGGTGAAATCGCGTTTGAAATAATAGCTCATCACCAGGTCCTTTTGCAGTTCCAGATTTTTTTGATCTTTCTGGAGGGCCCTGGTCAGTACAATGATGGCATTGTCAAAATCACCGGTACGCATGAATGCTTTCGCGTTTTCATGCATTTTCTTCACATCATCCGGTTGGGCGGAGGCGGCCAGGGAAAAGGATAAGGCGATCAGGAGTAAAATTCGTTGGATCATAGTGCAAATTAAACAAGAAGAGACGTACTATATGACGTCTCTCTTGCAAAATAACAAATATTTCAACGTTTGACAGGTCAGATCAGGTGAGTCAGCAGCCCGTCTCTCAGTTTTGGTTCAAACCAGGTACTCTTGGGGGGCATGACATTGCCGCTGTCGGCAATA
>CAZYTV010000022.1:0-29125 GCA_964650455.1 uncultured Chitinophaga sp. | reverse complement strand
AAGAGAGGAACAGGTAGAAGCGGCATTGGAAAGAGTGAGAAGTCGTTCAATAGGTATGCAGAAAAGTGAAGAGTTGAAAGACGTTATAAAAGTAGTGTATGACCAGCTTGTTCATTTAAATATCAGACTTGATCATGCCGGTTTTGTAGTGGATTATCAGCCAAAAGCTGACTGGCATTTCTGGATAGCCGACAAACAGGAAATTCCTTCTAAAATTACACACCCTTATTTTGAGTCTGTTTGGGCAACACAATTCAACGCCGCAAAAGAAAAAGGGGAAGAGTTGTTTGCCACCTATTTGAATTTTGAAGAGAAAAACAAGTTTTACAATGAGCTGTTATCCTATGTACCCGGCCTGCCGCAGGCTTCAAAAGATTTTTATTTAAACTGCCCCGCACTTGCCGCATCAACCGTGTTGATGGAGAATGTGGGCCTGTACATAGAGAATTTCGAAGGCACTCCTTATACAGATGATGAGCATTTGATCCTGATGCGTTTTGGAAAGGTTTTCCAGCAAACCTATACCCGGTTCCTGGATCTTCAGAAAGCAGAGGCCCAGGCGAGGGAAGCACAGATTGAAGCAGCATTGGAAAGGGTAAGATCCCGTAGCCTGGCCATGCACCATTCTTCAGAGTTATCGGCTGTAGTGGATACGCTGCTCAGGGAGTTCACGGGTCTTGAATTCAGCCTTACATTCTGTATCATCAACCTGATCAATGAAGAGGACAGGAGCAATACCGTTTGGGCGGCTAACCCCGAAACAGGGAAAGATCCGGAGTCCTATTACATGAAGTTTGAGGATTATCCCTTTCATCACGCCATGTGGAAAGCCTGGAAAGCACAGGATAAACGATTTATATATACTATAGCAGGAGAAGAGAAGAGGATCTATGACCAGTATCTCTATACGGATACCGAGTTCAGCCGTTTTCCTGAAAATGTAAAGCAGTCGAACAAAGCCCTGGAAAGATATGTGGCGGGTTTTACTTTTTTCAGGTATAGCGGACTCCAGACGGTGAGTGTAAATCCTATATCTGAGGCCGAGCTGGAGATCCTCGAACGTTTCGGCAGGGTCTTCGAGCAATCCTATACCCGCTTTCTTGATTTACAAAAAGCGGAAGCCCAGGCCAAAGAAGCACAGATTGAAGCAGCATTGGAAAAAGTACGTAGCCGGACGATGGCTATGCAAAGCAGTAATGAGTTACAGGAAACGGCGGCCGTTCTTTTTCAGGAGTTTAAAAAACTGGGAACGGATCATATGTACCAGGTCACCATTGGAATATACAATGAGGCAGCCCAACTAATCGATTTCCGGGTAACCAGTTGGGCAGATAATGGAGTACAGGAAAACCGTTCGTTCCAATTAGATATGAACGAACCCACATTGTTGCTTCCGGCAGTTACAGCTTGGAGAGCGAATAAGAAATCAGTAGTTATTGACCTGACCGGCGAAGCACTGGAAGGCTGGCTCAACTATCGTAATAGGATGAGCGGTATTACTGTCCGCAGCCAGGATACAGAGGGCCGCCGGGTAATCACTGCTGCCTTCTTTTCAAAAGGACATATTTCTATTTCATCACCGGTACCCGTATCTGATGAAACGCTTAGAACATTGGAGCGGTTTGCTGCTGTATTCGATGGAACCTATACCCGTTTTCTTGACCTGGAAAAAGCAGAAGCGCAGGCCAGGGAAGCGCGGATTGCAGCGGCATTGGAACGGGTCAGAAGCCGTACCCTGGCCATGCAGCGAAGCGAAGAATTGGTGGAGACAGCCGCCGTTTTGTTCCAGCAATTAATTGGCCTGGGTATTGAACCCAACCGGTTATATATTTCAATTATCAATAGTGAACAGGGAGAAACGGAATTCTGGATCACCGATGAAGAGGGGCGTAAAGTAAGTACGGCTTTCACCGCTAAAATGCAGGGAAATGCCACGTTCCTGAAAATGTATGAAGGCTGGAAACAACAGCAAAAATCAATGGTGATTGATATGCAGGGGGAAGAGCTGCAAAATTATTTCCGTCATCTCACCGGACTGGGTGTATCGTTTAAAGGCGGACTGGAACAAAAAAGAAGGATACAGGAGATTGCCTATTTCAGCAAAGGATTTATCGGGATGGCTTCACCGGAAGAACAACCTGCAGAAACACTGGAATTACTGGAACGGTTTGCCGCGGTTTTCAATCTCACCTTCACCCGGTTTAATGATCTGAAAATGGCAGAAGCGCATTCCAGGCAGGCTGAGCTGGATCTGATCGCTATTAAAGAAGCCAAACTGAAGGCAGAAGAGGCATTGTCTGTATTGCAGGCTACCCAGAAGCAACTGGTACAGGCGGAAAAAATGGCCAGTCTCGGGGAGCTTACCGCCGGTATCGCCCATGAGATACAGAACCCGCTGAACTTCGTCAACAACTTCAGTGAAGTCAGTAAAGAGTTGCTGGATGAAATGAAAGAAGCCATTGAAAAAGGAAATACGGAGGAAGCAAAAGAGATAATGGATGATGTGATTCAGAACCTGGAAAAGATCAATCACCATGGCAAACGGGCGGATGGCATTGTAAAAGGCATGTTGCAGCATAGCCGCAGCAGCAACGGGGTGAAGGAGCCCACTGATATCAATGCCCTGGCGGATGAGTATCTGCGGCTGGCCTATCACGGGCTGAGGGCCAAGGACAAATCATTCAATGCCAAGTTATATACTGATTATGATGAAACTCTTGGAACAATCAGTATTATTCCACAGGATATCGGAAGGGTGATCCTGAACCTGATCACTAATGCATTTTATGTCGTTGATGAAAAGAAGAAGCAACAACCTGCCGGTTATGAACCGGCTGTAACCGTCACTACAAGGAAGCTCAATACATCTTCCGGGGAAGCAGGTGTTGTGATCTGTGTGAAGGATAATGGCAGTGGAGTTCCGCAGCATGTGATCGATAAGATATTCCAGCCCTTTTTCACCACCAAACCCACCGGGCAGGGAACGGGATTGGGTTTGAGTCTGAGTTATGATATTGTGAAAGCGCATGGTGGGGAGTTGAAAGTGAATACAACAGAAGGGGAAGGCTCTGAGTTTATCATTCAATTAAACATCGTATAACTGTAATGAAAAAGCCAAGTATACTTATTACATCACTACTATGTGTTTCCTGTTGTTTCAGCCAGGAGGATATCGTTCCTGAAATCAGGAAAAGTGTAGACAGTATTCTTCATCAAATTGACTTGGAGAAAGACCCGGAGAAACGATTTGACCTGATTCTGACTATTTATGATACCAGGGTGGAGGGCTATCCTTTATTAATTCTGGAAACATTTCAAAAACTGTTGGTCATTGCTAAAAAGGATAAGGATATTATTGCAGAATCAAATGCATATAGTTTTGCAGGACAGGGTTACCGCTTGTCCGCGAGTTATATTAAGGCATTGGATTATCATCACAAAGCGATTGCGTTGGCGGAACAAAGCGGAAACATATCCGTGCTGGCCTGGGCACAAAACCAGATTGGACATATATATAAGGACAGGGAGGAAAATGAGAAAGCGATTGCTTTATATACTGCGTCAAAACAAAATGCCACCCGTGGAAAAGTGAAGAATCTGGGAGCCTGGGCCATGATGAACCTGGCAGCTGTTTACCTGGCAGCCAACCAACCTGACTCATCCTTGTTTTATGGAAACCTGTCGTATGAAAAGCTCATCACCCAGAAAGGATTCTTCACACAGGCCTCGTATATTTTCTCTAATATGGCCGGGGCATATAGTAAAAAAGGGGACAATGTAAAGGCTCTGGAAAATTTTCATAGGGCAATCAGTCTGGCTAACGAAAACAGGTCTCCACGTTATAAAGGAATCGCTTACGTGGCTTTTGCCCAGCATTTTCAACGGATCAACCAACCGGACTCTAGTGTTTTTTATGCCAAAAAAGCGATTGAAGCTGTTGATAACAGCTTGTTTGGATACATGGCCATAAAACCTGCAAAGCTGCTGATGGATTTGTATGAGAATACCAATGCAGACAGCACCATCAAATACCTGAAAATTTACCGGGCGGCGAATGACAGCCTGAATAATACCAGGGCGAACCAGCAATTACAAATGATGACTTTTGAAGAAGATCAACGTATCCGTGACCTGGCGGATGCAAAGGCGGCCTACCAGAATAAAATCAGGACCAACCTGATGCTGGCAGGTCTGGCAATATTTATATTGATCGTCATTATATTGTACCGGAACAACCGGCAAAAGCATAAAGCAAACAAGGTTTTGGAAACAACATTGACCAATTTGAAATCCACGCAGGCTCAACTTGTTCAATCTGAAAAAATGGCCAGCCTGGGAGAACTTACCGCCGGCATCGCCCATGAGATTCAGAACCCGTTGAATTTCGTGAATAATTTTTCAGAAGTTAGTAATGAGTTGATCAGTGAGATGGTGGACGAGGTGGACAAAGGGAATACAGCGGAAGTAAAAGTGATTGCCCAGGATATACAGCAAAACCTGGGTAAGATTTTGCATCACGGCAAAAGGGCCGACGCCATTGTAAAGGGCATGCTGCAGCATTCCAGCAGTGGCAGCGGGAAGAAAGAACCTACTGATATCAATGCTTTAGCCGATGAGTACCTGCGCCTGGCCTATCATGGTCTGCGGGCCAAGGACAATTCCTTTAATGCGACCATGAAAACGGATTTTGACCCTTCAATCGGGAATATCAAAATCGTGCCGCAGGATATCGGTCGGGTAGTCCTCAACCTGATCAGCAATGCTTTCTATGCAGTAAACGAACAATCAAGGAAAGGCATTCCGGGGTATGTACCAACGGTTGAAGTGGGTACCAAAAAGACCGGGAATAAGATTGAAGTTATTGTAAAGGACAATGGCAATGGAATTCCTGCAAGAGTCCTGGACAAAATATTCCAGCCTTTCTTCACCACCAAGCCCACCGGACAGGGAACGGGGTTGGGGCTGAGTCTGAGTTATGATATTGTGAAAGCACATAGTGGGGAGTTAAAGGTGGACACCAGGACAGCGGGTGGCGACTCGGTCGCTGATACCGGTACAACATTCACTATTTATTTACCTGTAATATAAAACGTAAATGAAAAAAGTTAAAGGGCTACTTATCATTGTACAGCTCATGTTGTTTCCCGGGTATGTTTTTTCCCAGCAACCCCGGTTTAACAAAGTGCTGGACGTGGAAAAAAATGGCTTCGGGCCGGTGTTTTCCATTACTCAAGACCAGAAAGGATTTGTCTGGTTTACTTCCGTATTGAAGGGATTGCAACGGTATGACGGGAAAAAGCTAACCGGCTTTACGCATAACAATGATAATCCCAATTCCCTTGTGAACAACCTGGCAGTTGCTGTTTCCGTGGATTCATCAGGTTTTATTTGGGTAGGCACCCTTGGTTTTGGCGTGGACCGCCTTGACCCTGAAACAAAAAAATTCACCCATTTCCGGCATGACCCAACCGATCCTTCCAGTCTGGGAAGTGATACTGTTTTTGCCATATTGACCGATCGTTCTGGAATCATCTGGATCGGCTCCAGCCGGACCCTTGACAAGTTTAACCCGGCAACCGGAAAGTTTACGCATTACCCAATCGACGGGCTTGTCAATTATGTCCCTACTTCAGAAGAGATTCCGATAGTCAATACCATTATTGAAGACAGTAACGGTTTTTTATGGGTCGGCTGGGGAGATCCATTTACCGGTAAACCGGACGGGACTGGTGGGTTATCCCGATTTGATAAGTCCTCCGGTAAATTCGTACATTATAAGCATGACGCAGGCAATCCAAACAGCCTGTCTGATAATAACGTTTTTTGTGTTTATGAAGACAGTAAAAAAGTACTTTGGGTCGGTACCAAAGGAAATGGGTTACAGACACTGGACCGGGCAACCGGAAAGTTTACCCGGTATGGATATTATGATCCTTCCCATCCGGTGGGGTTGAGCCGTCCACCCAATAGCGGGAGTCAGTTTGATTATGTCACTTTTGTCGTAGAAGATGTTAAGGGGGGATTATGGACCGGTTCCAAGTCTGCCGGGCTCAATAAATTCGATCCGGTGCAGCAAAAGACCACACATTTCGGACGTGTCAGAAATGATAAGTCGAACCTGTTCCTGAAAGATACCCTGGATGGATTTAAGGACAGTTCCACTTTCAGGGCTTTCTCAGCAAAAGACGGTTTACTCTGGATTGCCAGCGAGGGCAGCATTTATACGGTTGACTTTACCTCCACGTTTATTCCTTTTACTTTTCTGAACTTTCCTGCAGGCGCTTTTTATTTTGAAGAAGAGAAAAAGAATATCTGGATATTGACGGACAGCGGAATGATCAGGAGAAATTTGTTGAATAATCAGCAAAAAGTATTCAGGCATGACCCCAGGGATGCAAACAGTCTTTCTGACTGGTCGGTATTCGATCTGAAGGGGGATGGGGAAGGAAATATCTGGATCGCCACCCATAATACCGGTATAGAAAAATTCAATATCAAAACAGAACAGATTACACATATCCGGCACGATAAAAACAATCCGGCCAGCCTGGTGAATGATTCCTTGCATGTCCTGTTTTTTGACCGGCAGCATTTTCTATGGGCCGGTACCCATAATGGGTTGACCCGGATGGATACCAAAAACGGAAAATGTATCAACTACATCAATGATCCGAAGGACAGCCTGAGTATTGGTAAAGGACATATAAACAGCATCATACAGGATAAGAGTGACAGGATATGGGTAGGAAACGATGAAGATATGTTCGTACTGGATAGTAAGACCGGTAAGTTTAAACGCTACAAAATAGGCAGTGGTTCACTGGCCATGGGATGTGTTGATCAGGATGGGGTGTTATGGGTGGCCAGTAATTCAGGTCTGTATTTTTTTGATCAGCAAAAGGACCGCTTCAAAAATTTTACCTCACAGATTTTCCCGGAGGGAATAGATGGCATTTGTGGCCTCGTGGAAGATGAAAAAGGAAATTTATGGATAAGTACCATCAGTAGTATTCTCCGGATTAATAGGGAAAGGGATGTGGTTAAAGTGTACGGCACTGCCCAGGGGGTGCAAGCCGGCACGGCTGTTTGGATGAAGAACATCAGGGCAAAGGATGGCCGCTTGTTTCTCGGCGGGGCAAAAGGCTTTTACAGCTTTAAACCAGATGAACTGCTGGATGAAAGAACAGCTCCTATTATAAATTTCTCCAGTTTTAAGATCGGGAGTGAAGAGGTGGTGGCCGGACCGGGAAGCCCTTTAAAAAAGCCGATCTGGAAAACCAATGAGGTTCGGCTGAATTACAGCCAGAACACTTTTTCATTCGAATTCGGGGCCATTGACTATAAGAACGGGGGCGATATAAAATACCTGTGTAAATTGGAAAATTATGATATCGAATGGCGGGATATCGGCACTGAGCCCAAAGCCACTTATTTTAACCTCCCCGCTGGTAAATACACCCTGCATGTCAAAGCGTTCAATATTGATGGCTCTGTTGCGGAGAAAAGTATCGCCATCAGCATTGCCCCGCCCTGGTGGAAAACCTGGTGGGCCTATCTTTTCTACGGGTTGTTAGTGATTCTTGCCGGTTACCTGATTTACAAATACCAGAAAAATTATATCGTAAAGCGGGAAAGGGAAAGAACCCAGCAAAAAGAACTGGCACAGGCCAGGGAAATTGAAAAAGCCTACACACAATTGAAGTCCACACAGGCGCAACTTATTCAGTCGGAGAAAATGGCCAGCCTGGGGGAACTCACGGCCGGCATTGCCCATGAAATACAAAACCCGTTGAACTTTGTGAATAATTTTTCTGAAGTCAACACGGAGCTGATCAGTGAATTAATCGAAGAGGTGGACAAGGGGAATACCGCTGAAGTAAAGTCGATTGCGACAGACATCAGGGAAAATTCAGAAAAGATCGTGCACCACGGCAAAAGAGCCGATGCAATTGTAAAAGGGATGCTGCAACATAGCCGCAGCAGCAGTAACCAGAAGGAACCTACGGATATCAATGCGCTGGCCGATGAATATTTAAGACTGGCTTACCATGGATTGAGGGCCAAGGATAAATCCTTTAACGCCACGATGCATACAGACTATGATGCAAGCATCGGAAAAATTCAGATTTTGCCACAGGATATCGGAAGGGTGGTGCTAAACCTTATTACCAATGCTTTTTATGTAGTGAATGAGATGAAAACCCTTCGGCAAGCTCAGGGTGACAACAACTACCAACCCCTGGTTTCAGTGAGTACCCGCAAATTGATTGGTAAAGTGGAAATTAAAGTGGCCGATAATGGGAATGGCATTCCACAGAAAGTACTGGATAAGATATTTCAACCGTTTTTTACCACCAAGCCTGCCGGACAGGGTACAGGGCTGGGCTTGAGTCTGAGTTACGATATTGTAAAAGCACATGGCGGGGAGATAAAACTGGAAACAAAGGAAGGGGAAGGACCCACTTTTATTATTCAATTACCTGCTTCTTTATCGTAAATGAAACGTTATATCATACTATTATTTTTGATTGGGTGCTCATCGCTGATGGCACAGCCCCTGTTGCCAGACAGTCTGCGGATTGCTTTCCGGGAAGCCAGCGATGATTCGGTAAAATTCAACCTGTCGAGGGCTATTTATACTTTTTACGAGGAAACCAACCGCGATTCAGCATTGCAATATGCCTCGTTCCGGTATGAACTGGCGAAAAAACACAAACGCCGCCTTGAAGAAGCGTATACACAAGGGCAAGTAGCGTATCAGCAGATCTACCTGGGCCGGTTCAGTGAAGCGCTGACTAACCTGACAGCTGCGATACAGATTGCTACAGACAGCAAGGAGACGGATACCTGGGAACTGACTTCCTTCCACACCCCGAGTAAAAACCGGCTGATTACTTTATCCATGCTGAACCACATGTATGGTCACCTCAAATTGCAGACCGGTAGTCCCGAAAGCCTGCATTACTTTAAAGAAGGTCGCCGTATCGGGCTGGAAGCCGGGAATGATTTCCGGGTTACCGTGGGCGACATGGTACTCGCCACCAATTACCTTATACTGAATCAACCCGATTCAGCCCTGGTATATGCTAAAGAAGGGGAGGTATATGGTACCCGGGGCGGCATCAGTAAATACCTGGCCTATATTTGGTCGGTTATGGGGGATATTTACCGCGAAAAAGCAAGCGATTCCCTCGCCTTATTTTATTATCATCAGTCGTTGCAAAGCGGTAAGACTACGGGTAATTTCACCGTGGTAGCGGGCACTTATGAGAAACTGATCACCTATTATATGGAAAGGAAGCAGGCCGATTCGGTACTGTACTATGCGTCCATCAACCTGCCGGCGATAAAGTCGCTGGGTGCTGTTACTTCATTCGTGGCCAGCGAGGTAAACCTGGGTAAAGCTTATCAACACCTGGCTGCTGCCTATTTAATGAAAGGGAAAGTGGATAGTTCCAATAAATACCTGCAACTGGCACTCACCGTGAAGGATAGTTTAACGGGGGAAAAACTGAGACGGCTTGCTGCTTTTCAACGCTTGACCCTGGATGAACAGATCAGGTTGCAAAGCGAAGAGAAGGAAAGGATCGCTGCTGGAAACAAAAGAAGACTCTACCTGTTACTGGCCGGTATCGGGGTAGCGGTCATTATAATCGGGTTGATTTATCGGAACAACCGGCAAAAGCAACGGGCTTATGAGCAGCTCCAACGGCAAAAAGAGGAAACGGACCAGCAGCGGGAAAAAGCGGATGCAGCGCTGGTGGAGCTGCAATCCACCCAATCACAGCTGATTCAATCGGAGAAAATGGCTAGTTTAGGGGAACTGACGGCCGGGATCGCCCATGAGATTCAGAACCCGTTGAATTTCGTCAATAATTTTTCAGAAGTAAGTAATGAGTTGATCAGTGAACTGGTTGACGAGGTTAACAAGGGAAATACAGAAGAAGTGAAGGCGATTGCCAAAGATGTGCAGGGAAACCTGGAAAAGATCCTGCATCATGGTAAAAGAGCGGATGTCATTGTAAAGGGAATGCTGCAACACAGCAGCAGCGGCAGTGGGAGGAAAGAGCCTGCGGATATTAATGCACTGGTTGAGGAGTATTTGCGTCTGGCTTACCATGGACTGCGTGCTAAAGACAACTCGTTTAATGCTACGATGAAAACAACTTTTGATCCGGCAATTGGAAACATTAATATTGTTCCCCAGGATATCGGCCGGGTGATCCTCAACCTGATCAGCAATGCTTTCTATGCAGTGAATGAGCGATCAAAAAAGAAAATTCCCGGATATACACCTGCTATTGTAGTCGTTACTAAAAAGGAAGGGAATAAGATTGAAGTGATGATAAAGGACAATGGCAATGGAATTCCTCTTAGAATCGTGGATAAGATATTTCAACCTTTTTTCACGACCAAACCCACCGGGCAAGGTACCGGACTGGGGTTAAGCCTGAGTTACGATATTGTAAAAGCGCATGGAGGAGAGTTAAGGGTGGAGACAAAAGAGGGTATAGGATCGGAGTTTTCCTTTTCTTTACCGGCCTAGATAGTGACTGTGAATGAACTGAAAAAAAGAAATTTAATCATGAAGGATTTTAGCAAAATACAGGTGAGTGAAACGGAACAGCAGGTATTGCAAATACATGATGCTTTCTGGCAGGCCCTGGGAGACCGGGATGTGGAAAAAAGATTTTCATTTTGTGCGGATTCCATCACGTTTATAGGATCTGCCCTGAATGAAAAAGCGGCCAATAAGGACGAGTATATCACCATTAATAAAAAAGGAATCCAGCAGTATCCCGACAAGTTTGATATGACGATACTCTGGAAAAGGATCTCGGTGGCAGATGATTTTGCCATAGTGGAAACCGAAGTGGAATGGGAAATGAATTTTGATGGAAGAATTGATAAGGAGATGCTGCGGAATTCGGTGGTGCTGAGGAAAATCGGAATCCGGTGGCTGATTGTCCATGTCCATGGGTCAATGCCCGATTACCGCCTGGCTGGTCAGAATTATATGACCAATGCGGAGACCAGTAAGCGGAATGTCGAACTGGAACAGCAGGTGTTTCAGCGGACAAAGGAGTTGAATAATACGATTGAAATGCTGAAATCCACGCAAGCACAGTTAATCCAATCTGAGAAAATGGCCAGTTTAGGCGAATTGACGGCCGGCATTGCCCATGAGATACAAAACCCGTTAAACTTCGTGAATAATTTTTCGGAAGTAAGTAGTGAGTTGATCAGTGAGATGGTGGACGAGGCGGACAAGGGGAACACGGAAGAGGTGAAAGCAATTGCCAAAGATGTACAGGGAAACCTGGAGAAGATCCTGCAACATGGCAAAAGAGCGGATGCCATAGTAAAAGGGATGCTGCAGCATAGCCGGAGCAGTACCGGAGTAAAAGAACCGGCTGATATCAATGTATTGGCGGATGAATACCTGCGGTTGGCCTATCACGGATTAAGGGCAAAGGATAAGACTTTCAACGCCACCATAAAAACCAATTTCGACCAAACAATTGGTGACATCAATATCATACCGCAGGATATTGGTAGAGTCCTGTTAAACCTGGTAACGAATGCGTTTTATGCGGCAAACGAAAAATCAAAACGGGGAATCGCCGGTTATGAACCAATTGTTGAAATAAGTACAAAAAAAGAAGGCACTAAAGTTGAAGTGCAGGTAAAGGATAACGGGTTCGGCATTCCTCTGTCGGTTCTGGACAAAATTTTTCAACCCTTCTTTACCACCAAACCACCCGGGAAGGGAACCGGGCTGGGGTTGAGCCTGAGTTAGGATATTGGGAAAGCACATGGCGGGGAGCTGAAAGTGGAAACAGGAGTTGGCGAAGGGAGTGAGTTTACAATTTTGTTGCCTGTTATTTAAAATATATTAAATTGGTTGTTAATTTTTTAGAAGTAATAAGAATCATATGAAAAAAACCGGGTGCCTTTTTTTTTGTTTGGTTTTCTATTTCCTGAGCCAGGCTCAGTATAAAGTACGTTTTATTGTAAAAGAGAATACATCAATTAAACATAACAATTTTTATATTACAGGTACATTCAGCAACTGGGATTCCACGGCAAATATAAATTACCAACTGCAGCCCAATGGCGAAAATGAAAGTTCCATTGTCATCAGCCTGACTCCCGGTACCCACCGGTATAAATTTCACCGGGGAAGCTGGTTAACCGTTGAAAAGCAATTCGGTGGGGATGAAGTACCGGACAGAATCGTGACGATCAGTAAGGATACTACATTGACGGATTCTGTGATGGGTTGGAGAGATGAAATAATTAAGGATAAATGGCTGACCCTTACCTATGAAAGACCCGACAGCAGCAAAGTACAGATTATGGCCTCATTGGCCTCTATATATGCTTTTTATCCGGAGTTCTATAACGCAGATTCGGCTTTTTATTATGCTCAGAGCGCATTACTCATTCAGCAAAAAATAAAAGCTACGGGTAATTTACTTAATAAATCTGACTACAATTATCAATTGTGGAACCTGCAGGAAGTTATTGCTTCCCTCTTGCATTCATTGGGAAATTACCCTAAATCGCTGGAACTGCGTCTTGAAAATTTAAAATTAGCGGAAAGTGAAAAAAGGGAATGGCTAATTATAGAAACCATCTGGAAAATCGCATCAGACTACAATTCCATGAAAGATTATGAGAATGTACTGATCAATGGAAAAAAAATTGACTCCATTGCAAAAAGAATAAATAAAAATGACCGGGCATATCTTTGGGCTAACTGGACAGCTAACATTACTATTGCTGATGCGTACTTTAAACTTAACCGGGCGGACACGGCATTAGTTTATGCCCAAAAAATGAAAGATATACAGTTTAGTCATACCTGGTCGGGTTATACATTTATGGAAAACCTGCTGCTTGCAGATATTTATTCTGCCAGGGGGATGCTGGATTCCGCTTTTGCTTATTACCGCAAAACAAAACCGCTGGCGGAGGAAATTAAAGCCTGGCAGGTCATGGCTACTATTCAGGCAGGTATGGCACGGCTATTTCAGAAAACAGGCAACATAGATTCCGCTTTAATTTATGCACGGCATGCGTTGGCATTTTACCAGACGAATAAAACTATTGTTCGGGCATGGGGTGAAAATTACGAAAGCTTTGTTGCAGAGATTAGCCCTTTACTGGCTGAATTATACAAAGCGAATGGTCAGTTGGACAGCGCGTATATGTATCTCCACTTATCTGTAACTTTAAAAGACAGCCTGTATAACACGGATAAAATACGACAGTTTCAGACACTTGGATTTAATGAATCATCACGCAGGCAACAACTGGAGCAACAAAGCAGGGAGGCGAAGCAACAGTACCAGACTAAAATCAAAATGTACGGGCTTATCAGTATCATTACTGGTTTTGTGGTGCTCGCCCTTGTTTTGTACAGGAATAACAGGCACAAACAGCATGCGAATATATTATTGCAGACACAAAAACAGGAAATTGAAAAAACACTTGGAGATTTGAAAACCACACAGAATCAGCTCGTTCAGTCAGAGAAAATGGCTTCGCTCGGTGAACTCACTGCAGGTATTGCCCATGAAATTCAGAATCCGCTGAATTTCGTTAATAACTTCTCCGAAGTGAATACCGAGCTGATCGATGAAATGAAGGAGGAATTTAAGAAAGGGAATACGATGGAAGCGGTGCAGCTCGCGGAGGATATCAAACAGAATAACGAAAAGATTTCTTTTCATGGCAAAAGAGCCGATTCGATTGTAAAAGGAATGCTGCAGCACAGCCGGAACAGCAGTGGGGCGAAGGAACTGACCGATATTAATAAACTTGCCGATGAATGCCTGCGGTTGAGTTATCATGGATTCAGGGCCAAGGATCATTCGTTTAATTCCAAAACGGAAACGCACTTTGTAGAAGGCTTGCCCCATATACAGGTAGCGCCACAGGATATTGGACGGGTATTACTGAACCTGATCACCAACTCATTTTATTCCGTGGCCCTGAAACGCAAAGAGGCCGGCGAAGGGTACGAGCCGATAATCGAAGTGTCTACAAAGAACCTGGGAAACGCCATTGAAATAAGCGTACGGGACAATGGCAACGGGGTGCCGCAGAAAGTGCTGGATAAAATTTTTCAACCGTTTTTTACCACCAAACCAACCGGTGAAGGAACCGGTTTGGGCCTCAGTATGAGTTATGATATTATCACCAAAGGTCATGGCGGTCAATTGCAGGTGGATACCAAAGAAGGAGAATATGCCGAATTCAGAATAATATTACCATTTAAACATTGAAACAATTATGAAAATTCTAGTCGTTGATGATGAAACAGATGTTCAGACATTATTTGAACAACGATTCCGCCGTGAAATTAAAAACGGGGAAATGCATTTTGATTTTGCCTTTTCCGGCGAACAGGCTCTCCGCTACCTGAACGAGCATGAACAGGAAGCGGTACTTATCTTGTCTGACATTAATATGCCGGGTATGAGTGGACTGGAACTGTTGGGTCAGATTAAAACAAAGTACCTGAAACCCCCGCCCGTGGTGATGATGATCACGGCTTACGGAGATGCGGAAAATTTCAATACCGCCAAACAACTGGGCGCAGATGATTTCCTGACCAAGCCGGTTGACTTTACCGAATTAAAAGAGAAATTAAAACATTTACACTAATGGCTAAAATACTTGTAGTAGACGACGAAGCAGACCTGGAAGTGCTGATCCGTCAGAAATTCCGGCAGAAAATACGCGAGCATCTGTATGAGTTCGTGTTTGCCGCTAACGGTGTGCATGCACTCGAACAGCTAGAGCAACATCATGATGTGGATGTGGTGCTGAGTGATATCAATATGCCCGAGATGGACGGACTTACCCTGCTGAGCAGGCTGAATGAACAGAATGGATTGCTTAAATCCGTGATCGTTTCAGCTTACGGGGATATGGATAATATCCGTACCGCTATGAACCGAGGGGCATTTGACTTTATTACCAAGCCCGTCAATTTCGAGGACCTGGAGCTGACGATGGAGAAAACCATCCGGCATGTGAACCTGTTGCGGGAGACCATGAAAGCGATCAAGGAGAATAATATCCTGAAGATGTATGTGGATGAAACCGTACTGAATTTTATGGGTGGAAGGGAATTTGAATCATCCCTGGCGGCTAATGAAACGGTGGAATGTACTGTGGCTTTCTTTGATATCTGCGGATTTACCTCGATCAGCGAAAATGAATCCCCGGACCTTGTAGTGAAACTGCTCAACAGTTATTTTGATGTGATGGTGAAAGAGATTATTGCGCAGGGAGGGTATATTGATAAGTTTATCGGGGACGCGGTGATGGCGGTTTTCCGTGGCGAATATCACCTGGACAGGGCGATGGATGCCGCCCTCTCGGTAAGGGCAAAGATTGAGAGCCTTCCGAAAGAGCAGGATCAGATTGCCTTTACACCCAAAGTTTCCATTGGTATTAATTCAGGGGAAATGATTTCGGGCAATATAGGTTCAGTTACGCTGCGCCGGCTGGATTATACCGTGATCGGGGATGTGGTGAATACCGCACAGCGATTACAGTCGGCGGCCCAGCCCGGGCAGATCCTGATCAGCGAATCATCCTATCAGAAAGTAAAAGAATCGTTTAGCTGTAAACCGGTGGGGGAAGTACATCTGAAGAATAAATCCCAGCCGGTGAACACCTATGAAGTAGTGGATTAAGATTTTAATTATAACTTGTTTACCATGCAATACGAAAAAGCTTACCAATTCCTGATCAGTAAACTGGAAAAAGAACTACCCTCCTGGGTGACTTATCATAATGCGGAGCATACCCGGTTTGTCCTCAATGCGGCCATATCCCTGGCTCATGCCGAGAAGGTGGAAGGAGAAGACCTGGTACTGCTGAAAACGGCAGCTTTGTTTCATGATGCGGGATTCCTGCACCAGTCAGAAGGGCACGAGGAAATTTCATGCCGTATTGCAGAAGAATACCTCCCTTCATTTGATTATACCCCGGAACAGATCAGCCGGGTTTGTCGTATTATCATGGCCACCAGGATACCCCAAACCCCGACCGATCCGCTGGGTTGCCTGATGGCCGATGCCGATTTATTTTATTTTGGAACCGATGAGTATGATACAACATCTGTAAAACTTTTAGAGGAATTCAAACAATCCGGTTTTCAGAAAACAGGGGCTGAATGGTTATTTATGCAGGCAGAATTCCTGGCTGCCCACAAGTATTTTACCGTCAGTGCTGAAAAACTGCTGAATGAAAAGAAGGCAGACAACCTGAAAAGGATCAATGCCCGGCTGGAAGCCAGTTTACAATCCCATCATGAAAGCAGCCCGGCACAACTGGCGCTGGATGGATTGCTGGCGGTAATTGGTGTGACGATTGCGGCGATTGCCCTGAAATTATTCCTGGTACCTAACCATTTCTTTGATGGAGGGATTACCGGTATTTCCCTGCTGGTCCATGAAATTTATGAATTCAACCTGGGGCTGGTTATATTATTATTCAATCTGCCACTGATTATTGTAAGTTATTATACCATCGGACAACGATTTGCACTCCGGACATTATTAAGTGTGATCTTACTGGGCATCTGCCTGTTACTGATACCTAACTATGCGTTAACTGCTGACAAACTGCTGATCTGTATCTTCGGCGGGGCTTTCCTGGGCATTGGAATCGGGCTGATCATGCGGACCGGTGCCGCCCTGGACGGGATAGAGGTGTTAGCGGTGTACACCCTGAAACGAACCTCGTTTACCATTACTGAGATTATCCTAGGGATCAATATCGTCATCTTTACCATTGCCGGATTCCGTTTCGGTATTGAAACTGCCCTGTATTCAATTCTGACTTATTTCACCGCTACCCGTTGTATCGATTATGTGGTGGAAGGCTTGCAGGCATATACCGGGGTAACGATAGTATCCGGAAACAGTGAAGCCATCAAATACCAGTTGGTGAATAAACTGGGCAGGGCAATCACAGTTTATAAAGGAGAGCGGGGCTTCCTTCCCGGTAAGTTTGAGGTCAGTGCTGAATGCGATATCATTTTTACCGTCATTACCCGCCTGGAATTACGCAAACTTAAAAACCTGGTCAGTGAAGTGGATCCGAAGGCTTTTGTATTTGCGAATACAATTAAGGAGGCATCGGGAGGGGTGATTAAGAGAAGGCATTCGCATTAGTATGCTCCGGGTATTTACAAAGTCGCCCTTCGGCAAGCTCAGGGCGACAAAGTGCAGCCTGTTGTCATCCTGAGCTTGCCGAAGGATGAAGAAGCATGGGTCCAATATTCATTATAAACCCAACACCTCCTTCAGTTTCGCATACCCCGAACGGCTTACGGGCACTTTGGCGCCGGAGCGTAGTACAGCCACATGATTGTCCTTTTCATACGGATCAATGCGGGTGATCTGTTGCACATTCACAATATAGGATCGGTGTGAACGTACAAAGAGGGCGGGATCGAGGGACTGCTCAAAATGAGCCATCGTCTTATTCTTCAGGAAATAACCCTCGGTGGTATGGATTTTAACATAATCATCCGCCGCTTCCAGGTACCATACATCATTTACTGAAATAATTTTGATCTTACTCCCGTTGCGCACTACAATGCGTTGCCGTTGTGAGGGGGAAAGAGCCGCGGCTTCCAGCAATTCCTGGGTATTTTTTTCCGGAACTGCTGTGGTTTGTTGTTCTGCCCATTTGGCAATGGCTTTGTCAAAACGATCCTGGTTGAATGGTTTGAGTAAATAGTCCACGGCATGAGCTTCAAAAGCTTTGATGGCAAATTCATCAAAAGCGGTGGTGAAGATCACCGCAGGAGGCTGATCCAGCAGTTCCAGCATTTCAAAGCCGGTTATTTTAGGCATTTGTATGTCAAGGAAGATCAGATCGGGCTGGTGTTGCTGAATGGCTTTCACCCCCTCAAACCCGTCGCCGCATTCTGTGACCACTTCCAGCAGAGGATGCTGCTGCAGGTATTCACGGACCACACTTCTTGCCAGGGGTTCATCATCAATGATAATTATTTTACTCATATTGTTTTCGTTTAAGCTTGCGGAATCCGCACAATAGTAATGAAAATATTTTCTTTGGCTTCTGTCGTTACCAGGTCATTGCGGGCAAACAGGAGGTATAAACGCCTTTGTACCGAGTTCAAGCCGAATCCGGTGCCTTGCCTGGGGGAAGATGTTTCCGGGTCAAAGGGGTTTTTCACTTTGATCACCAGGTGATTTTCTTCTTTTACAGCACTGATTTCGATCACGGTTTCGCCAATCGTATCATAGAGTCCGAATTTTATCGCATTCTCCACAATCGGTTGCAGGAGCAGGGCGGGTAATTTAAGGACCGGAGTGGCGTCATCAATGTCAATGACGGTGGCCAGCCGGTTACCAAAACGTACTTTTTCAATATCCAGATACAGTTGAAGATATTGCAGTTCTTCCTGCAGGTTCACCCATTGGGTTTCATCTTTTTTAATGGTACCTCTTAAAAAATCAGAAAGCTGCTGCACCATCTTGCGGGCTTCCTGAGGACGGCTCCCGATCAGGGCATTAATCGAGTTGAGGCTGTTGAACAGAAAGTGAGGTTGCAGTTGCTGACGAAGTTTAAACAGTTCCGCTTCACGGGCCAGCCGCTCCGCATCTTTTTTCCGTTCTTCCTGTTCTTTCTGTTCAAGCTGGCTGTACCACAGGATACTCACCATGGTAATAAAACCAAGCAGCAGGAAAGCCATGCTGAACCGGATAGAAAGGGAATTATGCAGGAGTATTTTATATCCTTCCTGGCTGTTCAGCAGCAGACCCAGTAACCATTTGCTTAATAATAGCCAGGCTATAGTCAGCAACAGGCACAGTGCGAATACATTGATATATTGTTGTCCCCTTGGCAGGTAATAACGCAATACAATCATCACCAGCAAACAGGCCAGCAGTAACAGCGTATTGCTCAGCAGGGCGTCGATCGTGGCGGGTTCCCAGGGCAGACCAAAGAAATGCAGGAGCATGATATGGTCACTGACAATGATCACCCAGCAAACGATGAACAATATCCTGAATCGTATTACAGATAAGGGGGATTGGGCCATTTTATGCCAGGTTCAGGATTTCGAGGCTGTTACCAAAACGGATCTGTTCAGCTTTCTGCTGCACGATATGCATGTAACTGTCCGGGTTTTCTTTTTCTTCTATCCTGCTGTACACTTCAGCGCCATCGATCAGGTCGTTGAGCTGGTAGAGTTCGCTCACGCTGATAAACTGCCATTGCACCAGTTGCAGTTGCTGGTTGAAGAACATTTCCTCCTCGTGCATACCCATGAGCTGGGCTTTATGAAAGGCTTCTTCTTTGCTGCCGGCGGTGACCAGGCGGAGCTGTTCATCAAATTGGGCGGTATGGTTGCCATCACCACAGATGATGCGAAAGACCATTTTGGTTAAGTACCAGTTCATTGTAGGTTGGTTGGTTTAAAGGTTTAGGTGTTTAGGCGTTTAGCAGCTTTGCGGTAGATTGTCTTATTAAGACTAAACTTCTAAACGCCTAAACCGCTTGGTTACGTTGTTGGTCTTATGATCAACAATTAAAAACTCTTTATTTCTATTCCCCCGAATATCACAGTGCCTTTCAGCAGTAATATTTTATCGCTGTTGCTGGCAATGGCACTCATGGTCCGTTTGTCTTCCAGACCGCCGAAAATAGTAACGGCTTCCGATTTCACTTCCCAGTTAGAGGGTACGATCAGTTTGGTGCCGCCGAAGATGGTGGTGATTTCGATGGTTACTTTGCCATTGATATCAGCCTGTGTCAGGTTCAGTTCGGTGCCGCCAAAGATGTTGACGATATCACCACCTTTAAAATCTTTGGAAAGGATGTTTTTTTTATCACCTCCGAAGATAGAAGTGGAGTCCACAAAATCATCCTTACTCCAGGTTTCGGTGGTATCCATAAAATTTTCGGTACTGCCTCCGGTGTTGGTACCGGAACTACTGGTATTCTTAAAATCTTTGCGGCCGCATTGTTCCCAGGATTTCCGGCGGGGCCGCAGGATGATGAGTCCACCTACAGCAATAAGGGCCATGGGCCAGAAATAACGGCGCAGGGCGAGGTCGGGAAAAAAGTCGCGGAGCAGGAATGCACTGCCGATCACAATCAGGATCAGCCAGGCGGAACCCTTGAAACCATGTTTCATCCCGATAAAGAGGCCCAGGGCAATCAGGAACATCTGCCAGCTGAAGAGCCAGTAAGGCAGGTCCGGAATACTGGCATTAAGCAGGGCCGCCACACCGATCAGTATAATAAATAAGCCGGTCCATACATGACCGTGACGGGGTGCATTTTCCATATAACGCTGCCTGTTCTCTTCCCAGCGCATCCGGTATTCTTCCCGGCGCTGCCGTCTTTCTTCTCGTCTTTGTTCGCGGTCCATACAATCAATTTTAACCAAAACTAAGGTCCCTGGACGTACGTGGCAAACGGGAATGGGCTGGTGAACGTGAATTATCGGTGAATGGCGGGAAATGAAGGGCGAACAGAGAGAGAAAGAACCAAGAAGCCAAGATCCAAGATGCCAAAGAAGCATCAATAACCAAATAACAAAACATTTTAAGGAAATCCTTTGGTTATTGATGTTTTTTGATCCTTGAATCTTGGTCTTGTGATTTATTTGGCATCTTGGATCTTGGCTTCTTGGTATTTTGTATTGGAGGAGTTTAGTTTAACGAGCAGCTCCATATAAGCTGGTAAGGTTCTTCCTTTCCCTTGATACAGGTAAACATAAAGCAGGTAATAAACGGCATATTGTACTGTTCTTTCTTGTTGAGACTCTCAATGCCCATAGTGCCGCTTACAAAAGCTTCAGTAGAGGATGTTTCCAGGGCCTTACAGCCGGGAGGCATTTTTTCTTTATCATAGCCGGCATCATAACGACGGTAGGCAAGACGTTCAACCAGGTTCTGTACCAGCTCAGGCTGGTCGAAAGCGGCGGAAATGTGGAGGTGTTGTTTCATAACTCATTTTTTTGCGCCAGCCCCATCCTCACTTTCCAACCGCACCGGCTGTACTTTATATATTTATTAGATGCAGGAATGGTTGGTTTGGTTACTAAGGAAATGTGAAAGTGTCAGGTGACGGGTGTCAGGTGTCGGATGTCAGGTGTCGGATGTCAGGTTCCTCCTATGGAAACTTTCTAAACCCATAAATTGTTGCGACTTTCTCCGGATTTTAGTTTGTCATCCCGAGCACAGCGAGGGATTAGCTGATACTTTTCCGATGGTATTTAGATTCCGAAGCGAAGCGAGGAATCTCAGCTCTTTCAGCTGTTATATACAATCGGGATTCAGGCAATTTCACATCTGCAAAATTATAGCTGTATTAATCCTTTACGGTTTAGTATTGTCCGGGTCAGTGAAAAGAGAAGTGCGGTATTCCATTCAGTTAAATAGTCAAAAGTCTTGTAGTGGCCAGTGTCTGATTTGGAGAAAAGGGCATAATAGGTGGCATAGGCACCTGTTCCAAGGTTTTCCCATTTTATCAGTGGTGATTTATTCGTGAGAAGGATTCCTTCCTGGCTGATAAGAGTCCCAATCAGGAAGATGGTATCACCAGAATCAATTTTTTCAGCATATTTCTCCAGGTGATCTTCGAAGTAGTATTCAAATAGCAAGTTGAATATGCGGACATATTTTTCACCCAGTAATTTTTTCCTGACTCCATATAAAGATTTAAGCCGGATCTTCAACGCCGTTTTATTAGCAGCCCTGACATCGATACAAAAAACGCGGCCAATCACTAACGCGAAACCCTTTATCGATTTGATGCCATATCGGAACCCGTCAATTTTCTCCTTTTCGATCAGTTTAAGTGGTGCTCCTTTCAGGTCATTGTTTTCATATATGATACCTTCTTCAGAAAAAATAAGCTGCCTTTCGCGGTCAAGGAGAGATGATCGTATATATATAGTAATGTCGGGCTTAGGCATTGTTTGTCACTCTGTTTTTTTCTTCAATAGAAATTTCAGCACGAATAATGATATTAATATAAAAGGAAGCGTGGAAGCAATAATCCTGATATTAACACTGAATAGTCCGGTCACTAAAAGCAATACCATCAGTAAACCTGTACAGGCCAGTCCTGTGATTGTAAACCATTGCTTCGGTGGCGATTGAAACAAACTAATGAGCAATATGAGCTGCCCGATAAAGGGCAATATGATAAATGGGTGTACCACGGATTCCGCATTTGTTTTTGCGATCTTTAGTATTTCGGCTTCCAGTTGAAAGATGAATCCGTGATTATCCGGTGCCCATTCGAGGTAGCCGAAAAATGAGCTGAGCAGCAGGAGGAAATTGAGGATTTTTTTCATGAATCATGATAAAGGTAATCCCATTATTTATTTGGACAAGATAGGATGAAGAAGATTGATGATACTGTCAGGCAGGGCTTTTCAGCCCCCAATGAAGGCAGTATAAAGGACCGCATTTCTGCAATACTGATTTTCCTGGCAAGGAGAGAAATCTGACAATTTGAATCATATTTAGGCTGACATCAGAACCGGATACTATACTCCAGCCCCGCCACAAATTTCCGGGTGAGTCCATCCGGTCGGGTGTCCCTTACCAGGAATGGAGCTCCGATACTCAATTGAATTCCTTGCCGGTTATTAATGGCATAATCAAAAAACAAATTACTATTCAGGGTCAATCCATCCGAGCCGGTGATTTCTTTTTTAATGCCTGCATTATCGCGGTAATTGTCAGTGCCAAGATGATAGATGGATAAAAGCCCCGGGGTGAAGACAAGTTTCGTTCCCAGGTTCAGCGGATAGGACAAACGGAGTAATATGTCACCTTTTCTTTCAAAGCGGCTGGTGGACTGAAACTCCTGTAACGGAGAATTATTCGGATAATCGGAGGCCATAAACCTGTTCTTGTTCTGGGTCAGTGGCTGTTGCAGGGCCGTTGTGATCTGAATTTTTTTTATAGTGAAGCCAACCCCAGCCAGCAAATCAAATGTGCCGAGGCTGGATTGGTAATCCATGGGCAACGGAAGATTGTTTTTATCCCGGTCCGCTGGGTTGAGTGGGATTTTAGCTCCGAGAGTCAGACTTATTTTTCCGGGTTTATAGTTGCCATTGATGTAAATATCAGATAAACCAAAAGCTGATACCGAATTCCCGGATTGTGACATTGAACTGATTCGGGTATCAACAGAAAACTGATCACTGATTGATTTATTCAATTCCAGGTACTGACCGGTTATGAAAATATCATTATCTGCTTTGCCTGTTGTAAATCCAATGCGTAACCGGTCATGGTATTTAGTGCCTTGTTTCACCTGGGGTTTGAAAGAACTCATACTGCAGAAACCAGCATCACTGCAGCCTTGCCCGTTAGCAGTCTGGCAGGAAGACAAAATGAGAATAAAACCAAAAAAGAAGATTGATTTTTGCATAAACAGTTTTTTTTCAATGAAGTCAAATATAATACTTGCGCTGTTTATGATCGTACTAAATACAGTGGATGTATTTCTGGCGGGTGTTAAATAAATGTCAATCTACCCAAGGGAGGACAAGTCCCGAAACCTGACACCCGAAGGATACCCTCCTTCGCTAAAGCTTCGGAGGACAAAGCCCTCCTTCGCTAAAGCTTCGGAATACAAAGCCCGGAACACCTGCGTGGTTGGTTACTGTTATGTTTGATCAGGATGGGCAGGATAAGAGTGGCAGACGCTCCGGACTGTATCTTAGGGTATATTTCTTGGGTACGGGTACCTGCAGGCAGTAACCGGCCGGCAGGTATCAGGCTATTCACGCGGAAATAAATTTCCGTTATGAGCTGAAATAATTGATACGGGAAGGGTAGCTGGATGGGTGAGGGGATTAAGGTTTCAAGGTAAAGGTAAGGGAGGAGGATAATACGACCCAATACCACTTTCTTGGTATATTTCCGGGAAACGGCTTCCAGATATAGGTCATTGTTACAGCATCGGGTACATTTTAGCATCCGTCTGCGTTTTATTTCGGAACCTGCATACTCCAGCAATGAAGCCCGCCTCCCTGGTGGTTGGTTTCCGCGGTACTGATCTGGTAGATTCTTTTTCCGGGAAAATATTGCTGCAGTATTTGTTTTGCCTTTTCATCTTTTGCTTTAATGCTTTCGGGCATCCCTTCGGCCCAGTATTTGGCTTCGAACACCGTTTTGTTGGTAATTAAAAAATTCAAATAACTGCCTGATGGGACAAAATGTACCGTGTCGCCCATGGTGAAGTTCTTTTGTTCATAAAGGATTTGCTTTGACAGGAATTTTACTTCATCATTTCTGTTGAGTGTGTCCAGGGTAAAAGTCATGTATTTAATATCCGGCACAGGCATTTTGACAATAGTAAAAGGGTTGCCATCCTGGTCCGTGGCATTCTTCAGGATGTTGTAGTTGATCTTCATTCGTTCCAGTGTAATGCGCTTTACCGGGTCAAGTGCTGCTTCGGCTGAATCCGGATAGGATATCAGAATTGTATGCTCATCCACAAAACGGCAAAACTCATCCACATGACCTTTTACACCAATGCCGAAGTAGTTTTCGGTTATCAGGGTGCCCCAGCCAAACGGGTCTTCAGCTGCCCCTTCTTTTAGCCAGATGATCTTTTTTGCATTCAGTACCCTTTTTAATTCGGCTTCCTGTGCTTCCTTCGACAGGCCTGGATTGCGTTGCATATTGACGGATTCCACCTGTAAAATGGTTCCTTTCCCATTGCTTTCAATGGCACCACCTTCGTTGACCATTGAAGAAGTAATTACCGGAAAAGGAAATTCCCTGCGGTGAACCGACGTGTAATGTTCCCTTTTTTTCTTATCCCCTTCAATATAATCTTTGAATAGGGGATCAAAATACCAGCCATACATATTCCAGGCAAAATCCACCAGTTGTTTATCGCCATTTTCATTTCGCATAAACAACAATCCGTCCCTTTCCGCGTATGTAAATCGGGTTGGAGAACTTAAAAACCGGATACTGTCCAGGCTTACCCCGGCTGCTGATAATTGCTTTCGGTAGGTTTCAACAGAAGTGTCTGCGGCCACACAATACACTTTCATTTCCCGGGCCAACTGGCTGACCATTTCAAAACTGGCTGCATCATCAAGTTCACCGACAATCACACCTGATTGTGGTTCCCATTCTGCCGGCAGGTAAAAAGCTGTTTTGTTTTTCGGTTTGCAGGAATATAAAAGCAAAACAGGTAACAGGTAAATCAGCAATGATTTCAGGCTCATATTACGTGGTTTAATGGTATCTTCTTTCGTGCTGTCATTTCCCGGTCAACGAATCCCATATATAATTGCAGTCTTCCAGCCTGGTCAGCATTACAACAGTTACTCACTTTTCCTCATCTGTAGTAAGACAGGGAGGCAGAAATTTAATATGCGCAAAATCCACTTTTATCGGATTCAGGAGAATTTTAAAGTCATAGTTTTCTCCTGCATTCCCATCTTTATTATTGATACATAGCAGTTGGGAACTAAATTTTCCATAGCTGAACCCGATATGCCAGAACCGGATATGAGGTAACTGAAATTCATAGACATTCTCTTTAACTTTTCTGGCCACCACTTTTTTGGGTATGCCGGTATTTACCGAATCGCTGAGAAATGTAGTAAAGAAGATCTCCAGTTTAGTTCCTGCTGCCGGTAATGCTTTAACATGGGCGGGCAGGTATAAACGGACTTCGACGGTGCTGGATTCAACGGACTGGGAGAAAAGAATGAAACCTGTCAGGAAACAATAAATAAGCAGCAGCATTTTTTTCATGTGATCAGTATAAGCTCATAAATATAACCCGTATTCACTTCTGTTTTTGCCTGAAATCAAGACAGATATCAGTCGCAAAACGTAAAAGATGCCCGAATTTAAATTATATTGCGATTATTAATATGTGAAAAAACCGGACTGGTGTAGCAATATTTTAAGTGTATACTATGGTTAATGCTGAAAATGAACGGCTTTCTCAATCTACGAATAACCGGAGCTGGAAAAAATGGGGACCCTATCTTTCTGATCGGCAGTGGGGGACTGTTCGGGAAGATTATAGTCCTGACGGACATGCCTGGACCTATATCAACCATGACCTGGCCCGCAGTTATACTTACCGATGGGGCGAAGAAGGCATTGCAGGCTTCTGTGATGCCGACCAGATCCTCTGCCTGGCGCCCGCCTTCTGGAACGGGAAGGATACCATTTTAAAAGAGCGGCTTTTTGGCCTGGCCAATAATGAAGGTAATCATGGTGAAGACGTAAAAGAACTTTACTTCCAGTTGGATTCTTCCCCAACCCATTCCTACTGCAAATTTTTATACAAATACCCGCAGGCAGCTTTTCCCTACCTGGAGCTGGTGAAGGAAAACAAAATTGACCGGTTGAGTCCGGAGTATGAATTACTCGACACCGGTATTTTCGATGAAGACCGGTATTTTGATTGCTATATAGAATATGCCAAAAGTGATGTGAATGATATCCTGATGAAGATTACGGTGTACAACCGCGGCCCGGAAGCATCTGCCATTCATGTGCTGCCGCATATCTGGTTCCGCAATTTCTGGCGACATAATCCCCGTTTTTCCAAACCGGAAATCAGTTCGCTGAATGACCACTGCCTGCAAACCAGTTCAGAGCGCAATGGCCAGTTCTATTTATATCACCAGGGAGGTGAACAGGTTTTCTGCGATAACGAGACGAACAATGAGCGGATGTATAACCGTCCGAACGAAACTTCATTTGTAAAAGACGGGATCAATAATTATGTGGTGGATAAAAGTGCCACGGTCAATCTGAAAAAGCAGGGGACAAAAGCAGCGGTGTGGTTAAAAGAAAGAATATTACCCGGCGAATCCGCCAGTTTCCATATCCGCTTAAGCAAAAAACAACTGGAAGATCCCTGGGTGGATTTTGATCTCGTCTTTGAAGAACGGCAGGCGGAGACAGATCATTATTATGATAAGCTTACACCCAAAAAATTATCCCCGGCTCACAAAGCCTTACTCCGCAGTGCGGCGGGCGGACTCCTCTGGACCAAGCAGTTTTATTACCTCGATGTTTATAAATGGCTCAATGGCGAACCCGACGAAACGCCACCGGTCCGGAACTATAAACGCAACCACGACTGGCAGCACCTGACCTGCCGGAACATTATTTCCATGCCCGACAAATGGGAGTATCCCTGGTTTGCTGCCTGGGACCTGGCCTTCCATGCAGCCACTTTTGTGCATGTGGACCCGGACTTTGCCAAACAGCAGTTATTGGTCGTGTTGCGTGAATATTACATGCATCCCAACGGGCAGATCCCGGCCTACGAATGGAATTTCAGTGATGTGAATCCACCCGTGCATGCCTGGGGCGTGTGGTATGTGTTTGAAGCAGATAAAAAGAAAACCGGAAAACCCGACTGGGATTTCCTGGAAAGGGCTTTCCAGAAGCTGCTGATGAATTTTACCTGGTGGGTGAACCAGAAAGACGCTAATGGTACAGACATTTTCGAAGGGGGATTCCTCGGACTGGATAATATCGGTGTATTTGACCGCAACCACATGCCACCGGGTATCAAGAAACTGCAGCAGGCCGATGCCACGAGCTGGATGGCCATGTATGCGATCAATATGCTGCGGATGTCACTCGAACTGGCAGAGCATAACAAGGCCTATGAGGAATCGGCGGCCAAGTTCTTCCGTCATTTCCTGAACATTGGCTGGGCCATGCACCATATCGGCAAGAAAGATATTTCGCTCTGGGATGAGAAGGATTCCTTTTATTATGATGCCATCCAATTTGAGAACGGCAGCAGTGAACGCCTGCGGATCCGCTCCCTGGTGGGCATCATCCCCATGCTGGCGGTGGAGATCATGCACGGCAGTATGTTTGAACAATTGAAGCAGTTTAATACCCGGCTGGAAGTGATCCGTCTCACCCGGCCGGATCTCACCCGCATTATTTCCGATATTGATAAGAAGAACGCGGATGGCAATTATTTGTTTGCCATCATGATCGGCGACCGGATGGAACACCTGTTGAAGCGGTTGCTGGATGAAGCAGAGTTTTTATCTGATTACGGCATACGGTCCTTATCCAAAGTGCATGAGGAGCCTTATACCTTTAGTTACAAGGGCAATGAATACAGTATTCAATACGAACCCGGAGAAAGCTCCAGTTCCATGTTTGGCGGCAACTCCAACTGGCGCGGCCCGATCTGGCTGCCGTTGAATTACCTGATCATTCATTCCCTGCGCAAGTACTATGGGTATTACGGTGACAACTACAAATACGAATTCCCGGCCGGTTCAGGAAAACTGCTCAACCTCAAACAGATCGCCAACGAACTTACCAAACGTCTCCTGAAGATCTTTGAACGTAATAAAGAGAAAGAAGGCGCCTTCCAGTATCACGATAAAAAGCACCCCCAATGGTCAGATAAGTATTTCCGGGAGCATCACCTCTTCTATGAATTTTTCCATGGCGATACGGGACAGGGACTGGGGGCTTCTCATCAGACGGGGTGGACAGCTCTTGTGGTGAACTTGCTGCTTGAAATAGAAGATGATTAGCATAATTGGTGCTTGTCCTCCAAGCTTTTAGCGAAGGAGGGGTGGTGAACCTTCTGTTGGAAATGGACGAGTGAATGAGTTAGTAGTTAGAAGATAGTAGTTAGTAGTAACGTACTTCGAAAATTGGTTGTTGACTTGAAGTTTTGCCTGGAAAACATAGACTAATGAAGGCGAGGCTTCATAGCAGAAAGTCCCGAAGGGGCTGAACTTTTAATACTCCCAGATGAAACTCGGGTAAGAGGGCGCACACGGGCCCCTGGAGCCCTGAAGGGGTTCAACTTGCGATCATGTTGATTATAAGAAATTCAAAACATTGACGAATCGTGAATATTTTTTTGGTGTATTATTCAATATTGATAATTAGCGGCAAATGATCACTGTGTTTTATCCATTTATCAAAGGCACCTATTTCCACTGTTCTAATTCTATTTGTGAAATCTGCTGAAAGAAAACAATAATCAATATGATATGGTTTATTTGAATGCCGGTACATATAAAGTGTATTTCCTTTTTCTACTCCATGTTCTT
>CAZYTV010000021.1:1795-30003 GCA_964650455.1 uncultured Chitinophaga sp. | reverse complement strand
AACGCTTCACAGAAGCGATGGTATTATGGGGGTTCGTAATGGCCTGGCGTTTAGCAGGGTCACCCACTTTACGTTCACCATTTTTCAGAAAAGCCACTACGGACGGGGTTGTACGGCGTCCTTCGTCGTTGGCGATCACCACCGGCTCATTGCCTTCCATTACGGAAACGCAGCTATTGGTGGTTCCTAAGTCGATTCCTATTATCTTTCCCATGATTCTTGTTTTAGAGTTCGCTATCTATTGTCAATCATTGTGCCGGGCGGGTGGAAGGTGAAAAAATGTCAGGTTTTGGGAATAGTCAGCAGTTGGCAACGGTGCAGAAAGTTAACTTCCTGCTATCGTTTTTTTTACTTTTGACTTTTAAATTTTGACTTCCCAAACAACTTCCTGCCATGCCTACCTCTCTTCCCGACAAGCTCCGCATCAAACCCGGATTTACCCTGCTTACTTTACATGCCCCGGATAATTTTATAAAGGGCTTAGGTAAGGTTCCTGCCGGAGTTACAATTACCAATAAGGGCACTAAAGCTGACCAGGATCATTGGTTTGTATTGAACGGGACGCAACTTGAAAAAGAAATGAGCACGGTGATGAAGATGGTAAACCAGGAAGTTAGCGTCTGGGTCTATTATCCAAAAGGCACTTCTAAGATACAAACAGACCTGACCCGGGATAAGGGATGGGATTGCCTGCTGGCCGAAGGGGACAAACTCACCTGGATCAGCCTGATTTCCTTTGACAATACCTGGTCGGTTTTCGGGTTCCGGGCAAAAACGGAGACCGATAAAAGGAAGGAAGCAAAACCCAAAGAAATAAGGGAAATTTTTAACTGGGTTAATCCGTCAACCAAAGAAGTGAAACTACCGGATGACGTGGCCGCCGCCTTTAAGAAAAACAAAGCGGAATCTGATTATTTTAACAAACTTGCCTTCACCCATAAAAAAGAATATCTCGAATGGATCGTGACCGCAAAGAAGGTAGAAACCCGATTGAAACGGGTGGAGGGGATGATGGGGAAACTTAAGGAGAAAGTACGAGGTTAGAAGTACGAGGTTAGAAGTACGAGGTTAGAAGTACGAAGTAAGAAGTACGAAAGACGTGCCTTTAAGTATTATTTCAAAGGATGGGCTGTATCTTGACAGCTAACACCTGTCCGCAGCGGCTGTCATTTCGAACACATCGAGAAATCTTGTATTTCTTTCTCCCCCCCACCTATCGTCATCCCGAACGAAGTGAGAGAACTTGTATTTATTGCAGATGTTCAAACACAAGTTTACTTGCTGCGTGGTAAATACAGGGTTCCTCGCTCTGCTCGGAATGACGGGACATAGGGGGGAGAAAGAGAGGTAAGATTTCTCGCCTCGCCCGAAATAGGAGGCCACTCCGCTATTAGCAGTAAGGAACAACGGCTGATTTTTCTTCACAATTCCTTCTCTTTTCTTTATTTACATTTGTCCCACTCTACAGCCATGAACGGAAAACGGATATTCTTCTTTATTCTTATTTGCAGTGTTACCCATTTACAAGCGCAACGGATCGATCCGTCTAACCCAGATCTTTCACCGGGTAATTTCAGGCTGGATTCACTTCCTGATTCGGAACTGAATATCCCCATACAGATCGACCTGAAGCCAGTATACAGGATGGCTGAAAAATCAGTAGATACCCTGTTTACCTCCCCCGGCTATCCCAACGGTTGGGTACAGGAAGCCTGCGACACCCGGTACAAGTATTCATTCCGCCGGAGTAAACTGCAGATGACAGCCAGCGGAATGTCGCTGCAACTGGGATTTACCGGCTATTATAAAATTGTTGGTTCCACCCGTGCCTGCACCAACGGGATAGCACTGACCCCCTGGACACCACCCTGCCGGTGCGGATTTGATGAACCGGAACGGAAAGTGAATGTCTCGTTCAGTAATAGTCTTGCCCTCATGACCAATTATAAAGTGAAACTGGATATCAGGCGGAATGACCCGCAGCCACTGGACAAATGCGAAGTCTGTTTCTGGGGACAGAATATCACCAATGAAGTGATGAAAGGACTGGTGGCTGAACTGGATGCCGCGAAAAAAGACCTGGATAAAAACTATGGAAGTACCGACCTGAAACCACAAATGCAGAAAATATGGAACCAGCTTTCCTCTTCCTATAGTTTATATGGGTTAGGCTGGTTAAAGATCAATCCCCGGTCGGTACACCTGAACCGGCTGGAGGCAAAAAACGATTCCCTGTACATATCGCTGGGCTTATCCGCCAAACCCGTGATCAGTTTTGAGAAGCCGGCTGATTACCCCTCAACAGTCCCTCATATCAGCAATACTGCCACCCGGCCGGGATTTAATATATTTCTCGATGCCATGCTGAATTATGACTCGCTCAGCAATATTATGAACGAACAGGTGGCTGGGAAAAGTTTTGATTTCAAAAAAGCTTTTGTCAAAAAACAGTTTATCATTGACAGTTGTAAGATCTATGGTGGCGGCTTTGACAAATTGATCATACGGTTGCATTTCTCCGGCACCAATAGTGGTGTGATTTACCTGACCGGACAACCCTGGTATGACACCGATAAGCGGATCATTGAAGTCATCAACATGGATTTTGATATTAAGACCAAAAACCTCTTGCTGGGCTCTGCGGGCTGGCTCTTTGATAAAAAGATCACGAAAGAGATCGGTAAGATTGCCCGGTTTGAACTGGGTTCCTATATCGACAGTGCCAAGGTCACGATCAATACCCAACTCAACCAGGAATGGATGCCGGGTATCAGCAGTAACGGAGCTATTGATAATATCCGCCTCATCCGGATGTACCCGATGCAGCAGTACATGGTGATCAGGAGCAATTGTGAGGGAAATCTGCAGGTAAAAGTGGATGCCGGAAAGCTGAGTTTATAATGCTGCTTTCATGCAGACTTCTTATTCTTCTTCTCCGGATGAAGTGGCTTTGAAAGAGAAATTACGCTGCGCCAGGTAACTGAACACCACCACGATCACGATGGTCATTACCTGAGAGATAATGGCATCCAGCCGCATTCTTTCTACAAAAATTTTGAGCAGCAGGTAGTTCAGAGCCAGGTTGAACATGCATACCATAAAATACCGGAAGAGCTGGACCCGGCCCTTCATATTGGAGTCATTAAAGACCACATACTTCGACATGAAAAAACCGATCGGAAACGTAATACAAAAGGAAATAAACAGGGCCGCCACGTGTCCTTTGAAGGCATAGAAGCCAAAATGAAACTCTTCTTCCAGGAAAATAAACTTATAGCTCAGCGTATAGATCAGGAAACCCAGTATCACATTCCCACCTCCCGATGCGCCATAACGGAAGGTCTGCAAATTCATCAGCCGCCGGAAGGGCGGGTAGAAGAAATCAATTACAGGGAGGATGAAATCCCGGGCGCTATGAAGGTGTTTTCGCATCGGCGGGGGCAAATATAGGAAATAGTTCGTAGCAGGTAGTTAGTAGTTAGTAGTCAACAGCCCCTCCTATGAATTAATACTTCAAGACACGTCAGTCGTACTTCGTACTTGGAAACAGACCCTACCATGAAAGCTATTCTAAACCCTCCCGGCATTTCCGTAAATTTGCTCTTCCAAAGCACAAAAAATGAGTATTGTAAGCAAGATAAAACCGCTGATCATCAGTACAGTTTCCGGATTGTACGGGCAGGACTATGCCGAAGCCGATCTGACTATTAATATCACCAGGCCTGAATTTACAGGAGATTATACAGTGGTGTTATTTTCATTGGTGAAGCAGTTGAAGAAATCACCGGAACAACTGGGACAGGAAATCGGGACTGCCCTGGTGGAGAAGCACCCGGAACTTTTCAGAGCACATAATGTCATCAAGGGTTTTTTAAACCTGACCATCACTGACGCATACTGGGTGGAAGTATTACAGCATAATTACAGCAACCCGGCTTTTGGTAAAAAAGCCCCTAACGGGCAAAAAGTAATGGTCGAATATTCCTCACCCAATACCAACAAACCCCTTCACCTGGGTCACCTGCGTAATAATTTCCTGGGCTGGAGTGTGGCGGAGATCCTGAAATATGATGGCTACGAAATCTACAAAACCTGCATCTCCAATGACCGCGGTATCCACATTTGTAAAAGTATGGTGACCTGGCAATTATTTGCCAACGGAGCCACCCCGGAAAGCACAGGAATAAAAGGGGATCATTTTGTCGGGGATTATTATGTTCAGTTTGGCAATGAACACAAAAAGCAGATGGCGGAACTGATCGAAAAAGGATTCAGTAAAGAAGATGCGGAAAAACAAGCCCCGATTATGAAAGCCGCACAGCAAATGCTGGTGGATTGGGAAGCCGGCAAACCCGAAGTAATTGAACTATGGAAGAAAATGAACAGCTGGGTTTACCAGGGTTTTGAGGTAACCTACCATCGGATCGGCAGCGATTTTGACAAAACCTATTATGAAAGTGAGACTTACCTGCTCGGCAAAAAAGCAGTGGAAACAGGGCTTGCCAAAAATGTTTTCTTTAAAAAAGAAGACGGCAGCGTATGGATCGATCTGACTGCAGACGGACTCGATGAAAAAGTAGTACAACGTAAAGATGGAACGGCTGTATATATAACCCAGGACATCGGGCTGGCGGCCCAGAAACAGGAAGAGTTTGGCTGCCAGCAGAGCATATATGTAGTGGCTGATGAGCAAAACTATCACTTCAAAGTGCTGAAACTGATCGGTGAAAAACTGGGTATCCCCGGTGCAGAAGGTATTTACCACCTGAGTTATGGCATGGTGGAGTTACCCTCCGGACGGATGAAAACAAGAGAAGGTACGGTTGTGGATGCGGACGATATGATCGAAGAAATGGTCAATGTGGCACGACATAAAACAGAAGAACTGGGTAAAGTAAAAGACTTTACGGCCACCGAACTGAAGGAGCTTTATGATATTATTGCCCTGGGTGCGCTGAAGTTCTTTCTGCTGCGGGTGGATCCCAAAAAACGAATGATCTTCAATCCGGAAGAGTCCATCGACTTCCATGGATTTACCGGCCCGTTTGTGCAGTATACACATGCGCGGATCAAGTCTGTCCTGAGAAAAGGCAGCGTAGATAGGTCAGCCGGCAGTCGGCAGTTGGCAGCAGGCAGCCTGCACGCTCCACTGTTAAAGCTGGAGAAAGCGCTACTCGTATTCCTTGAACAATATCCTGCAGTTATTGAACAGGCAGTAGCAGAACATAACCCTTCCCTGCTGGCTATCTATGTTTTCAACCTGGCCAAGACCTTTAATACTTTTTATACCGAACATTCGGTCATGAATGCAGAGTCGGAAGAAAAAAAGGAATTACGGCTGCAATTATCCGAAATGACTGCACATGTGATTGCTTCGGGTATGGGGTTAATGGGAATCCGGGTACCGGAACGGATGTAAAAGCAGTTAGTAGTTAGTAGTCGGTAGTTAGTAGTCAATGCCCAAAAGTGGAAAATATCTTTTAGATTAGAATAATAGTCATCAAAATACCTGATATAAAAAAAATGCAATCACTATATGATTGCATTTTACTTTATATGAAACAGTTCTTATCTGCTAAGTGCACCATTTTTTAATTCAATTAACATAGACGGTACTGTTGATTACTAACTATGAACTACTATCTTTCCTAGAGCCCGGCCATCATTTTCTTCTGCTTCAGATTCGCCAGGCTTGGGTCAAGTTCAATGGCTTTATCACATAGGGCGATCCCTTTTTCGGTGTTCTCACGGCCTCCTTTTTTCTGGTAGCACATACCGATCATATAAAGCGCAGTGGCGTTTTCTTTGTCATATTCAAGTATACGGTCCCAGTATTCCATGGCCAGGTCGTATTTGGCTTTATAATAAAAAGCTTCTGCCACCATGTTCAGGATATTCAGGTCGCTGGGTCTTTTTTTCAGGATCACGTTGAGCATAGCCACACCGGAATCCAGTTGCCCAACATTCAGGTAGGCAATGGCCAGGTTTTCCAGGTATTCATTATCTCGTTTCAATCCTTTATCCGCTGCTTCCAGGATGTATTTAAGCGCATTCTTATCATCATGCATGGCATAACAGATCAGACCCAGTTCGTAGATCCAGTAGTTTTTCTGGGGATCCAGCTCAATCGCTTTCTTGAAAAAAGGAACAGCCAGTTTATAATTCATCATATCCGCATAACTGCGGGCAATCATATAGGGTACTTCCGCATTCGCCGGGTCTTCTTTGGCCGCTTCATTCAGGGTTTTAATGGCTTCTCCGTAATTCTCCATTTCATAATGAGCCTTGCCAATATAGAAACTCACTTTTTCGGCAGGGTCCAGTTTCTTCAGTTTACTGGCATAAATGATCACTTCGTCCTGCTGCTTCATCTGGAAACAAAGCTGCATGACTTGTTTGTAAAGAGCCGGTGTTTCCTCCCCCAAAGTCATTAACCGTTTGTACATCACGAGGGCATTATTGTATTTGCGCAGATCGTGATAGGCGGAAGCCAGTTCGGTGATAATTAATTTGCTGCTGGAGTCGTAGCGGATCGCTTTCTCAAAATTTTTGAGTGATTCAAGCCGGCGGCCATTTTGTTTTTCCACCAGGCCTTTCTGCAAGAAGTAATCGGCACTGTCAACTGACACATGTATCGTGTTCACCGCTGTCTGGGAAAAGACCAGGCTGCCGCAAAGAAGCATACAGGAAGATAAAATTATCTTTAACATAGGATGATTTGGGGCGTTCCTTAAGTGAATGCCGGGGAACTAAGATAAAACGCAGGTTTGACAAATCAAAGCTTAATCCGTTCTTTATCAACTAATTTTATCACAAATCCGTAGTTATTTCAGAATAATGCCAGCCAGTGCCGGTAAATTTACGGTAACACGGTATTTTTTTTGAGCCTTGTCAATGAGTTCACATCTAACTTCCGGGTTATAAACGATGCCTGCCCCCCAGTAAATTGTACTGTCGCTGTTAAATATTTCAGCCGTATAAGGTTTTCCAATTACTTCAATGACCCAATCCTGCCGGACGATCGGGGTCATATTCAGTACAACCAGCAGGTCATCTCCTTTTTTCTTCCCTTTACGCTTGAAAACGATCACCGATTCTGCCCGGTGATTCAGGTCCACCCATTCAAAACCATCCATGCTGAACTGGTTATGGTGAAGGGCTGATTCCTGGCGCAGCAATTTATTCAGGTCACTCACACAATCTTTCAGTAACCGGTGACAATCGAATTGTAACAATTCCCATTGCAATTCTGATTTGTAATTCCATTCACTGGTCTGTCCGAACTCACTGCCCATAAAAAGCAGTTTGGCACCGGGATGTGTCCACATGTATGTGTACAGGAGCCGGAGATTGGCAAACTTCTGCCATTCATCACCCGGCATTTTATAAAGCATCGGGCTTTTGCCATGCACCACTTCATCATGACTGATCGGCAGCATAAAATTTTCGTCATAGAAATACATCATGCTGAAAGAAAACTTATTCTGGTGGTGCTGGCGAAATACAGGATCAAATTTGAAATAATCAAGCGTATCATGCATCCAGCCCATCATCCATTTCATGCCAAAACCCAGTCCGTCTTCAAAAGTGGGTTTGCTCACACCCGGCCAGTCTGTGGCTTCTTCAGCAATCGTTTGTACATCAGGAAAATCACGGAAGATGGTTTCATTGAGGTCTTTGATGAAGGCAATTGCTTCCAGGTTTCCATCACCGCCATATTCATTGGGCTCCCATTGTCCGTGTTTCCGGGAATAATTCAGTTTAAGCATGGAGGACACGGCATCCACCCGGATTCCGTCAATATGAAAAAGATCAAACCAGAAGCGTGCACTGCTGATCAGGAAGGATTTCACTTCTCCCCGTTTGTAATTAAAGATATAACTGTTCCAGTCGGGGTGAAACCCTTTACGCATATCCGCATACTCATACGTGTGAGTGCCGTCAAACATGAAGAGTCCGTGTGCATCATATGGAAAATGGGACGGCACCCAGTCGAGCAGCACACCGATCTCTGCCTGGTGCAGGGCATCAATCAGCCGCATTAATCCCTGCGGATCCCCAAAACGGGAGGTGGACGCAAAAAAACCGGTGCATTGGTACCCCCAGCTGCCATCAAAGGGGTGTTCCATGACCGGCATGAACTCCACATGGGTAAAGCCGGTTTCCTTCAGGTAAGGCACCAGTCTTTCACTAATATCATCGTAGCTGTTGTAACGCTCTTCGTCGTTTTTATCCGGACGCATCCAGCTGGCCAGGTGCAGTTCATATACACTCCACGGTGCATCCAGCGCATTGTGCTTTTTTCTTTTCTTCATCCAGTCCTGGTCATTCCATTCGTAAAACATGTCCCACGTAATACTGGCTGTTTGCGGCCTTTTCTCCCAGAAATTGGCAAACGGATCTCCCTTGTCCTGTTCCTTTTTTCCAAAACCGATAATATGATATTTATAGGCTTCACCCAGTTTAAAACCGGGAATAAACCCTTCCCAAATACCACTTTTATCCCAACGGGGATACAGTTCATATTCATGGTTCTTCCAGTCATTGAAATTCCCTTTCACGGAAACAGCAGTACCATTAGGAGCCCATACACAGAAGTACATTCCCCAGGTATCATTGACCTGTATAGAATGAGAACCGAATTTTTTATACAACTGATAGTTGGTGCCATTCTGGTAATTCTGTACATCCTCATCAGATAGCATCGAATAATTCCATACCCGTAAACTGGTATCTACAAAATTCTCCTCTTCATATTTCTTACTGCGGACGGGCACGGGGTGTCCGGCTTTATCTTTTAGCGATGCAACACTTTTCCCTTTTTCCGTTTTTACAGCAGCAATTGTTTTCTTTTTAGCAGTCATAAATTTCCGGTTATTCCGTGTTTTAACTTAAAATTACACGAACGGCATTGCATTCACGAGAATTTCATGGGAATTTAGCGGCGCCATAACCCTTAAACCTGACCTAAACCAACATCAAGCCATGAAAAAAAAGCTCATTGTGGGCCTGTTACTTCTAATGGGAGCCGTTTCCGCCTATGCACAGACTTCGGTCATTAAGGGACAAATCACCGATTCCGTTGATAAAAAGACCGCTTCCAATGCCGTCATTTCCCTTTTACGCAAATCCGATTCCATTTTAGTGAAATTCGCCCGTGCGGGAAAGGATGGACATTTCTCACTTGAAAATATTAAAACAGGTTCTTATATCCTGATGGCCACTCATCCTTTTATGGGCGATTATTTTGATACCGTTCGGGTGGCAGCAGGAAGCACCAACGACCTGGGCCGGGTATATATGACTCCAAAATCAAAATTGCTGGCAGAAGTCATTCTTAAAACCGGTTCCCCGATCCGGATCAAGGGAGATACCACTGTTTATACAGCGGATAGTTTTAAAGTGAGAGCCGGAGCCAACGTGGAGGAGTTACTCCGCCGCCTGCCCGGAATTCAGGTAGACAAAGATGGCAAGATCACCGCCATGGGTGAACGGGTAAAAAAGGTTTTGGTG
Organism: uncultured Chitinophaga sp.; assembly: GCA_964650455.1. Taxonomy (GTDB): domain Bacteria; phylum Bacteroidota; class Bacteroidia; order Chitinophagales; family Chitinophagaceae; genus JJ008. The sequence goes on along the minus strand of CAZYTV010000021.1, from coordinate 20,490 downwards.
GATGGCGAGGAATTCTTCGGCAGTGATCCGGGTATCGCTACTAAAAACCTGCGCGCAGATGCCGTAAAGGAAGTGGAAGTCTTTGATAAAAAAAGTGATCAGGCCGAATTTACCGGAATTGATGACGGGGTAAAAGACAAAACGATTAACCTGAAAATGAAAACGAAAAGGGGTTATTTCGGCAAAGTGGAAGCCGGCGGCGGACTGAAGGATAAATATAATAATGCAGCCATGTTTAATTCCTTTAAGGATAAACGTAAACTGGCCGCCTATGGTATACTGAGCAATACCGGGCAGACGAACCTGGACTGGCAGGATGCCCAGAATTACGGGGGCAATGATAATATGAGTACCGGTATGTCAGACGATGGTGGCATGTGGATCAGCATGAGTGGTGATGCAGATGAAAACTTCTGGGGCGGAAGGAACGGTATCCCCCGAAATACAAACGGCGGACTGCATTACAGCAATAAATTCGGTAAGGATGACAAACAGAGTTTTAACTCCGGTTATAAATTCAGCCGGATTAATGCGGATGCGGTTAACTCCGGTTTCTCAAGGACATTTTTACCAGACAGCAGCTGGATCAGCCGGAATAACAGTAACAGTTATAATTCCAACAGCAAACATGCGTTGAATCTGACCATGGATTTCAACCTGGATTCAGCCAATTCACTCAAGTGGACCACTAAAGTGAACCGGAAAAATACTAAAATCAGCAGTTTTTCCTATAGTGAAATGCTGACGGAAGGACTGGACAGCATTAACAACAGCCGGCGTAACAGTCGTTCAACCGGCGAAAACAGCAGCTTCAATTCCACCCTGCTCTGGAAACACAAGTTTAAAAAACTATCCCGCACATTGTCCGTCAACACTGATTTCAACTGGAGTAATTCCGACAATGACGGGTTCCTGTATGCAATGAACAAATATTACAGCAATGGCCTTCATGACCGGACGGACACCATTGATCAGCAGCAGGTCAGGGAAAATTCCGCCAGGGGGATCAATACAAAGATTTCCTATACGGAACCCTTAGCGAAGGATTTTTACATGGAGCTAAGTCATTCCATCGCCTGGAACAGCAGCACCAGCGACCGGCAGACCTATGAAAAAGCCAATAATGGTAAATATGAAGACGTGGTGGACACGTTGAGTAACTCCTTTGTATTTGACCGGCTGGTGAATACCCCGGGCCTGAACTTCCGGGTAAATAAAAAAAAATATAGCTACTCTTTCGGGGCATCTGCCGGGTTCAGCCATTTTATTCAGAAAAACAAGACATTGAACAATACAACGAATTATAACTTTATCAATTTCTTTCCACAAGCTTCGTACAATTACAAATTCAAGCCCAATACCGGCCTCCGGTTTAACTATAATGGTTCCACCACTGCCCCCAGCCTGGAACAATTGCAGCCCGTATTTGTCAATACTGATCCGTTGAATATCTATATCGGGAATCCGGCACTGAAACAATCCTTTCGCCATAATTTCGGAACCAGCTTCAATTTATTCAATGTACTGAAAGAAAAAGGCATCTGGGCCAGTATCAATTTCAGCACCACGGATAAGGCATTTGTACAATCCAGCAACATTGATGCATCGGGTCGCAGGACCTATCAGACCGTAAACAGCAACGGGCAGTATAACCTGAACCTTTACTCAGACTACAGCTTTAAAATCAAAAAAGTCAGAATGGGTGCAGGCCCCACCGTCAATATTTTCCGGAGTGTGGATTTCATCAACGGAGTGAAAAATTTTACCACCACAAAAAGTGCCGGTCTGAGATTAAATGCGAGTATGAGAAAGGAAAATAAATTTGACTTTGACTTCGGACCGGAATTTACATGGAATGAATCAAAAGGAAGCATTAATACCGCAGCCAATGCGAAATACTGGCAACTGGAAGGCTGGGCCAGCGGGCGCCTTTACCTGCCAAAGAAATTTGAAATACACACAGATATCAACACCGAACTGCGCCAGAAGGATAAACGCTTTACACAGAACAATAATTTCACCAAATGGAATATGGATATCACCAAACGGTTCTTTAAAGGAAATGACCTGGAGGTGAAACTCGGCGTTTATGATATCCTGAATCAGAACCGGGGTTTTAACCGGAGTTTCAACAGCTACAGTTTTACCGAATCCTATTATACCACACTCCGCCGGTTCTGGTTGTTCACCCTGACCTGGAATATTTCTAAAAACGGTAAACCCGCCACCGGATTCTAAACTTTAAACGGACTATCATGAAAAAATTAATATATCTCCTGCTGCTTTGTACCGGCACACAGGTAAAAGCCCAGCAGTTCATCAGCAGCGGTTCTGTTGAATTTGAAATGAGGATCAATAACCATAAATCCATGGGTGAAGGTGTATGGGCTGAAATGTTCAGGGATAAGATCCCCCAGTTCTCCACACAATGGTACAGCTACACATTTGACAACAATAAGTCGCTGTATAAATTCGACCGGCAGGATGAAAAGACAAAAGTCCAGTTCTTTAATAATAATGTGGATGAAGATATCTGGTACAGCGATTTTGAAACCGGCACATCCATTAAGCGAAAATTTGTCTTTGATGACCACTATCTCCTCACTGATTCCATGATGCAGATCGACTGGAAACTGGTGCCTAATGAAACCCGGGAAATTGCCGGTTTCAATTGCCGGAAGGCAGTGGGTATCATTTTCGACAGTGTTTATGTTTTTGCTTTCTATACAGATGAGATCCTGATCAGCGGTGGACCGATGGGTATACATGGATTACCCGGTATGATCCTCGGCATTACTATTCCCCGGATGTACAGCAGCTGGATCGCCACAAAAGTGGATTTTTTGAATGTCAATAAAAATATCATTACCCCGCCGTTGAAAGGCAAGAAAAAGCAAGGCCGGGAACTGATCGAAAATGTGAAAAAAGCCACCAGTGACTGGGGGTCCTGGGGACAACAGGCGATCTGGAATATCTTTTTATAACTATTTCAGCAGTTCAAATACAAAACTCTCTTTGGGTTTGATGTCAAAACCGGTCATTGGTAAAATGGTTCCTGTGATCACATTCCTGAGCTTGGAAAAACCGGCTGTTCTTTCAGAAAAGTAATTCCAGTCCGGCCTGAAAGGCTGACTACCCGTATTTGAGATGACCATCACCGTTTGTTTTGAGTCATACCGGAAATAGGTATACACACCATCCTTCGGCAGGAACTGCATCAGTTTTCCTGAACCAATTGCCGCAGACATTTTCCTGAAATTCGCCAGGGCTTTTACATAGCCAAATGCTTCGTTTTCGGGTGCAGTACGACCAGCGGCTGTAAATTTATTCTCCGGATCACCGGACCAGCCACCCGGAAAATCCCTGCGCACTTCCGCATCAGACGGATTCTTAAAATTCTTCATCAGGATTTCACTGCCGTAGTAAAGCTGGGGAATCCCCCGCTGAGTCAGCAGGAGATTGACCGCCATTTTATACTTCATAAAATCCTCCCCGATCACAGAATAGAACCTGTTCAGGTCATGGTTGTCCAGGAAAATACAATTGCGCATCGGGTTTTTATACAACACATCCTGGGCCAGTACCTGGTAAAATTTATTGGCCCCTTCATTCCAGCCATAGGATTGATTCAACAGGTCATTGGTGGCGAAATAAAGCGGGAAGTCGGTTACCCCCTGGCTGTTATGTTTAAAAGGAAGTGCTATGTTATTCTCGCAGAAATAAGCACTGTTGGTGACACTCTGCACCCAGGCTTCACCAAAAACGGTGACCGTTGGGAATTCGCGGTACAGGGCTTCATTCACTTTGTTAAGAAAAGCCGGATCACTGTAGAAATAGGTATCCACCCGCCAGCCATCAATGCCGAATTCTTCCGTGGTCCAGATAGCATTTTGTATCAGAAACGCAGCAACAAAAGGATTGCGTTGGTTGATATCCACCAGGAAGGGTGTAAACCAGCCATCCAATGCCGTTTTATAATCAACAGCAGCGGCATACGGATCCACCAGCGGCTGATCTTTATAAGAGGTGTTCGTGTAAGAAGGCCACTGGTTCAGCCAGTCCCTGGCCGGTAAATCACGTATAAAGAAATGATCCTTGCCCATGTGATTATATACGGCATCCTGGATAATTTTCATTCCTTTTTTATGGGCAGCACCGATCAGTGATTGATAGGCTTCATTACCACCCAGTCGTTTGTCAACCTGGTACTGGTTGGTAAACGCATATCCATGATAGGTGGCCCGGGATGAGCCGCCTTCCATGGTACGGGCCATATCATTTTCCACTACGGGTGTCATCCATACTGCGGTAACGCCCAGGTCATTTAAATACTCCAGTTGATTCTCCACTCCTTTCAAGTCACCCCCGTGACGGTCGAAGGGATTATTACGGTCATGTCCTTGGTCGCGCATCTCAGCGTAAAAATCGTTGGAAGGATCGCCATTGCTGAACCGGTCGGGCATGATGAGGTACACCAGGTCTTTGGCGGTTACACCCTGCACCCGGCTTTTACCATTCTCCCTGCTCCTGCCTTTTAGTTCGTAGTCAAAAGATGACCATTCTCCGGCTATAATTCCTCCGAAAGAAAACTTAAGTTTTTGTGGCCGGGCCGTTTTTGCGATCTCGAGATCAACAAAAATATAATGCCTGTTTTCCACCCGGTGTACTTTTACCACTTTCACATCAGGGCTGGAAGATTTAACCGCCAGCTTATCCACGGCAATATCTTTATCACTGTGGATCATCAGTTGAAGTTTATTGTTCTTCATTCCGGTCCACCAATGGGATGGGTAAATATCCTGGGCATAGAGCGTTACCTGCAGCAGCAGGAAAAAGATAAAAGCAATATGTTTCATAACTTTATTTGTCTTTAATACGTAAGGTAAGCAGGGCTGCAATGATCATCGAGCAACCTCCGAGTGCAATGGTCAGAATGGCATTGCCGTGAAAAAGGTGTTTGGTAAAAATGCCAAGCAGGGTGGCTGCAAGGATCTGTGGTATCACGATAAAGAAATTAAAAATTCCCATATAAACACCCATCTTATGGGAAGGGAGTGATTTGGTCAGCATTGCATAGGGCATGGCCAGAATACTGCACCAGGCCAATCCGATCCCGGCCATACTGATGATCAGTAAATACTTATCATTAAAGAAATAAAAGGAGATCAATCCCAGGCCACCGGCTATCAGGGCGATCATGTGTGTATGCGGGCGTGAAAACTTTTTCGCTAATACCGGCAACAGGAAAGCAAAAATGGCAGCAAATCCATTGTACCAGGCAAATAAGACACCTACCCAATTACTCATATCATTGTAAGCGGCTGATGTGGTATCCGTCGTACCGGCAATATGCTGGGCGAGTGCGGCGGTGGTATATATCCACATGGCAAAGAGTGCAAACCAGGAAAAGAACTGCACCACCGCCAGCTTTTTCATCGTTTCGGGAAGGTAATTGAGATCATCCATTACTTCCACAAAACCATTATTCATGCGTTCCCTGGTCAGCACAGAAGCCAGTACCTGCAGCAGACCAAAAATGGTAACCCCACCACTTAGTACATAGAGTTCCTTTTCCAGCGGCTGGGCGGCATTGCGGTTATAAAAATACAGGGCTGCCACGAGTACCGCCCCGATAATCGTCCAGAGGAGTCCCCGAGACATAAACCGGGAAGCCGGAGTTTTAATATTTATTCCGGTATGTGCTTCATCTGTTTCACCAAAAGACTTCATCTCTTCGGGGGAATATTCCCGGGTTGTAAAAACAGTGTACATAATGGCCAGCATATACACAACGGCACCGATCACAAATGAAATTCTGACTGAATCTGGTATTACCCCCGGGGCTGCAACATTGGCAACACCTATCCGGGTGAGCATATCGGGCAACAGGGAGGAGATGACAGCCCCGATGCCAATAAAAAAACTCTGTGCCGCGAAACCCGTTGTACGTTGTGAATCCGGCAGCATATCTCCTACAAATGCCCGGAAAGGTTCCATGGAAATATTTATGGAGGCATCCAGTACCCAAAGCATCACGGCGGCCATCCATAATGCGCTGACACCGGGAAATACAAACAAGGCCAGCGATGCGAAAACAGCACCGGTCATAAAATAAGGACGACGCCGGCCCAGTTTTCCCAGCCAGGTCTTATCACTCATGTGACCAATGACGGGTTGAATGATGAGTCCGGTTAATGGGGCAGCGATCCACAAAATGGGAATCTTTTCGATCTCAGCACCCAGTGTCTGAAAGATCCGGCTCACATTGGCATTTTGCAAGCCAAAGGCAAACTGGATCCCGAAGAATCCGACACTCATATTAATAATCTGAATGAGGCTGAGCTTGGGTTTAGTACCCGGTATGGCTAAAGACATAGCAATCGTTTTTATTCAAAAACAAAGGGAAGGTAGTAATTAATATGTAAAAGGTACACATTTGTGTACCTTAAAATTTTAGCCTCTTAAACCGCAGGGGATGGTCCGGATTAAATCACATAGCCGTTGGGAATAATGGCCCCTTTCTTAACCACCACAATTCCTTCTTTGACCGTGTAAAGCGGATGGTCTGAATTTTCCAGGTGTGAACCGCCATTGATCCGTACATCATTCCCAATGCGTACATTTTTATCCAGGATAGCATTTTTGATATAACAACGGTCACCCACACCCAACAGGGGTACTCCTTTCTCCGTATCTGAAGCAATATCGGTGAGGGTTTCATAAAAATCACTGCCCATGATATAAGTGCTGACAATCGTACTGCCATGTCCTACCCTGCTCCGGATACCCACCACCGAGTTTTCAATCCGGGATGCATTAATGATGGATCCTTCAGCGATCAGTGTTTTCTCCAGGGTGGTACCGCTGATTTTTGCAGGGGGCAGCATACGCGGGCGGGTATAGATGGTCCGGTCGCTGTCAAACATATTAAAGTCCGGGATATCTTTTGTCAGATCCAGGTTGGCTTCAAAGAAGGAATAGATATTTCCGATGTCGGTCCAGTAACCGGTATACTGGTAGCTGGCTACTTTATATTTATTGATGGATTGCGGAATGATCTCTTTACCAAAATCGGTAGCGTCTTTAAATTCGGTTTGCAGCAGATCAAACATCAGGTTCCGGTTGAAAATATAAATACCCATCGAAGCCAGGTAATTACGACCGGCTGCTTTCATTTCATCACCGGTTTCGCTGACCCAGTCTTCAAGTATATCTTTCTTGGGTTTCTCTATAAAGGAAGTGATCAGCCCTTCGCTGCTTTTAAGGATACCGAATTCAGGTGCTTCCCGTTGCGCCACCGGAATTGTAGCTACCGAAATATCGGCGCCCAGTGCTTTGTGATTATCGAGCATATCGGCAAAATCCATCTGGTAAAGCTGGTCCCCGGAAAGAATGAGAATATATTCACTTTCGAAAGGTTCAATATGACGCAGGCTTTGCCGCACCGCATCAGCAGTACCCTGGAACCAACCGGGGCTATCAGGTGTTTGTTCTGCTGCAAGGATATCCACAAAGGCTTTACTGAAAGCGCTGAAGTGATAGGTATTCTTAATATGCCTGTTCAGCGAAGCCGAGTTGAACTGGGTCAGTACAAACATGCGTCCGATACCATTATTCAGACAGTTCGAAATAGGAATATCCACCAGCCGGTATTTTCCGGCAATGGGTACCGCGGGTTTGGAACGGCTTGCTGTTAATGGTGATAACCTGGTGCCGGCACCGCCGCCCAGGATAACTGATAAGATTTCTTTGGAGTGGGTAATAGTTCTGATTGCCATAACCGGTCAGTTTTATTTCAGTGATTTGTATAGGTCAATATACTGCTGTGCAGATGAGTCCCAGGAATGGTCAATGGTCATCATATGGCTGCGCATCCAGTTATAAAGGTCTTGTTTATTATTGTACAGATCAATCGCTCTTCCTACAGAATACGTGATATCTTCTACAGATGCCTGGTCAAAACGGATACCGATCCCCTGCCAGTCACCCATATCAGTTACTGTATCCCTCAGTCCACCTACATTCCTGACCATGGGTATTGTTCCGTAACGAAGCGCATACATCTGGTTCAATCCGCAGGGTTCCACCCGGCTCGGCATCAGCAGGAAGTCGGACCCGGCATAGATCAGGTGACTGAGTGGTTCGCTATATCCAATATACGAATTATAATATCCACCAAACTGGTGCTTCATCTGGTCGAGCTTGTCTTCCAGGTTGGGATCACCGGAACCGAGTACCAGGAAATTGGCATTACCGTGGTGCTGATAGATGGACTGTGCAATAGCTTCAGGCAGCAGGTCAGCCGCTTTCTCTCCTACGAGCCGGCCGATAAATGCGATCAGTGGTTTTTCCGGATCGAGTCCAAACTGGCCAGCCAGTTCTTTTTTATTCTTTTTCTTACCTTTTGCCACCAGCTCCTTATCATAATTCTTAGCGATCATGGTGTCGGTCAGCGGATCCCAGACTTCGTTATCGATACCGTTGAGGATACCGGAACTTTTACCCACTTCATACTGGAAAAGGTCCTGCAGTCCGTTGGCTTCCTCCTTTAATTCATCCAGGTAACTATGGCTTACGGTGGTGACTTTCCAGGCACATTTAACCGCGGAAGCCAGGGGGTTGATTGAGTCGGCCCAGTCCAGCATGCCCCATTTCCAGGAATCAAACGGAGGCAGCAGGTAATATTTATCCCAGCCGATCCAGCCCTGGTATTGCGCATTATGCACTGTTAGTACCGTTGGTACATCCACCAGCTTCTGCCGGAATTCAAAACAATATTTAACCATGAAAGGAATCAGTCCGGTATGATGGTCGTGACAATGGATCACGTCCGGTGTATGCTGCCACTTGCTCATCCAGTCGCAAACAGCTACCTGGAAGGCCAGGAAACGTTCAATATCGTCCTCGTATCCATAAATTTTCTCCCTGTCGAGCAGTCCGTTAATATCTACGAGGTAAAGATCGAAACCAAGTTTATTGGTTTTTTCCTTGATAACACTGTAATGAAAAGCATGGGGACCGATGCGCTGGTCACCTTCATGCACCAGTTCCCATTCATTGGCATATAGGAACTTGGTCCGGTACATGGGCATAACCACTTTGGCCACATGTCCCAGTTCGGCCTGGTACTTGGGTAAGGCTCCCACCACGTCGCCCAGACCACCGGCCTTGGCCACCGGGTAACACTCTGCCGCTACATGTAATATTTCCATACTGCAGTAATCGAATTTGAACGGTAATTTAGGGGATTATTTTCATCCCCGGCATGAGAATGCAGAAAAAAGAATATGATATTTCAGGATTCTGCCAATACCCCTAAAACGGCTCCCCTTTTTTTTGGACAAGCTGTCAACAATCATATCCATGTTTTTTTATTCTAACTGAAAATTGTCCTACTTTCAGCACTATTTACAACTTTAATAGATTGCTATGAGTCAACCCAAACAGTCCACGAATTATGGCGCACTAAGCACCCTGGTAACCGTATTTTTTTTCTGGGGCTTTATTGCAGCATCCAACAGTATCTTCATCCCCTTCTGTAAATCACATTTTGCACTCAGCCAGTTTGAATCACAATTGGTGGGCTCTGCATTTTACATTGCTTACTTTGTAGGCTCCCTGGTTCTGTTTCTCGTGTCCAATGTACTTGGCTACGACATACTGAATAAGATCGGTTATAAGAAAGGTATTATTTACGGTTTATTGATTTCAGTGGCCGGTGCCTTACTGATGCTACCTTCTGCCAATGCGAATTCCTATCCGGCATTACTGGGTTCTTTATTTATCATTGCCCTTGGGTTTTCACTGCAGCAAACGGCCGCACAGCCATTTGCTATTTCACTCGGCGACCCGGCCACCGGTTCACACCGGCTTAATCTCGGAGGAGGTTTCAACTCACTCGGAACCACCCTCGGCCCGATTATCGTCAGCTTTTTCCTATTCGGCTCTGTTGGTACATCCGGAAAGGAAGTAACCGTAACCAATATCAATACCCTGTACCTGATCGTGGCCAGTGTCTTCCTGGCCGTAGCTTTATTTTTCATGTTCTCCAAACTACCCGACGGCAAGAACAACGAGAAGTTTGAAAAAGGCAATAAGGCCGCCCGTTCTTTAATTGTCATGACCGGATTTATTGTGGCCGTGATCGTAGCGGCTCAACTGGCTGAAATTCCCAAACTGCCTTTGCTGCTGGTGACTATTGCCGCCGTGATGGGCATTCTTTTTTATTCCAATATGACTGCACAGAAAGACGGGGAAGGCTGGGGTGCCATGAAATACCCGCAACTGATTTATGGTATGATTGGAATATTTGTCTATGTAGGTGTTGAAGTAACTATTGATAACAACTTTGGCGCATTGCTGAAAACGCCCGGTTACCTGACCGACGCCGGATTAAACGAAAGCGAGATCTCAAAATATATTTCCCTGTATTGGGGAAGCCTGATGATCGGGCGGTGGACCGGCGCGGTCAGTGTGTTTAACCTGAAGGGCATGTCGAAAATAATTGCCCGCATCATAATACCGTTTTTGGCTTTTGGTGTTGTTTTATATGTAAATCACCTCAACGGCAGTGATGTTTCTGATCTGTTTGGATATGCCATCTGTGTGGCTATTGCCATCGCCGCCTTCTTCTACGGCCAGGAAAAACCGGTCAAAACACTGGTCACTGTTTCCGTACTGGCCGCCATTGCCATGCTGATCGGCACATTCACCAGTGGCCTGGTTTCTGTTTATGCCCTGATGGCCGGCGGTTTATTCTGTTCCGTGATGTGGCCCTGTATATTCGCCCTTGGTGTAGGTGGTTTAGGTAAATACACCGGCCAGGGATCGGCCTTCCTGATTATGATGATCCTTGGTGGTGCCCTGATTCCCCCGATGCAGGGTGCGGTAGGTGATATCGGTTCAATCGGCATTCATACTTCCTATATAGTCGCAGCCATCTGTTTCTTTTTCCTTGCCTTTTTAGCCATCAAAATGAAACAGGTACTTCACAAACAGGGACTTGATTTTGATGAACAGATCGGTGGTGGCCATTAATTGTTGATATTATAAAGCAGCTATATGTCAGACTTTGCAATAGGAATAGATATAGGAGGCACCAACACCAAATTCGGTGTGGTTGACCGCAACGGGCATATTGTTATACAGGACCGTACTTCTACCAATGAACATGAAACGGTACAGGAATTTATCGAAGTGCTGTATGCAAAAATGAAGCCCATGATCGATAAAGCCGGCGGACCGGATAAGTTTGTGGGTGTGGGCGTGGGAGCTCCCAATGGTAATTTTTATACGGGAAATATTGAATACGCGCCAAACCTGAAGTGGCGGGGCATTATTCCCCTGGCAAAAATGATTTCCGGAAAATTCGATTGGCGGGTTAAACTCACCAATGACGCCAATGCCGCGGCCGTAGGTGAAATGATGTATGGCTGCGCCAAGGACCTGCGTCATTTTATCACGATCACCCTGGGTACCGGGGTCGGCAGTGGCATTGTCATTGATGGAAAGATCCTGTTGGGTCATGATGGCTTTGCCGGTGAACTCGGGCATACCATCATCCGTCCGGGAGGCCGTTTACACAAAGGAACAGGTCTCAGGGGCAGCCTTGAATCGTATGCTTCGGCTACAGGTGTACGGGAAACGGCACTCGAATTGCTGGCCGAAAAACCGGACGTAGCCAGCCTGCTCCGGGATTATTCAATTAACGATCTGACCAGTCAGTCGGTATTTGAATGTGCCATCAAAGGAGATACCATTGCCAATGAAATTTTTGATTTCACCGGGCAGATCCTCGGCGAGGCCCTGGCCAATTTTGTGATGTTCTCTTCCCCGGAAGCGATCATTCTGTTTGGCGGACTTACCAAGGCAGGTGACCTGATCATGAATCCCACCCGGAAAGCCATGGAAGAAAATCTGCTGCCCATCTTTAAGAACAAAGTAAAACTGATTTTCAGCGAACTGAAGGAGGCGGATGCCGCCATCCTGGGTGCCAGTGCCCTGATATGGGATTAAAGTGATGAACAAATAAATACAAAGCCCCGCAGCTAATGCTGCAGGGCTTTTTTGTATCATAGGTATTACCTTAATTCTGTGCAGGGAATACAGGATATTCTTTAGGGTTTTATATTGGCGGATAAATCACCGGCATGTACCACTTTTTCCACTGGCCTGGTTTCCCGGACTGCAGAAATGTCTTTTTTATCTTTTGAAAAAGCGACCACCGCGATGATGGTAAGTGTTGCTGCAACGACAATTGCCCAATAAAACCTGACCATACCTGAATGTTTAGACCCTAAACATGCCAAAGCCATGCCAAAGGGCTGGGAAAAAGGCCAGCCAAATCCCAATTTTTCCACAACAAATCCAGTTATTTTCTCTTTTTGATCAGGAAAACGGCAGGAACCGGCCTTTGACCTTCTTTATCAGACACCTGGATGGTGGCTTTGCCATTGACCAGCATACAACTGCTCCCTCCCCCGTCGAGATTGAGGGCTTCCACACAACCAAGGTCTTTTAACAATTGTGCTTCCTGGGTCAGGGTAGCTCCTTCAGCCAAACCCGGATGCCGGCCTTCAATGACGAGGATGATGAGTTGATGTTCCCGGGTATAACCCATAGCAGTGCGTGGATGTTTATCATCAATCGCTTTACCGCCGAATTTGAGCTCTTCGTTATTGGTGATTTTGATTTCACCGTTTTGCACTAAAACAGGTCCGCCCCCAACCGCTGTATTCATTTTCCAGGTTGGAAATGATAAACGGATCTTCTGCTGTTCACCCGCCGCTCTCAGAATGGCCGCAGTGGCCTCTTGTTTAGTAAAACCTGGCAATGAATCACGAACAATGTCCAATGGAGCCTGACGGGCATAGGGATAACGGAAACTGCTATCCGTAAATAACCAGGCAATATCGGCGTTCCTTTTTTTAGAAATGCCGAGCGCACTGCCCAACGGATGACGATACGTGAGTGTGTCCTTCCCTTTACCATAGATAGTATGAATATTATATCCAACCAGTTTACCTTTCTTAATCACCAGGTTCAGATTCTGGTTGGTAGCAAATGAAAAGAAAGTGGTATTCACCACCAGTAAGGGCGCCTCATTTTTTTTATAAAAACCAGAGGGGGGTAAGCGCCGTTGGAAAGTTGTATCCACGGTAAAGTCCAGCCCTTTGTCTTTCAGATCGGCCATCAGGTAATAAGCAATATTGGGCTTGCCATCGAGCAGACTGTAGGTCCGGTATACATGTACCGATGCTGGCAGTGGGCCATACAGTGAATCCACGTTTTGCCATACAGCCTGGGCCCTGGGAAATAATGAATAAGAAAAAAGGGATATAAAACAGAGGAAGTGGCGCATGGAGGACGTTATGAGTTGAGGGCGTTGAGCGTTGAGGGTTTAGACAGATTAACTTGGTATGAGCTGTTGACTGCCTGCTGCCGACTGATTAATGGGTTTATAGGGTTTATAAGGTTTATTAAACCCGTCTTAGCTGGGGCTCACTTCGTTCCTTAGGGTAACTAAGTTCCGACTCACGATTTATCCTCCGTGGCTTTAGCGAAGGAGGACCGACCAGCTTCCCATTCTTTCCTCCCTATTCCCTCAAACACATGTTTCTCACTATGATAAGAAGAACGGACCAGCGGTCCGCTTTCCACATAATCAAGTCCGAGCTGGTAACCCACTTCACGGTATCCGGCAAATTCATCCGGGTGAACAAAGCGATGAACAGGTAAATGTTTTTTGGTAGGCTGCAGGTACTGGCCGATGGTAACGACATCACAACCGTAGGCCTGCAGGTCTTTCAAGGTTTGAATTACTTCTTCTTTGGTTTCACCCAGACCGAGCATGATGCCACTTTTGGTACGCATGCCCCCTTCTTTCAGGGTTCGGATCACTTCCATGCTTCGCCAGTACTTGGCCTGGATTCGCACCTGGCGGGTAAGGCGTTCCACTGTTTCAATATTATGACTCACTACTTCGGGAGCCGCATCGATCACCCGTTGTATATCTTCCTTCTTGCCTTTAAAATCAGGGATCAGGGTCTCGAGTGTGGTATCCGGATTAAGTCCTTTCACCGCTTTAATCGTATTGTGCCAGATCGTGGAACCGCCATCAGGCAACTCATCACGGTCAACCGATGTAATTACCGCATGCTTCACCTTCATCAGGTGGATCGCTTCGGCTACACGCTGTGGTTCATCCCAGTCGGCCGGTTCAGGTTTACCGGTAGCCACCGCACAGAAACCACAACTGCGGGTACATACATTGCCAAGGATCATAAAAGTGGCTGTGCCGGCTCCCCAGCACTCGCCCATATTCGGACAATTACCGCTTTCGCAAATTGTATGGAGTTTGTGATTGTCTACCAGCCCGCGTACATGCTTGTAACTTTCACCGATCGGTAATTTGACCCGCAGCCAGTCAGGCTTCCGGATCTTGGATTCTTTTTCATTCACCACAGAGACAACAGGAAGTTCAATCATGGGGCAAAATTAGGGGCATTATTTGCGCCGTCCAAACAGGAGAGCCACATAAGCCTGGAAGAAAAAGCGGCTGTCCTTTTGCCGGGCCATAATGGGTATTTTCTGGGCATAAAATTCACCACTGAGGCCGATTTCCAGGGCCTGGACAGATTCGTTAAAGCGCCCATAATCAAAGCGCAGGGCTGTTTTAGCAAACAGACCGGGTTTTACCTTTATTTCGCCCCAGCCCTTTCCAATACCGGAACTGCCAATGATTGTGGAACCGAGAAATACGGCACTATCAGCCGATGAATACTTAATATCCTTATTCTCACCTGTCAGTGGATCTACAACTTCCAGGTAGTAAGGTCGAAGCAGTCCCAGGGACAGGCCGCCATTGTAAACAGCAGAAACGGCAACCCCGTTTTTATTCCCTTTTTGTCCGAGCATCTGCTGCTGCCCGAAAGCCAGGGTTAGTTGGTAAAAATTATTGACTTTGCCGTAAATAAAAGGATTCCCAAAAAAGATGAAACCATTGGAAGTTTGTACCTTATTCTCTTTCTGGTGTTTTATTTCAGTGAAGTCGATGCGATAAATATTGGTTTTCCGGTTGGTCTTCATCCGGCCCATTTCATAGAAAATTCCATACCCATTGGTACGGGCCTGGGCGCCAAAAATGCTTTGTTTGTGATAAATCAGAACACCTTCCTCAGCCTGGCGGATCATGGAATTCACTTTCTGCCGGCGGGCTTCCTTTTTATCAGTTTTTGCAGTACGGCGGCTTGTCGTATCCTGGGCAAACAGCGGAATCACAGCAAGCATCAGTAAAAGGGACAGGCTTAGTTTTTTCACGGACTTTATATTTATTCAAATTGATTATTGTTGATAAAAATGTGAGACTAAAAAACTGGTTTATTTAATCAATTAACATCTTTATGACCTTTCCTGACGGCAGAACAATTAATTCGTATTGCGGTTCCGGTTGCCAGGCAGATCCTGAAATAAAAACACTCCCACTTTACTCCTTTCTCTCTTTTTCTATTTTGATCTCTTTGCTATAACGTAAATTTAGGGCAAATTATTGACATGACTTCCACCGTAGTATATACCGGCGATCTTCGCACCACCTGTACCCATCTCCAGAGCCAGTCGTTCTTTGAAACCGATGCTCCCGTGGATAACAACGGAAAGGGCGAACGGTTCTCTCCCACCGACCTGATGGCCACCAGCCTGGCCACCTGTATGGTGACTGTAATGGGAATAAAAGCCCGTACCATGGGATTCGACCTGACTGATGTCAGGATTGATGTCCTCAAGATCATGAAAGCCGATCCCCGGCGCGTGGGGGGCATTCATTTAACATTTTATATACCCGGCTCACTGAAGGATATAGACGAAAAAACAAAGCAGATCCTGAAAAACACCGGCGAAACCTGCCCCGTGATAAAAAGTATTCATCCGGATATTGAGGTGAAGATTGATTGGGGAAGCTGGGGCTAGTTCCTGGTTAGTAGTTCGTAGTTAGTAATCGTGCGCTGTCAGAAGACCTTGGTGTTAAGGTTAACCAAGTGTTACAATCGACACGACCTGCCTTTGCCGGCAGGCAGGCTATTGACTAACGACTTGCCTTTCCTCTAATCCGGCTAAAGTCAGCACTACCCCCGAAGTAAAGCACCCCCAACCGCACATTCAAGGCAACGTTTTTTATCACAGTACTCCTGCTTCAGTTGGATCAGTGCCTGGCTATCGAATGCGGTTGTATTACCAATGCCTAAATGCAAGAAACCCTTTATTATGGAATTGGATTCCGCCGTAGTCTGTTCCAGCCATTGTATGGCCCTGTCCTTATATGCCTGTTCGTTATGGTAGCTTCCATAGGCAAATAAAAGCGGGCAGATCGTATTGATGATAATATTGTCCATCATAACAACCCCCAGTTTTTTGGGCTTAAACGGGGAGGATTGATCAAAGCTGTAATGGTAATGCCAGTAGTCATTTGCAGTAACATCGAAAAATGTTTTTAATTCTCCCAGGGAACCGGCTTCGCGGATTACTGTAAACAGGGAAGCCGACTGATAGAGCAGAACGGCCAGTTGGGCCAACCTTACAGTCGGGAAATTGCCTGGGCGCATCCGCAGAAAATGAATCGGTTCGGCAACAGGCCGGAGATGATATTTGGTTTGCTGAAACTGGTATTCTCTTTGCAGCAGGGTATAATATTTATCGGCGGGCCTGTCTTCCTGCAGGAGGCCAGCTTGTCCCATCAGGAGAGCTTCCAGCAGGATCAGCTGGTGTTTTTGTTTGGCCAGCAGTGCAAACGGTAAAGACCGGGCGATTCCTTCAAAGGCATCGGCATTTACTTTTATTCCAAAGTTCCGGGCGATCATCCACCAACCTGCTTCTTCCCAATGATTTTCATTCTGACTCAGAAACTGGTGCACCATTGCCGATTTCCTTTCCAGGCGCTCAGCCAGCAACCTGACCTTCCAGCTTTTCCAACTGAGTTCATTTACACGGGTAATACTGTTTTCACAGGGAATAAAACTTCCGGAATTCATGAGGGATTCATAACGGTTCAGTAACAATCCCGGCACCCGGCCCTTCAATTCCAGTACCGGCACAGGGTAGCTCCAACCATCATCCTCCCATACCACATGCAGGATCACACTGTCATAATTCTTATCATGGTGATGGTCATGTTTTTCCCAGTCCGAAGACCGGATATGCAGTTCCACACTACCCACCCAGATCGTATTCCCGATTTTAATTTTAGCATTGGAAAAATCTGGTCCCTGGTTAGTATTAAACTGTCCCTGCAGGATCACCTGCACCGGTTCACCGGCAGTGGTCATCAGTTCCGTGGCAGTAAAATACTGAAACTGCCAGATATACTGGAGTAAGCGCTCGTTCATGCGATAAGGTTTAAGACAGGAAACTATGGGGATTTTTTTGGAATTATCAAGGGCGTCGCCAATAAATGTGCCAATATGCCAATTAGCCAATGTGCCAATGGAAGCAGTTTTTGTTGACACACTGAAAGAAACTTTTCTTAGAAATTGAATTTGTAATACTTAATAATATACAAAAAGAATTGTACCAGAAATTAATTTTTCATTCTTATTTTATTCTTTTCCCATTCATAAACGCCTTTCAACCTTTCATACTCTTCCTCCATTGGCACATTGGCTAATTGGGTAATTATTCCTTCTGTAAGCTAACTGTCAAATTGTGTAAGCGCCATTACAACTTTACTTACCGGCAACCCCATCACATTATAGAAATCCCCGTTAATCTCCTTGATCCCCACGACACCGATCCATTCCTGGATGGCATAGGCACCGGCTTTGTCATAAGGTTTGTATTTATCTACATAGAATTCGATCTGGGTGATGGATAAAGGATGAAATTCCACTTCGGTAACATCGGCAAAAGCGATCTCCTGCTCCCCTTTGCGGATCACCACTCCCGTGATGACGCGGTGTTTTTCTCCGGAAAGGGCGAGCAATATACTGATGGCTTCCTCGCGGTGAACCGGTTTGCCAATAATATGATCCCCGAGCACCACAATGGTATCGGCCGCCAGTACGATGTCGGTATCGCTGAGGGAGGCCTGTACAGCCATGGCTTTATTCCGGGCGATATATAGGGCTGTTTCTCCCGGACCGAGGCCGGGTGGAAAATGCTCATCAGTCTCTTTTACCAATACATCAAAAGGTACTTCGGCCCATTCGAGTAATTGTTTGCGGCGGGGGGATTGAGAAGCCAGTATGATTTTTTGCTTCATAAAAAGAAATAGAAAAAGATCATGGAAAGAATACCGGTCAGCATCACAGTTTTAATCCATCGGCTCAGGTAATGAAAATCAGCCGGCCGGTTGGCGCCGAATAATTTATAAAATATATAAATCATGGGAGCAATGATCCCGACAAAACTATAGGTAACGGGCATCCACCAGCGAAATTGTAATACATAAAACTGTACGATCACCAGGATCGCGATAAGTACCACCAGCCATACCGCCACATACACTTTTGCAGTATTCAGCCCCCAGACGATCGGCATGGTACGGCAGCCATATTTAGCATCCCCTTCCATATCCTCCATATCCTTGATGGCCTCACGGATGAGGGAACTGATAAAGGCAAAACCGGCATACAGGTTCCCGATACGGATGATCTTCCGGTGTGCTTCCAGCACCTGGTTATCCACCGTGGTATAGTACAGATAAA
>CAZYTV010000021.1:0-1785 GCA_964650455.1 uncultured Chitinophaga sp. | reverse complement strand
CCGAAGCGCTCCATCGTCGTCGAGGAATCACACGAGATCAGGATATTGCCGGAAAGTAATTTCCGTTTGAGGGAAACTGAATAACCAAAAAGTAAACCAATACAAAAAAAATTGGTGATCACGATATACCAGTGATTCGTTTTCCAGGAAAGATAAAAACTCAGGATCAGCCCGATCCCGCTGAAAATAAAATGAAGCAGCATCGCCCAGCGCCGTGAGATCACCTGGTCCACCACATTCTTCCGGGGCTTATTGACCTCATCAATATTAATATCAAAATAGTCGTTGATGATATAACCGGCCGCAGCAATCAGTACCGAGGCTGCCACCAGGATATAAAAATGGAACGGGTTTAACTCCGGCTTTTGGCCCACCTCTTTCAACACCGGAACTACAATTGCAAAATAAAAAAGTACCTGGGTCAGGGCAATAAAGAAAAGGTTCGGCAGTCGGATCAATTTGAATAAAGCGGCTGTGAACCTCATGAATAAATTTTACGGGAAGATACAGCAGAACTGGCAGTTGTGAAAGAGTAAAAATCTCATTGTGAAGCTACATCCACTCTGTACTCCCAATGCCCGTTTAACCGCAGCACTTTTTCAATCAATTCCCGTACACAGGCGTCCCCGCCGTTCAGGTGAGAAATATAGAGGGAAGCTTTCTTTACTTCATCCGCTGCATCAGCCGGACAGGTGGGCAGCCCTACCACTCCTAAGGCCGGCAGATCGGGCAGGTCATCCCCCATATAAAGGACTTGTTCCTTTTTCAGGTTTTCAGCATTCATCCAGTCACGGAGCAGGGCCCCTTTATCCAGAACCGACATGTGCACATCGGTCACCCCCAGTTTTTTCAGGCGGTCCATGACTTCCGGGGAATTACCGCCGGAGATCACTTTCACCTTATACCCGTTCTTCAACGCCATCTGCAAAGCAAATCCATCTTTGATATGCATCCGCCTGGCCTGTACCCCATTGGGTAATACCAGTACCGTACCATCGGTGAGTACGCCGTCGATGTCGAAGACGAATGTGGTGATTCTCTTAAAGTCAGACAGGATGTTCATTGGGATTCGTTGAGTCGTTTATTGTTTAGTTGTTTGTTGTTTGTTGTTTAGTCGTTTAGCGGAAGATCGCGTTCATGCCTGACGATTTAACGTTAAAACGACTGCTCCTCTAAACGACTAAACAACAAACGACTAAACCTTCCAACTATTTCTGGTTATCTCTCCATTCATACACCCATGCACTCTGTACCATCTCCAGGTGTCCTTCTGTACTCCCTTCACGGGTGCCTTCAAAACCGGGGATTTCGAGGATCCACTCCAGCAGTTCTGTAAAACGGATACGGTAGATCCTACTCTCTGTAAATTCATCCCCGAATCGCTCATACAGTTTCAATGCAATATCCTCATGATCGCTCCAGTTGATCGGGGGCTCAAAATGTGTAGCCATAATTTAGTCTTATTTCTTTGTAGTCTTGCTTAATCAGTTGTCAGATGTCAGGTGTCGGATGTCAGTAAAAAGCCCCTCCTAAGAAGGTCAAATCTTAATCAACGTACAGTAACCCGTTTTACGGCATCTCTTTCGTACTTCGTAATTCTAACTTCGTACTTCTAACTTCGTACTTCTAACTTCGTACTTGTTCTATTCACCGAGGAACTGGGTCTGGTCGGGAAGAGTCACTTCAATTTCTCCGGAGCCATCCATTAATAAAGACTGGCAACCCAGGCGAGAGTTCAGCTTCGGATTCATCGCACGATCAATAAAATCCTCTTCCCTGTCGGAT
>CAZYTV010000020.1:0-30266 GCA_964650455.1 uncultured Chitinophaga sp. | reverse complement strand
TACAGAGTGAGAGGTGACTTTCATTCTACCCGATCATCCGACAATACACCCCTACGGGGTGAGAGAAATTATCAATCCTCAATTTTCATCACAACTCTTCAGCCACTCTTTTACCCCCGCCACAATCGCTTTTGCCACATTTTTTCGAAAGACCGGGTCTTTGATCAGCAGCTCATCTTCCTTATTACTTAAGAAGGCCACTTCCACCAGGCAGTTGGGGTATTGGGTGGGGCCGCTGAGGGCAAAATTGAAGCTGCCGATATTGCCGAATTCGGGCAGGCCGAGCCGGAGCATTTCCTGATAAATAAACTGCGACAATGGACGAAAACCTATATAACGGTAATAGGTACTCGTACCGCGGATACTGTCTTTAGAAGAAGAGTTGAGATGTATGCTGATCAGGAAATCCGGATCTTCCTGTTGCAGCATCAGGATACGGTCGGGCATATCCAGGGTGGTATCTTTCTCCCGGGTCATATACACGGTTGCTTTCTCTTCCTGCAGGGCCTGCTGCAGTTCTTTTGCTATCAGCAGCGTATAATTTTTCTCCTGGATCTTTGTTTTAGCGCCCGTAGCCCCGTTATTATCGCCCCCGTGTCCCGCATCGACGGCCACCCGCATGTGTTGCAACTGCAAAAAAGAAGGTTGTCGTTTTATACGGATCACCAGTTTCTTATCCTGGTAGTAAATATGATAGCCCCAATGCTGCGGGTGTTTTAATTCAATGATCACGCGAAAGAGGTCATCTTCGGTTTGTTCGTGGTATACATTCTTTATTTCGCGGGCTGAAGTGAGCTGGGTGATCCAGTTGGTATTATTGGTGACGCCAAACAAATCCACCACAATCCGGGAAGGACTGATCTGTTGCAGACTCCGGTAAGGAAGTTTTTCTTCCAATGGAAGCACCACGTAATCATACCGGTCATCGCCCCATACTTTCCAGCTGTTGCTCAGGTAATAGGGAGCTAAAAGAAGGCTGTCATTCCGCAGAAAATTGGTTTTGGGCAGGTAGGCCAGGTGGTTTGCGGATAACTGCACTTTATAATTGATCACCGTACTGTCCACGACTTTAACCAGGATGCCGGTATCGAGGTAGGTTATTTTGGCACCCCCCAGCCGGTCCGATCCCAGGCCGTATTCCAGGTAGGGTAGTACCCCACTGGTCTTACCAATTATAAATTCGGGTAAAGGAGCCTGTGCATGTACAGATAGGGTGAATAAGACAAGGCTTAAACGGAAAAATCGTAACATACCAGAAAGATAACATAAAAACCCTTTTTTCAACTGCGCCGTATTATTACGGACGGGGTACTCAGTTTTACTGAATTTTAGTGCAAACTCTTCTTTTTAAGCACTATATGTACAATATGCCCGTTAATATTGCAGAATAATTCAATACCTGAACCGGTATCCTAGACCTTATCCTGGAAAAACCAAATTGAAATGAACTGGAATTCAATCATGGGCCTTGTATCATCCTTCGCACTGTTTGGCCCGATTATATTAATCCTTACCCTGGGCTTGTCCCGATACCGGAGTTTCCCGGTGCTGTTACTCTATTACTCTTCTGTACTTATCTATA
The DNA here is from genome assembly GCA_964650455.1 of uncultured Chitinophaga sp. Taxonomy (GTDB): domain Bacteria; phylum Bacteroidota; class Bacteroidia; order Chitinophagales; family Chitinophagaceae; genus JJ008. The sequence continues at coordinate 28,684 of CAZYTV010000020.1, read as the reverse complement.
ACCTGATCACTGAACATTATATTCATGTAAGTGCCACCGTTGAACAAAACTGGGGCTTTGTCAATAACCTGGCAGATGCTCCTATGCTGATCTTGTTTTTTACCTATTTCAGTCCATCAAAACTCTTTACCCAGCGGTTAAAACTGTTGTCAGTCAGCTTTATTCTTTTTGAAGCAATCGTACTGAGTGTGGTGGGCTTTAACCTGGATGGTATCACCATCATTATCGGGCCTGGCCTGCTGATCGTATGCGGGCTTTGTATGTTCTTCTTTATCCGTCATACCAAACAGGCCATTGAAAACCGGAAAGCAACCGGTAAAGCGATGATCGTTACTTCGCTGTTGTTTGGATACGGCTGCTACCTGATTATCTACCTGCTATATTATGTTTTTAAAGCCCAGAATAATCCCAACGGAGAGCCTAACCTCCAATATGTGAATGATACATTCCTTGTTTATTTTATTGCCACCACCCTCTCCGCCTTCCTGATGTGTTTCGGACTGGTTGTGGAAAGTAAGCGGATCCAGAAACTGAAAGAATTAAAAGTGACCCGTAAGGAATTATCCAGTCTCTATACGGACACAAAAAGGGCTGTCCCGTTAAGAACAGCCATGTTGGATTTCGACCGGGAGCAGTGGAATTAGAAGCAGTATTTACCTGCAGCAATCAATTGTTCAGCGATCCGGCGCCGGGCATCCTTACTATTAAAAGGTTCAGCTTTAGTAAACCGTTTCAGTCCGATCAGGATCATCTTTTGCTCGTCACCATCTGAAAAAGCATTGATCGCGTCTTTTCCTGATTTATTCACGCGGTCTGCTGCATCATAGAGGTAGGTCCGCATGATATCGAGATATACCTGGCAATTTGTTCCCCCTTTTTCTTCCACCATTTTCATCACACGCAGCAGTACACTTTCGGCGTTGAAGGTTTCGATCGCCATATCGGAAATATTCATCAGCACTTCCTGCTCATTTTCAATTTTCATCATCAGTTTCTGCACCGCTGCACCCGATGCCATCAGGATGGCTTTCTTCAGGTTGGCAATCAGTTTCCGTTCTGCGGCAAATGGGGTATCATCTTCACTGAAATCAGGGATACTCATCAGTTCTTTCTGAACACCCATGGCAGGTCCCATCAGGTCGAGACGGCCCCCCATGGCTCTTTTCAGGGTCATATCAAGAATAAGGAGACGATTGATCTCATTGGTTCCTTCATAAATCCGGTTGATCCGGCTGTCGCGGTAAGCACGGGAAGCATTGTACTCCGCACTGAAACCATTTCCGCCGTATACCTGAACACCCTCATCGACTACATAATCGAGGACTTCACTGCCATAAACTTTCAGCATGGCACATTCAATGGCGTATTCTTCCGCACCACCCAGCAGGGCTTCGCTGAATGGTTTGCCGGAAGCCAGCAGTTCATGTTCTTTTTCATCGATCCACTTGGCGGTTCGGTACAGGGCCGATTCAGCAACAAAAATGCGTATAGCCATTTCTGCCAGCTTATGTTTAATGGCACCAAAATTTGAAATGGGCTGTTTAAACTGTTCCCTTGTTTTGGCATATTCCACTGTTCCGCTCAGCGATTTACGGGCTCCGCCAATGGCCGCAGCGCAAAGTTTCAGGCGCCCGATATTCAGGATATTAAAAGCGATTCTATGTCCTTTACCCACTTCACCCAGCAGGTTCTCCGCCGGCACTTTGCAATCCTGGAAGTATAATTGTACGGTGGAAGATCCTTTGATGCCCATCTTATTTTCTTCCGGGCCCTGGGTAAAGCCTTCTGTTCCCCGGTCCACAATAAAGCCAGTGAATTTATCGCCGTCCACTTTAGCGAATACCGTATACACCTGGGCAAAACCGCCGTTGGTGATCCAGCATTTCTGCCCGTTGAGGATATAGTATTTTCCATCCTCGCTGAGTGTCGCCGAAGTCTTTGCTCCCAGTGCATCACTACCGCTGTTGGGTTCGGTCAATCCGTATGCACCAGCCCACTCACCGGTAATCAGTTTAGGAATGTATTTCTCTTTTTGTTCAGGTGTACCAAAGTACAGGATCGGCAAGGTACCAATCCCTGTATGTGCAGCAATCGCTACGGAGAAGGAGTGCCCCGCCCCCAGGTATTCATTGATAATGGTGGAGGTCACAAAATCTTTACCCAGTCCGCCATACTCTTCCGGAAATGAAGTAGCCAGTAATCCCTGTTCACCGGCTTTGGTCACCAGTGACTTCATCAGGCCCGGTTCCAGCGAGTCAATACGGTCGAGGATGGGATAGATCTCCGCTTCCAGGAACTTGTTACACATATCCCGGATCATACCTTGTTCTTCATTAAAAACTTCAGGACTGAATGTATCTGCAGGAGCCGATTCTTTGATCAGCCATTCACCACCTTTCAGTGCTTTCCTGGTTTCTGTTGAGGTACTCATAATAAGGAATTTTATAAGTTTAAATTGGTTGGTCTTATTTCAGGTTATCGTAAACGATCTGCAAAACTTCTTTGCATATATCCACTTTGTCAGCAGGTACTGTTTCCAGGGCTTCATTCAGCGTTTCCTCGGCCAGTGCCATCGTATCCTCCTGTAGTTTCTGTGCCTGTTTGGTCAGGAAGATCAGGTTGATCCGGCGGTCATGCTCCGACGCCACGCGTTTTACCAGGTTCAGTTTCTCCAGGTTGTCCACGAGCCGGGTGATACTGGGTTTATCCCGGAAAGTGGCATTGCACAATTCCTGCTGACTGATCCCCTCCTGTTTCCATAAATGATACAACACACTCCACTGCTCGATCGTGATATTCAGTCCGGCTGTATTAAATTTCTTCTGCAGTCTGCGGGCAATGGCAGTAGAAGCTTTACCCGTAATAAAACTGTACAGCTCTCCTCTTTTAAATTGGTTGTTTGGCATATAGTTGTTTGTGCAACTATCCAAAATTAATATTATATTTGAAATAGCCAACTTAAATTTTCACAATATTTCATGGAATAATGTCAGCAGGCCAGGTATCATACAGGCAATCGGTTATCAGCTACCGTCTTTCGGGCGGTGGTCCCCGCCTGGCCGTTTGCTTTCATGGCTATGGGGAAAAAGCGGAGAGTTTTGATTTTCTGTCTCAGCATGCTGGTAATGAATATCGTTTCCTGGCCATTGATCTTCCTTTCCACGGACAAACCGATTGGCGGGAGGGACTGAATATGCAGCCGGCAGAACTCGTAGCTATCCTCCACCTCATATTTGACCAGATATCTGTCGCATTTTGTGAACCCGGCTTCCGGTTTACCCTGGTTGGCTATAGTCTGGGGGGCAGGGTCTGTCTTTCACTTTACCAGTTGGGGCCGGAGAAGATTGAAAAACTGATATTGCTGGCACCGGACGGATTGAAGGTGAATTTCTGGTACTGGTTGTCCACGCAAACCAAGGCCGGTAACCGTTTTTTTGCCTTTACCATGAAAAAGCCACACTGGTTTTTTGGGCTGATAAAAGGAATGCACAAAACAGGCCTTGTGAATACCAGTATTTTCAAATTTGTAAAGTATTATATCGGAGACCCTGAAGTGAGGCAACAACTGTACAGCCGCTGGACCACGCTGCGCTGGCTGAAACCGGATCTGCCTGCTATCAAAAAACAAATTGGCACTTATCATACGCCCATCCGGCTTATATATGGAATCCACGACCGGATCATCCTCAGTTCAGTCGGTAAAAAATTTATCCGCGGCATTGAAGCACAATCCCGGCTTATCGAAATCCATGCCGGCCACCAGGTATTGCATGAAAAACATGTGAAAGAAATCCTGCCGGCTCTGCTGCAATGATTAGTTTTGCCCCTGCCGCATGATCCTGCTTATTCTGACATTTATTTTATTTATCCTGTACAGCCTGTTGCTGCTCTATTACCGGCAGTTATGGAAGAAAGTTCCTTTGTATACTCCCCAACATACAGCGACCACCCGGATCAGTGTGATTATTCCGGCCAGGAATGAAGAAAAAAATATCGGCACCTTACTGTCTGCCCTGCAACAACAAAGCTATACCACTTCGAATACTGAAATCATTGTAGTGGATGATCACTCGACCGATCGTACGGCGGAGATCGTTCAATCATACACAACGGTAAAACTGATCCGGTTGCAGGAAGAGGGGATTAATTCCTATAAAAAGAAAGCTATTGAAAAAGGGATCGCCGCTGCTTCCGGCGAACTGATCGTGACCACAGATGCGGATTGTATACCCGGGCCGGATTGGTTAAGTACAATGGCAGCATTTAAAGAAGAGAAGGAAGCGGTATTTATCGCGGCCCCGGTTGTTTTCAGCCATGACCAGTCTGTTTTACAATTATTTCAAACCCTTGACTTCCTCGTCCTCCAGGGAATTACGGCGGCGGCGGTGCAAAGTCGTTCGCTCAGTATGTGCAATGGGGCTAATATGGCGTATTCCAAAGACGCCTTTCTTTCCGTAGATGGGTTTACAGGTATTGACCAGGTAGCCTCCGGGGATGATATGCTCCTGATGCATAAGATCAGCAGCGCTTTCCCGGAAAAGGTATTTTACCTGCAGTCAAAAGCAGCGATCATGAACACTGCCCCGATGCAAAGCTGGACTGCTTTTTTCAACCAGCGAATCCGCTGGGCCAGTAAAGCAAAATACTACAGTGACAGACGCATTTTCGCAGTATTGCTGCTGGTATACCTGTTTAATCTTTCCATAGCAGTTTCATTATTCGCCGGCTTTTTGGATTCCCGCTACTGGCTGTTTTTTGCCGCGGCCTGGGTGGGAAAGACCCTGGTTGAACTCCCTTTTGTCTATGGAGTCGCGGGTTTCTTTGGTAAACAATCACTGGTTAGCTGGTTCTTTTTATTTCAACCTCTTCATATCCTTTATACCGTATGCTCCGGATTGTTGGGTCAATTCGGAACCTATGAATGGAAGGGGAGAAAAGTAAAATAAGTATCTTTCACCGGTATGGATTCCTCCCCCACTTTCCAGCAGGCCGCCTGGCGGCGACTGAAAAAAAACAAAGGCGCTGTCTTTGGATTGGTGGTTATTGTTCTATCCGTACTGATTGCTGTTTTTGCCTATTTCATTGCGCCGGATTCATCGCCTTATGCTAACCGTATTATCCTGGAGATCGGTGGGGAAAAACCAGGCAGTTCCCGTGATTTTGTAAAAGTGAAAAAAGAAAAAGAAGTGAAAGAGACGGGTTTCTTTTCTCAGCTTGCGGGCGGGAAGGAAGACAAGTATTATTATGTCCCCATCACGGCCCATGAAATTAAACGCGATAGTATCATTGTACAAAAATATATCGACGAAGGGCTGACCGAACGGATCGTCTACCCGCTCTCACAAACAGCACCCGATCCGGTAGTGCATCAGCAATTCATTACAGGTACGGATAAATACGGGCGCGATATTCTGAGCCGGATCATAGTAGGTACAAGGGTAAGTTTAAGTGTAGGATTAATCACGGTGATCATCTCACTCAGCATTGGTTTATTACTCGGCTCACTGGCCGGATTTTACCGTGGCAAAACGGATGAAGTGATTATGTGGTTTATCAATGTGATCTGGAGCATTCCCACGTTATTGCTGGTATTTGCCATCACGTTGGCCTTAGGTAAGGGATTCTGGCAGGTATTCATAGCCGTTGGTCTCACCATGTGGGTGAATGTGGCCCGCCTGGTACGGGGACAGGTGCTGGCTGAACGTGAAAAAGAATATATTGAAGCCACCAGGGCCCTTGGCTTTTCAGATATCCGTACCATTGTCCGGCATGTATGGCCCAATATCATGGGACCTGTGATGGTGATCGCGGCTTCCAATTTTGCCTCTGCCATTGTGATCGAAGCGGGATTAAGTTTTTTGGGTGTGGGCGTACAACCACCGATGCCTAGTTGGGGACTCATGATCAAGGAAAATTATAATTTCATCATTACCCAGAATCCAATGCTGGCATTGGCCCCGGGTTTTGCGATCATGCTGCTGGTACTCGCCTTTAACCTGTTTGGGAACGGATTGCGGGATGCCCTGAATGTAAGGGGCCGGGTCTAATGAACGGCTATTCCCTGTTGTTCCTTTCTTGTGTGCAGATCCACGGCTACCAGTACCGTCAAACACAAAAAGAAAAGACTCCCTACCTTATCCGTCTCGATGAGGTCGCTCAGACAATTCACCGTAATAATCATAACAAGCACCACCCCGGTTACCATGGCTGTGGTTTTATAAAATGCATCCCTCACCCGGTGCCAGAGATGCTGGGCATACCAGAGCATCGCCCCCAGTAATAATAAAAAGAAAAGCAATCCAGGGTATCCCTGTTCGATCCCGGTAAGCAGAAAATAATTGTGAACGGTGGAGTGTTCCGGATTATCACTCACCCAGGTTTTGAAAGCCGGTACCCCGTACGGTTTATAATTTTCATAGAAGGTATTGGGGCCAAAGCCGGTCAGCGGTTGATCGCTGATCATGCGCACCCCCGCGATCCAGCGATAGAATCGCTCAGCGGTGGATACATCTTTCAGTTTATAGGTAGCCACCAGGTGTTCCCCGAAATCTTTATGAAAAACCGTTTGCTGGTAATTATGGGCAAAGCGCAGGTAATTATTATCGTTCCGTAGCCAGAAAACCGCGGCTACAGCCAGCAGGATGAAAAGAATATAGGCTGAAACCAATTTTCGTTTTTTGATCAGCACAAATGCAAATCCGGCCACCAGTAAAGCCAGCCAGGCACCGCGTGCATAAGAAAAAAACAGGGCGGTCATGGAGAGCAGGATAACCAGCGCTATCCACCAGCGATGGGTCTTGTTTTTACTTAAGCTGTAAAAGGCAATCCAAACCGGAATCATGCAAACGAGCATCGCCGAGTAGTTTACATGATTGCGGAAAAAAGGACTCACCGCCTCATTCACCGTAGCAAAACTAAAACCGGAAGGGCTGTGCCGTACCAGTGCGATCAGGGTGATCAGCAGCATGGAGCCTGTCAGTAGTTTTGCCGCAGTAAGGAGGGATTGTTTATTGGTCAATACCAGTAACGGAGCCAGCACAAAGGCACCCAGGTACCAGGTTTTTGCCAGTCCGTATTTTCCAGAGATCAGCGGATGAGTGGAAAACAAAACCGTCACCAGCATCCAGCAGCATAGTATGAATAATAAAAAAATTAACGGATGTGTCTTCATTTCACGGTTGAGTGCATTCCTGTTGTAAATAGTGTAAAGTACATAGAGCCCGCTGGTCAGCAACATCAGCAATTCATCGGGGATATCGGTACCCAGGCTGGCGCTGAAATTATATTCAAATGAAAGCGGCAGGCTAAACAACAGTACGTAAAAGACAAGTGACCGGTTAGCCCATCCTGCATAGAGCAGCAGCACACCGAAAGGAATAACCATGATATACCAGGCATCAGCCAGGGCTGCTGCTAATACTGCAGCCAGGAAGATTCCGGCAAATAAACCGAATACAAAGTTTGACTTTTTCAACTCAGCGTCTTTCACGCTTGTTTGTTTTTCCGGCTTTCCAGGAAAGCGGCCAGTAATAAGGAGAAGAGCAGGGCGAGTAAGGCAGTACCCAGCATCCATTGTATCCGTTTCGGACGATCGGGCCAGTCACTGGCTTTGGCATTCTCCACCACAATCAGGGCCAGTGATTTATTACTCAGGATCAGTTGGTATTCGCCGATCAGTTTATCGGTGTATGCCAGCCTTCCTGCAATAGTCCCTTTACTTTCAGCATCTGTGGCCACATCCATTTCCTTTACCAATCGCTCTTTCATTGCTGTCAGTGATTGCAGACTGGCCTCATTCCCCGCATGCTGCAGGTACTGGTGCATGGTCTGCAGTTGTTTCATAACGGCATTGGCCAGTTGGGGGGCCAGGTTTTTATCCGTATCCCAAACGCTGACTTTCAGTTCGCCGTATTCACTCTTGGTTACACTGCTGTTCTTCTTCAGCAGCAATGCTGCTTTGTTTTTAGCCGCATCTCCCTGCTCGCTCATTTTATAATGATCCTGCAGGTTAAACAATGCAGTTACGGCGAGATAAACCGTATCCAGTTTGCCGGTGCCCACTACCAGGTCCAGGTCATCCGGCGTACCCAATGCCGTATAGAGTTGTTCAATATTATTGTTGAAGATGCTGGCTTTATCTGAACGGTAGGCACTGGCGGGTACAGCTGTTGCCACAGAACGGTATTCCGGCCGTTTGGTAAATACGATCACGCCCACTGCAGTCAGCGATAAAAGCAACAGCAGCAGGATGGGTTTCCACCAGTTTCTGATCAGCGTAAAAATACCGGGCATGGGTCTTTATTTAGTTTTTAATAAAAATCTGTTTCCATTTCCCGGGATCGGCCAGCCGGGACACCATGGCCATGATGAGAACCAGTAAAGCACCAGCGGTAATCAGCAATGGCGTATGGGGAATAAATGATTTGCCAAAGTAAAGAAAACAAAACAGCATGGCCCCGATTAAAATCGTTACCAGCAGTGAAGGAAGTTGCAGTGAAATACCCGATTTATGCCGGGCCAGCAAAAAACAGGCGATGCCGCAGGCCGTCTGACTGATCAGCGCGGCATAGCAGGAACCAAGTGCGCCAAATACAGGAATCCAGCAGAGATTGAGACCGATGTTCAGCAGCAATGAAACGAAAACAATCATACAGAATGTCCGGATATGGCCGGTGGCGGTAAGTACCGTACCATAGATCTGTACCAGTGAATAACCGATCAGGGCAGGCAGGCAGTTTTGCAATACCTGAATGGCTGCGGGAGATTTATCGTGATACAATAATGACTGAATCCAGGGGGCCAGCAAGATGGCAAACGCTGATACTCCGAAAGCCAGCAGCAGTAATAAATGACGGCTGTACAGCACCGCTTCATGTACCAGTGTTTTTTGCTGTTGATGCCTGGCAATAAAGGGAAGCAGGAAGGATGCCACCAGGAAGCCCGCCATATTCGCCGCATCTAATAAGCGGTAAGCGCCTGCATAGAGACCGGCTTCATAGGCGCCCTGCGGATGCAGCCGTTCCAGTAAAAAACCATCGAGCCGGTAATGGGCCGACATCAGGAGCACAATCAGCGCATAAGGAAGAGCGGAGTGAAGAAGGTTGCCCTCTTTTTCAGTTGAACCAATAAGGGAAAAACGAATTCCTTTTTGCTTCAGCAGGATGAAAGCTGCGGCAAGGGCGATAGCGGTACAGATCAGTTGTGCCCATAAAAACCGTTCAATAGTGAGTATGCCTGCCGAAGGAATGAGCAGGAACGTTCCGCAGAGTAGTATCATCAGTGTTTTATCAAGCACCGAGAACCATGCATCGGCCCTGAACCATTGAAGGGCGCTGATCATGGAACGGGCAAAGAGAAAGAGTGAAGTGAGTACCTGTATCCCGATGAGCAGGAACAGCCAGTTCCACTGTTCGATGCCGCTTGCCCATGCAATGATGCAAACTATACCCGTGTAGAGAACAATCATGAAAAGTTTTAACCGGAGAATGGATCCGGCATTCCTGGTATAAAGGCCGGGATCAGCGGCCAGTTGGCGGTTAAAAAAGGAACTGAGGCCCCAGTCGAGCAGGAAGCCCAGTATGATCACCAGGTTGAAGATGGAGAAGTATTGACCATAAACAGCAGTACCGGCTATATTCTGTACAGGACGGTCGATCCCGAATATCCATATTGGTTTCACCAGTACATTGAGTACCAGTAAGAGACCAAGAGATGAATAAAAACGGGAGGCTGTTTTCATGATGGCCAATGAAAAAAGATCAGATCACTTTTACATTCCGGCTGAAACTCTCCTCAAGAGAGATAAAGGTTTCTGTACGTTCAATGCCCTTTATTTTCTGGAGCTGATCGTGGAGCACGGAGCGTAATTGGGTAATATCCTTACAGGCTATTTCCGCGAACATGCTGTAGTTGCCGGTGGTGTAATTCAGTCGCACGATTTCCGGAATTTTCTGAAGATCGCGGGCAACGGTATCATAGAGCCCGCTTTCCTTGAGGTAAATGCCGATAAAGGCAATTACGTCATAGCCCAGTTGTTTCAGGTCAGCACTTAATCTTGTACCTTTAACCACGCCTGCCTCCTGGAGTTTCTTAATGCGAACATGAATGGTACCCCCGGAAACGAATAGTTTTTTTCCCAGATCCGCATACGAGATTTCCGCATTCTCCATCATGTGGTGAATGATCTGCAGATCGAGTTTGTCCAGATTCAATTTAGCTGCCATATTTTGACCTGTTTTTTAATATTATTCAATAAATGTACATATTTTTTGAATAATATCTATACTTTTAAAATATTTGTTAGACAATTTGGAACGAAAAGCCATTTCACTCTATATTTGTGTCATCAAACGGCGAAACGGTTTGACAGTTCTTTAAACTTTGTGGGGTGATGAAATCGCGTAAGCATGGCAGACATGCCCCCTTGTCTCGGGGGTGGAGGTAACAGGATAAATATAGCATAGAGCCGCAAGGGTAGCAATACCTGAGCGACCAGGGTCGACCACTGAACTTTGTGCTACAACTAACTGCTCCGTGGAGGTTCGATCCCTCCCCCTACAGCTTTTCTCGTGCGACTTTGATAAGCCTTTGCTCTCCTTTAGCAAGGGCTTTTTTGTGTCTTGAAGAGCAACCAAACACAATAACAAAAAGCATAAGCACTCAATAGTTTTCGGTATTAACCTTTAGTTATTGAGGAATAAATGAAAGAATGAGGCAAAGTTTAGTGCTATTTAACAACAACTTGGAAAATCCGTGTATAAAGTCTTAGACAAGGATAGTTCTTCTTTTGATCAATAGCAGAGAAACTCATTATGAATTATATATCGAACTAATTCTTCTCATGATCTTCTGAATATTAAATATAAATACCGGTATTTTCAACGAATTCCAGATTACTAAATAATTGATACTCTTTTCACTAATTTATTTACTAAATTAGAATTATGCCAATTTTAGGAAAGGGTTTAAAAGATCTGCAGCAGTTAGAAAATAAACTGCAAAATGAAATTCAACAAATCGATTTAGAAATAAATCGACTTAAATTAACTCACAAGCTCATTTTTAGAATCGAAAATGAAATGTCATTAAGAGGCCCAATTTCATTGTTCTTTATTTATTTACTCGCTTTTATCACTATCTTCTTTTATGGTAAATCAGATAATATTTTTTCAAATATTACATCTTGGGGGCTTACCATTTTAAAAGTATTATCCTATTTCTTTGTCGGTTTTGGTATTTCTATGATATGTACAGTCCTTTTAAAACATCTTATAGAATTTTTATTGCCGATCTTCTTAAAAAAGAATACTACGACCTACTTTGAAATGAAAAGACAGCGAAAAACTCAGGAGTTTCAAAAACAACTTAAAACTAGAGAGCTCGCTGTAATTCGATATAAAATAAAAAACAAGTTAAAGTAGTACAATACTATACTCAAAAAAACATTTTTTATAGTTAGCAAATGATATTTTAATTATTATAATGCGCCATTCTCATTTTTCCAAAAAAACTTAGCCCTTTTGTAAGCTCCCCCAAAAGTTGGCCATTTGAAATTAGAGAATATTCTAAAGTACAATACTATAGAACGAGATACAAAATGTGACATTCCTTAAGTGGCGGACCTGCCAACATTAAATAAAGTATAAATCATATTACTTTCGAATTATTAGAGAAAGAGTAATAATTCATTAAGTTTTTATTTCGGCTTGGAGATATGCACATATGTGGAAAAATGAATATGCTAAAAATTTTGGGGCGTATAAAAATAGCTTAATTTAGTAAAAGATAATACTAGTAAATCTCCTTGGGTGAAGACGTTCAAACAAGGGTTTCGTTGGTAGGCTGAGACGGCCGCCAACCAAACAAATCGGCAGGACAACACATTAATGTTATGTGGGGGACTGCAAAAATATTGTTGGGCGGTCAGCTTTGATTCAATGAACCCATGTCAGCAAAACATGGGGTTTGATAAAAAAGGCTGACCGTCCTTATTTTGGGCTAGCCAAACTAATCTCAACATGGGGACTCTCACATTTAAGGATTTCCTTCCTCTCATCGGAACGCTTATTACTGTTATTGGTGGATACAGACTTATATCCGTCCAGATAAACAAAAACAGAAGAGCCAAGTGGCTCGATGATTTCAGAAAAGAGTTTGCCAGTTTTTTTGCATTAGCCACTTCTCTTAATAGAGAATTTACTCCAGATAAAGCTTTTGAATTTTATGTTGACAAATGCTATGAGTTATTGGCTGCTACTACTTCACTTACACTATTTCTAATAGATACGAAAGAGGAAAGAAGCATTCAACTTATTGACCAACTCCGAAAATTTCATTCAATGATATTACATCAAAAAAATCCTCACGATATTGAATATGTGAGGGATTTTGGTGAAAAACTGGCTCAGATAATGACTCTTGCAACATCAGTTATTCTAATCGAACAAAAGAAAATCTAAGCAATAATAGCTTCAAATGCACATATAATAAATTATGAACTGGCAACTTTTATTACCATTATTAGTGACCTCCGTCGTAACTGTTTTTGGATGGTTCACCTTACATCTATTTGCAAGGAAACGAGATATTGAGAATAAGCAAAAAGAATTAAGAATTAACTATCTAATTGAGGCTTGGAGGAAACTAGAATATAGTGTTAATAGAAATAATTATGACCCGTCTGAAATATTAGAGAATCCAATTGCGGATATTCAGCTTTTGGGCACAACGAAACAAATCGAATTGGCACAAAATTTTGTAAGTGAATTGGTAAAGGACAAGAAAGCGAATCTCTCTGAACTTTTGGAAGAACTTAGGCAGGACTTAAGGACGGAATTGAAACTTGAAAAGACTCCTCGAAAGATTTACCATTTTAGAGCAAACAGTTGACATTTATTTCAATTGCTGCATATTTTTAATAAATTAGTAAATGAAATATTTTCTGTTTTTACTTTTTACTACAACATTTTTTAAAGCTGCAAGTCAAAAGATAATTGGACCTTCTTGGGATACTCAGAATGTCTATTTTGAAACAGCAAAAATAAAAAAGTCAATAGGCGGTACTAGTACATATAGTAAAGAAGAATACAAAACTGCTTTTATCAAAATCGAAAACATTGATTTAGGGAAACCCGACTTTACAATAGATATTCCAGACTTATACTTTGGTAAATCATTTTATATTAAAAAAGTATCTTATAACCTTGATTACGGAGAAAGCGAGTATTTCTCATATATACTTATATCAACTGACGAAAAAGATATGGTTGGGCTTACTATATATTACAGCATTGACGATAGTACGCCTATAAGTATACTTGTATCTGTTTATAAAGATTATTATGCAAAAAGTTCCAAAAAAATTTCTTTTATTTTATCAGAATTTAAATAATGGTCGAGTAACGTATGATTTCATTCACTTATAATTTCTTGAAAAGAAGAGTGGTTTTCCATTTATAGAAAATTTTAATTATTGTGTTGTAAATTAAATGATTGCAGTATGGAATTAATTCAATTCCTTTTTAGTTTAGTAGAAGATTAAAAGCTAAATACTCTAACAATAAATACGAAGTTTTAAAAGCCTGATATTACCTTTGCACCCTTAACCATTTAGTCCTTATATGAGTCAAATAGCCCGCCTTATTCTTATCCCCCTTGCTATCGGGATGCTTCCTTTGTTTGCCAACGCACAAGACGCCACTTTAAAAACACTTCGGTCTGAAACGGAACGGAGCATTAAGAAAGATCCGGATACCAGCAAGAAAATCTGGAGAAAAGGCGGGATTTATGGCATCAATGTATCCCAGGGCTCGCTGAGCAACTGGGCCGCGGGTGGTGATGATTTCTCCCTCTCGGTGAACTCCATGCTGAGTCTCTATGCTTTTTACAAAAAGGACAAACACAGTTGGGACAATACCTTTGATTTCAATATCGGCTATGTCAATACCACCAGCCTGGGTGGCCGCAAAAACGATGACCGATTTGATTTTCTCTCCAAATATGGCCAGGCACTGAATCCGAAACTAAACCTGACCGTACTGGCCAACCTGCGTTCCCAGCTCTTTAAAGGTTATACTTATCCGAATAATGTAAAAACTTTTTCTTCCGCGTTTATGGCTCCGGGTTACCTGCTGACCAGTCTGGGTCTGGACTTTAAACCGAAAAAGAACCTCTCCATCTTCGTTTCTCCGGTTACAGCCCGTTGGGTGATTGTAAGGGATACGGCCCTTGCCAATAAAGGACTTTATGGAGTAACACCTGGCAAAAAATCCAACCTTGAATTTGGTGCCTTTGCCACCGTGAACTACATGAAAGAGTTCAATAAACAGGTAACCTACAAAGGACGTCTTGACCTCTTTTCCAACTACCGCCACAACCCCAAGAATATCGACATCTTTATGTCGAATATCCTGAATGCCAAACTGGGCAAAGTGCTCTCTGTTTCATGGAGCCTTGACTTCATCTATGATGATGATGTACGTCTCTTTGGTAAAAACCAACGCTCCGCGGCGCTGCAGGTGAAATCTCTTGTTGGCATCGGTATCCTGGTCAGATTCTGATTATTAATTATTGATTGTTTACGCTATCTGTAAGTACCTGAAGGCAAAGACAATGCTTTTAATAAAGCTTGTATTGACTACTGACTTGTCTTCCGTAGTTTTTGCGAAGGAAGGCTATTTTAACATCTCATTTATACTATAATTTCCCTTTGTCAGTTTACGCTGTGCATTATCTTTGCAATACCCTCTGAAAAACGGACAAACACACACACATCAACACGCAAACGAACCACGGATGAACAGGTCTGTTTTATTTTTATTGCTCATACTGATCAGTAGTACCAGCAATGCACAGGATGCCATTGTACGGAAATTACAAATGGAATCGCTCCGCCAGGTAAAAAGGGATGTGCCGGATACCGGGAAAAAAACCTGGAGAACCGGGGGCGCTTATGCATTGAGCATCGGGCAGGGCAGCCAGAACAACTGGGCTTCCGGCGGTGATGATTTTTCTTTTACCGTCAATACCAGTCTGCGTCTTTTTGGTTTTTTTAAAAAGAATAAACATAGCTGGGACAATACCCTCGATATCAATTTCGGCTATCTCAATACCACCAGCCTGGGCAGCCGTAAAAATGATGACCGATTTGACCTGCTCTCCAAATACGGTTTAGCCCTGAATAAAAAATTCAACCTCGCCACCCTGGTCAATTTCCGTTCACAGTTTTTGAAAGGATACACCTACCCCAATAATGTAAAGACCTTTGCTTCCGCTTTCCTTTCACCCGCATACCTGGTGGTCAGCCAGGGTATTGACTTTAAGCCCAACAAGGAACTGTCCATCTTTGTATCGCCGGTTACCTCCCGCTGGGTTTTTGTAACAGACAGCACCCTCGCAGCAAAAGGAGAATATGGGGTAAAACAACACACACACAGTATTAACCAGAATGGTGCATTCGCTACCATTGGATACCAACGCACTTTCAGCAAATTTGTCTCCTATAAAAGCCGCGTTGATCTTTTCTCCAACTACCAGAAAGATCCGCAAAACGTGGATGTTTTCATGACCAATACCTTCTCCGCCAAAGTGGCCCGGATCATTGCCTTCAGCTGGAATGTGGACATGATCTATGATGATGATGTACGCCTCTTCGGCCCAAATAACTCTTCGCCCGGACTTCAGTTTAAATCGATCATCGGCGTAGGTCTCCAGGTTAAAATATAGTCGATAGTCATTAGTCTTTAGTATAATACAGTGGGCCTACTTCATTTCCCGCTGACAATGGTATTGTCTTTTTGACTTGCTGGCTCAACAAGATTTTCAATTTCTTCTGACAAATCCGACTATCGACTACCGGCTAGCGACTATCTTTGCCCGCTATGGGACAAAAGAAATTAGTCCGGTTTGCCGAGCTGGAAACCTTTAAAAATGTATTACAGTTTCCGGAAAATATGGCTGGCAACTGGAAAACATTTTTTGGAAATAAACACCCGCTTACACTTGAACTGGCCTGCGGAAAAGGGGAATATGCGGTTGGATTAGGCCTTTTGCATCCCGACCGGAATTTTATCGGGGTGGATCTGAAGGGTAACCGGATATGGGTCGGCGCTAAAAAAGCCATTCAGCAAAACCTTGGTAATGTGGCATTTCTGCGTACCCAGATCGATAAAATCGCGGAATATTTCGCCCCGGGCGAGGTCTCCGAGATCTGGATCACTTTTCCCGACCCTCAGTTGCGGTTCTCCAAAGCAAAAAAAAGACTGACTCACCCGAAATTTCTCCGGCTTTACCAACAATTCCTCGCTCCCGATGGTTGTATACACCTGAAGACCGATAGTCCGGACCTGTACCGCTTCACCAAAACGGTAATCGGTCTCTATGGTTGCCCACTGCTCGGGGATACAGATAATGTGTACGGAGCAGAAAAGGTATCCGATGAATTAAGTATCAAAACCCATTACGAATCACTGGATATTGCCGGTAGTAACCGGATTCATTATCTCCGCTTTGGATTACCGACCGACCTGGGAAACAAAGAAAAAGACGGAGTGCTGAAAGAAATTTTACTCAAAGATGAAAAATCTGACTGAGGGCCTTCATTACTACTGGAGCGAAGATGGTTTGATCGTTCTTACCGAACAATACCATCTTGAAAAAGGCTATTGCTGCGGCAATGGCTGCAGGCATTGCCCTTATGATTTTGAAAATGTACCTGAACCGCGCCGTTCAGAAATGACGGAGCAAAGAGAAAACAATCCTCCGGCCAATCGTCCATGATACTTACCCTGGCTTACTGATATTTTCCGAAGAGGTGGAATGTGATGACCAGATGTTCAACAGGTTTTCACAAAACACCCCTACGGGGTGAGGCAGGAATCTTCTTTCACTTTGATGCTACCGACAAAGCACCCTACGGGGTGAGAGAAAATGCCACCAACTGAGCATTGTTCCTGACAATCCACTCTTCCCGAATACCGCCAACATGAAACATTCGTTCCTCCCCGTAGGAGTATTTTGTGATCACATATAAAAAAATCATTACATATTACTTAGTCACCCAATTTTCCCGGAAGTCCGGCATAAGACAACACTCCTCTCACCCTGTAGGGGTGCTTTATGATCGACTAATTTGCAATTTATGCCCTGTAGTATAATTTAATCTAAAGCAGCCATGCTTCGCTGCTGAATTTTTTGGATTCATTCCCTAACTTCATCCCATGGCAACAAAAAAAGCAGCCGGGCAACTGAAAAAAATAAAACCATCCGGAACTACGGATGACAATTTCTTTTCCATGGTTTATGAAGTGGCCCGCCAGATTCCCAAAGGCCGTGTTACCTCTTACGGCGCCATTGCTGCTGCCCTCGGCACTAAATCATCTGCCCGGATGGTGGGCTGGGCCATGAATGGTTGTCACCGGGCAAAACCAAAAGTACCAGCTCACCGGGTGGTGAACCGTAACGGGCTACTGACCGGCAAATTCCATTTTGACCCCCCGGAAAAGATGGAAGAATTATTGAAAAAAGAAGGAATTAAAGTTAAGAACGACCAGGTGGTGGAGTTTAAGAAGTTGTTCTGGGATCCTGTTGAGGAGTTGGGTATCTGATGAGCAGGTTTAATATGCCACTTTCTCACTCCTCCCTTCGCCACACTCCCTTAGCCACACTCCCACCTTCGCTTCTTAACCTCCGAAACCTTTGGTGAAGGAGGAGCGCTACGGTCGGCAGACAGGGTGGCTAGTATTTTTTGTAATTTTTATTTACTATTTTCCCCGCTTAAACTCATCCTGTCGAATATGTCTTCTCCGCTTAACCCGCTTACCAAAGGCCAGCAGGAATTCTGTACCTGGTCTGGTGTATTCGGTGTACTTATAACAGGAGCCTCCCTGATCCAGCATTTCATTTTCATGATCCCCGGCTGGCTGACCTACCTGATGATCCTGTTTTATCTGTTTATCATTTTTTCCTTTGCATTACTGGCATCCCAGAAAGTGATCGCCTCCGTTTTACTGATCATCAGTTCGGTTCTTGCCCTGGGTATCGCTGTTGTTTTCATCTTAAGCGGCACTTTCTCCCCGATCGTTATTATCATGCTGATCTATTGTATCGTTATCACCATTTACCTGTATATGGAGAACATCCAGGAAAAGCTCCTCAGGAAGCAGTCGCTGGAGCGGGCGGAAGAGGATTTGTGGAAAGGGAAAATCTAGTTAGTAGTTAGTAGTCGGTAGTTAGTAGTCAACAGCCCATCCTAAGAAGCGTTACTTCAAAGCACGACAGTCGTACTTCGTACTTCTGACTTCGTACTTTCTAAGCCCCATTTTCTATTTTCTATTCTCTATACATAATACGGGCTGATCATCCAGTACACCACCACTCCTGTTACGGCTACATAAAACCAGATAGGCCAGGTGATGCGGGCGAGTTTTTTGTGTTGAGGCCATTCGCCGATCAGGGCACGGTAGGCCGTGAATAAAATAAAAGGAAGAATCAGTCCGGCCAGGGGAATATGGGTGAATAAAACCAGGTAGTAGATTGTTTTGGCAATTCCTTCAGCCCCGAACTTAGTTTCGCCGGCAAACAAATGATGGCAGATATAACTGACCAGGAAAAGAATGGACAGGATCATGGCGGTCATCATCAGGCCCTTGTGCAACTGATACTTTTTGGATTTAACAGCCAGTAAGGCAGCTACCAGTATCACCGCCACAGAAGAATTGATGAAGGCATTGAACTGTGCAAATACATGTACATCAAAACCCAGATCCACTTCCAGCTTTACCCGGCCCAGTACCATCACCGCGGTAAATACCACGAAAGAGAATATCCAGATCAGGATTTTCGCTTTCTTATCATTCTTGCTCCAGGCAGCCTTAAGCATTGTTCTTATTTTTCTTATTGAGGAAATAAAGTAAAAGGAATACACCGAGAATGGCTACCAGGAATGAAACAGCCATGATTTCGAGTTTCCCGGCGAAAAAGCTCTTTTTATTGGGGTCCTTCTCCATGGTCAGCATCACCAGATCTTTGGAAAGCTGAGCCAGGGAAACTGTATCGAGCCCGTCATAATAGCCCCGCACATGACGATTGCTGTCGATCAGCACAAATTTATCACTGTGTACAAAATTACTATCCACCCCATCCCCGTCGATCAGTCCCAATTTGATCTCATTCAGGGCAAAATCATAAATCGCTTTCTTCTCTCCGGTCAGTAACCACCACTGCTCCGGGTTGATCTGGAAACGGTTGGCCCAGTATTTCAGCCGCTCTACCGAATCCCTTTCCGGATCCACACTGAAGGAAATGAAATGGACCAGTTTATTGGTTTTATCACCCACCCTTTTCCCATTATGAATAGACTCTGCCAGCCGTTTCATATTCATCGTCATCCCCGGACAGATCGTCGGACATTTTGTGAAAAAGAAATCGGCGATAACAATCTTCCCTTTGAGACTGTCCCAGTTCACTTTCATTCCGTCCTGGTTGGTCAGTGAAATATTGGCCACTTTATGCCAGACAGTATCCGACACTTTTTTCCCACTCTTCGTTTGGCTGATGATGGTATCGGGCAGGTAGTGCCGTGGCATATGGATATTGCGCTCACTTTTCCCTTTTACAATAAAGTAGGAAACCAGGGGAATCAGCAGGGCGATCAGCACCGCCACTAAAGCTTTCTTATTCACGTTCAGTATATTAAAAGATAAAACCATTAAACCGCTTCCTTGTTCGCATGGCAGCCGGCTTAATGGTTAAAATCAATAACTCTTCAGCGCTTATTCTTTACCGCTGGCAGGTGCCGCAGGTTTGGCTTCTTCTTTATGACCATGTTTCGCAGGCATTGTACTCTCCTGGAAATGTTTATCGTATTTATTACGGAGGTTTTTATAGGAATTACCATCCCATATAAAAGCGCCGATAAACCAGACAAAAAGTAACAGGGGCACCACGATCGTCATGATCATGTTCCGGATCTCATCACCCAGGTGCATGAAAACGGATACAATATAGTACGCTTTGGCCAGTGTAAGGATACAAACGGCCCCTTTAAACATCAGGATCAGTAATTCATTCGGGCTGTCCCCTTTATGAATATTATAGATCATCAGTCCGATGGCCAGTTCAATCACCGTGATTACGGACAACAGGATGGTCGTTTTCTTAACCTTTTTGTAGAAGGTATCATCATCAGCATGATGATGATGGATGGTTACTTCTTCGAAAGCCGGATGTTGCATAGCGGAATAATTTCAATTTTATTAAATCCTTACCGGACAATGCACGTGCAGTTGTACGGGAATCATTATATTAATCAGATCAGGTAGAAGCAAAGGAATACAAATACCCAAACCAGGTCTACAAAGTGCCAGTACAGACCAGCCTTTTCGATCATCAGGTAGTGACCCCTGTTGTGGAATACATTGTTTTGTGTCATTTTGAACATCACAATATTGATGATCACCCCGGAGAATACGTGGAACCCGTGGAATCCGGTAATACCGTAGAAATAGCCACCGAAGGCCACTGGTCCTTTTGTTCTTACATGCAGTTCGTCCAGGTTGATATTGCTGATGAGTTGCTGATCGGTCATGGCAGCGAGTTGCTCGTGCCCGAGGGCATGATTGCTCGTATGCGCGAGATTGATCAGTGTTTCGTGCGGTGTTTTTGTCAGGGCTGCTGCAACTGCATCATGATCTGCCAGGCTTCCCCAGGGGTTTACACGCATGGTTTGTCCGACAATATCCAGTTTGCCATCGATCAGTACGGCATGCTCACCGGTAATCAGGTGATGCCACTCCCAGGCCTGGCAGCCAAGGAACGCAAGTCCTCCGACGATTGTCCAGGCCAGCCACTTCATCACACCGGCTTTGTCACCTTTGTGACCGGCATGAACGGCCAGTACCATAGTAACAGAACTGATGATCAGGATAAAGGTCATCACACTCACGAAAGCAAGCGGAAGATTGGCATGACCGGCCCCCGGGAA
Organism: uncultured Chitinophaga sp.; assembly: GCA_964650455.1. Classification (GTDB taxonomy): domain Bacteria; phylum Bacteroidota; class Bacteroidia; order Chitinophagales; family Chitinophagaceae; genus JJ008. The sequence continues at coordinate 7,704 of CAZYTV010000020.1, read as the reverse complement.
TGCATTAAATACCACGTTGGGATCCGGCCAGAAGTTCTGGCTGAAACGGATTGACCCGTAGGAGATGAGGAAGGCACCGAAAGTAAAGGCATCACTCATCAAAAAATACCACATCATCAGCTTGCCATACTCCAGGTTGAAGGGGCTCTTACCACCACTCCACCACTTGGTCTGATGTACTGTTGCTGTTGTCGCCATGTCAGTTGTCAGGTTTTACTTGTTTCGTTATGTCGATTAGTTCTTACCGAGTACCAGGAAAAAGACCAGCAGGTAAATCCACAAGGCATCTACAAAATGCCAGTAGGTTGCGGCCACTTCCACCGGGACAGCACTGTAATTCTTTGTTTTCCCAAAAAAGCCCTTGATGAACATTACCAGGAGAACGATCAGACCGCCGATCACATGCAGTGCATGTAAACCGAAGATCACGTACAGGAACTGCCCGCCACCGGAACCTTTAAAGGTTACTTTCTGATCCCAGAGTTGCTGGAAACCGAGCCACTGGCATATTATAAATGCAGCGCCCAGTACGACCGTCACCCCGATCAGGAAACGGTACTTGTTCATTTCACGGTCTTTAAAAGATCTTAAGGATAGCTGCATGGTCAGGCTGCTCAGCAGGATCATTCCGGTAGAAATCCAGAAGACCATCGGGAGCGCAACCGGAATCCATTTATCCTGGTTACTTTTTACAATAAAGGCACTGGTCAGACCGGCAAACATCATGATCAGGCTGCCAATCGCCACCCACAAGGTGAACTTATGGGGGTGCATTTTTTGTTTTTCTGGTGTACTCACTATATCCATCTCGCTTTTAATATTCTAAATTTTACTAAGTAATAGCGCAAACATCACCACCGGCAGGTACATATAACTTCCAAACATCACTCTCCGGGCAGCGCTTACTTCCATGGTCCGGTAAAGTACCACACAACGGCCGATCATAAACAGGTTGGCCACGATGATCATGCCGATACTGATCATACCCGCCATGGTATCATAACTGCACATCCCGGTGAAATACGGCAGCAATGTTACGGGTACCAGGAGCAAAGAATAGGCGATTGTCTGAATCGCGGTAAACTTTGTCGGTCCCTCATTGGCCGGTAAGAGCTTAAACCCAACCGCCGAATAATCCTTGTGTGCTACCCAGGCAATGGCCCAGAAATGGGGGAATTGCCAGAAAAACTGGAAAGCAAAAAGGATCCATCCGCCGGTGGACAGTTGATCGTCTCCCGCCGCCCAGCCAATTAAACAAGGCAGGGCACCCGGTACAGCTCCCATCAATACAGCGATTGAATTGACTTTCTTCAATGGAGTATAGATAAAAGCATAGAGAAATAAACTGAAGGCCGCAAGTCCCGCCGATAACCAGTTAAAGTAGTAGCCGAGCATCATTACACCGATAATACCGGTGATGATGGCAAAGGCCCATCCTTCTGCCACCGACACCCTGCCGGATGCAATAGGCCGGGTGGATGTACGCTTCATCTGCGCATCGGTATCTTTTTCCACTACCTGGTTGATCGCGTTGGCGCTGCCTGTTACCAGCATTCCGCCTGCAAAGAGCAATAGTATCATGGTCCAGTTGTACTCGACCACTTTGGGTGCCAGCAGGTAACTGATCACACTGCTGAATACCACCATGATACTCAGTGAAGGCTTCATCAGCATCAGATAGTCCTTAATCTTTTTCATGCCTTCACTTATATTCAAACAACAAATCCTGATTCACCTCTGACATCTTTTATAATGTCACCCCTTCGGGGTTCTGATCTCACTTAACACTTACTTTCTATAATCATGTCAGCCCTTCGGGCTTTCCGTACTTCTAACCTCGTACTTCTAACTTCGTACTTAATGTTTTGATTCATTCGCACCCACCGGCTCTGTCTGAGGAATAAACTCCCTTCCATCTTTCGCATAGTCATACGGCCAGCGGTGTACTTCAGGAATCTCTCCTTCCCAGTTACCGTGTCCGGGGTTGATCGGTGTGGTCCATTCCAGTGTATTCGCACCCCAGGGGTTCTGCGTGGTTACTTTTCTTCCTTTGAAAATGGAGTAGAAGAAGTTGAATACAAACATCAGTTGTACGGCGAAAACAATGATCGAAACAACGGTAATCATTTTATCAAGATCGCCAAACTGGTTAAAGGAAACCCAGCCTTTCTTATCAAGATAGCGGCGGGGAACACCGGCCAGACCCTGGTAGTGCATGGGCCAGAAGATCAGGTAGGCGCCGATCATCGTTACCCAGAAATGCAGATAACCCAGCGTATTATTCAGGTAGCGGCCAAACATTTTGGGGAACCAGTGGTACACACCGGCAAACATACCAAAGAAGGAAGCCACACCCATTACAATATGGAAGTGAGCCACCACAAACATGGTGTCATGCAGGTGAATATCGATAGTGGAGTTGCCCAGGAAGATACCGGTCAGACCCCCAGAGATAAACAAGCTTACAAAACCGATCGCGAATAAAGCAGCCGGGGTAAAGCGGATATTACCCCGCCATAAGGTGGTAAGCCAGTTAAATACCTTGATCGCAGAAGGTACGGCAATCAGTAGTGTCAATAGCACAAAGACCGATCCCAGGAAGGGGTTTAGTCCCGTGACAAACATGTGGTGCGCCCAAACCAGGAAGGCGAGGATCGCGATAGCAAACATGGAACCGAGCATGGCCATATAACCGAAGATCGGTTTACGGGAGCTCACAGATAATATCTCCGACACCATGCCCATCGCGGGCAGGAGGATAATGTATACTTCAGGGTGACCAAGGAACCAGAACAAGGGCTGGTAGAGGATCGCACTACCTCCTTCATTTGGCAGTATCTCCCCATTCACGACAGTATCGCTCAGGTAGAAGCTGGTACCCAGGTTACGGTCGAATAAAAGCAGGATCGCACCGGATAATAATACCGGGAAAGAAAGTACACCCAGAACCGCAGTGAAGAACATCGCCCAGATTGGCAAGGGCATACGGGTCATGCTCATTCCTTTGGTACGCATGTTCAGGATCGTTGAAATATAGTTCAGACCGCCGAGCAGTGAAGAGATAATGAAAAGAGCCATCGCGATCAGCCAGAGGTCGGTACCGATTTTCTGACCATCACCCGCCTGGCGCAGGGCGCTCAGCGGTGGATACATGGTCCACCCCCCGGAAGCAGGACCGGTATGAACAAAAATAGAAGATAACATAACTACACTGGCCATGAAGAAAAACCAGTAGGACAGCATATTCATAAAGGGCGAAGCCATATCACGGGCACCGATCTGCAGGGGAATGAGCAGATTGGCAAAAGTGCCGCTCAGACCGGCAGTCAGTACGAAGAACACCAGTACAGTACCATGGATGGTTACCAGTCCGTAATAGAATTCAGGCTGGATCTGTCCGCCTTTTGCCCAATGTCCGAAGAAAGTTTCCAGGATAGGAAAAGACTGGTCAGGATATCCGAGTTGTAAACGGAACAACACCGAGAAAAGCCCCCCGATAACGGCCCAGATAATACCGGTAATCAGGAACTGCTTACCGATGGTTTTGTGGTCCATACTGAAGATATACTTCGAGATGAAGGACTGTTCATGGTGACCATGTCCGTGATCATCATGATGTACAGCGTGTACGGCTGCTCCGGAATGTACATTTAATGCTTCGCTCATAATCTCATTTATTTAAGCAACGTTGATGCTTGTTTCAATAATTAACGGATAATTGCTCCGGTTACAGGAGTGGCGGCACTCAGGGTGTCTTTTTTTACAGAAGGATCTTTGTCAGGGTTGGCCACTAAGTACTGGGGCTTTTTGCCGGCCATCCAGGCATCATATTCTTCCTGGGTTTCCACCACAATAACCCCTCTCATACTCCAGTGACCTTTACCACACATCTGATCGCAGGAAATTTCATAAACGAAATCCGGGTTACCGGTTTTCTTACGCATATCTGCCGTAGTGATAGTCGGTGTAAACCACATCGTGGTGGGGGTGCCGGGCACTGCGTCCATTTTCATCCGGAAATGAGCCAACCCCACATCATGGATTACATCTTTGGCACCAATGACCAGTTGTACAGGCTTGTTGACCACCAGGTGCATTTCCTGTTCCACAAATACATCGTCATAGTTGGCGGGATCTTCCCAGATCTGACCCGCCGGGTTATTGCCGGCCGGATTTACATTTTTGAAGTACTTTTTACCGAGTATTCCATCCTTTCCGGGGTAGCGCATCTCCCATCCAAACTGTTTACCTACAATTTCCACCTGCATGGCATTCTTGGGGGCGGCTCCGGTGATTTTGAACCAATAGAAAATACCAAAACCTACGAGAACGGTAAGTACAATGGCTGGTATTACGGTCCAGATCAACTCTAATTTATTATTATGGGGGAAATAAAAGGCCTTTTGATTTTCCTTTTCCTGGTATTTATAAGAGAACCAGAAAAGGGCTACCTGTGTGATGACAAATACAATAAAGGTGATAGCAATTGTCACATACAGCATACGGTCCACCAGTACGCCATGATCAGAAGCGGGTTCACCCAGGATTTTACCTTTCAGGCTTTCGTTACAGTAATACACGCCGATCAGGCCAATAACCAGGAAGGCCAGCAGCAGGAAGCCGTTGATCTTATTGGACTGTTTTCGGGAACGCTCATATCCCCGTAGAACAGCTACATACTCACTCGCTTTGGCAATCTGGAAAGTGATGACAAAGCCAAGGGCTAAAATTGCGACAATGAAAAATGTCTGCATAACTTAAAATGAGGTGGTTTTTATTCTTATATCTGACAACAACGACTGATCCCTCTTTACCTTATCAGGTATGGTGGATCAGACTCTCTTTTACAAACGGGTGGTTCTTGGCCAGGAGGGGGGCTTTGCTGAGCGCCCTTCCGGTTACAAACATGATCAGACCCACAAACCCAAGCGCCACACCCATATCATACAGGATATTGGGAACAATGGTAGCGCCTGATGCATCCTTCATCACACTGGGGAATACCATCTGGTAAAAGTCCAGCCAGTGACCAAAAATGATCATGATCGCCATAAATGTAATAGTTCCGTAGTTTCTTTTGGCATCCCGTGTCATTAATATTAACAACGGAGCGATAAAATTGATTATAAACATGAGCCAAAATATTCCTTTATATACACCGTGGGCCCTGGGCTGGAAATAAACGGTTTCCTCAGGGATGTTGGCGTACCAGATCAGCATGAACTGGGAGAACCAGAGGTAGGTCCAGAAAACGGAGAAGGCAAACATGAATTTTCCGATATCATGGAGGTGCTCATTATTGGTATATTCCAGGTAGCCATTGTTTTTCAGGAATACCACGAAAAGGGCAATCAGGGCCATTCCGGATACAAACGTACTGGCAAACGTGTACCAGCTATACATCGTGCTGTACCAGTGAGCGTCAATGCTCATCAGCCAGAGCCAGGGAATAGAAGACATGACGGTCAGGGAAAACACAACGATGAAGAGGGCCGCCCAAACCGTATTGTTCCAGATATATTTTTTTCTGCCTTCAACTGTAGTGATGGGGTTATTGTCCAGGCTGCGGGAAAGCTGACGCATTTTCCAGCCCAGTACAGACCAGAGTACAATCGTCAGCACAGTGGCCACGGCAAAAAAGGTGGTATTTAAGAATCCTTTTTTATGAGTCAGGATGGAATCTTCAGCCACATGATGCGTATCTGTCCAGTGGTAGATGGTATGATTGCCGCCAAAAGCGATAGCAAGTAAGATCGCACCGGCGATAACACCAATAACCGGTACCACGGCAGAAATAGCTTCAGGTACCCGGCGAAAAGCCATTTGCCAGCCGCCCCAGGCCAGGGTGGTAGCGCAGATAAAGAACATGGAGGCATTTACCACCAGCAAAAAGAACACACTGTTTTGCAGCAGGGAGGCCCAGAACCTGGCAGACTCACGGGGATCACTTTTGGATCCGCTGGTCACCCATAATCCAATAATCGCCAGTATACCAATTGCCATTAATACAAAGGCAATCGTATTATATCGTTTTGGCACTTCAAAATTTTCCCGGATAGACATCAGTTATTATTTAATGTTTCTTCAATTCGGTTTTTTATTTCATCGGAGCGGCAGCAGCACTGTCTTTAACAGCCGGTGCAGCAGCGGCCGGAGCAGCTGATCCTGTTTTCTTCGCCTGTTGTTCTTTCACATAGGCCGTGATCATCCAGCGCTGTTTGGTGCTGAGCTGTGATGCATAGCTGCCCATCGTGTTCTTGCCGTAAGTCAGGGAGTGGAACATCGTTCCTTCAACCATGGCCAGCATCAGGGGATCACCAACCAGGTTACGGGGGGCGGCAGGAAATACACCACTGGTATACAATGGCCCATTACCATCCAGTTTGGTACCATGGCAGATACCACAGTTGATCAGGTACAGGCGCTCAGCTTCTTTTGAATCACGGGAAGCGGAATCCAGGGGATTCTTCACTTCGGCAGATTTCGCGTAGCCGACTGAGTCGTTTTGATAGGGATATGCCGCCATTTCACCGCGGGCGATGGTGCCGTCCACCGGTTTGGCTGTATAATGCACGCCTGCTTTGTCCAGTGCTTCAGTCGAAGCATAGGTTTCATAAGCCCGGCTGTATGACATATCCGGCATATAGGCACGGCCTTCTTCCCTTCTCGGACCGCCACAACTGATCATGGCCACCATCAGGGCTAAACTACCGGTAACAAACAGTATTTTCTTCATTATCTCTTGTTATTACGATGAATGATGCTTAGTTCTCCTTGTGAAACAGTTTTTTGTCCTTGTCGTAGCGTCCGATCCACCATTCTGTTTCCTTGTATTCTATTTTAACTTCTCTGGCACCTACTGTTTCGAGGAAACTCATCGCTTCCGCTTCGCTGGTTTTATCGGTGCATTCCAGGGCCATGACAAATGTATCGTCGGTGGACCGGGGATTGAAATGATCCTTTTTTACAAAAGGAGCCAGTTGGCAGAGGTAGCAGAATGTCAGCACCATACCCACCGCTGCAAACAGTACGGTCAGCTCAAAGGTTACAGGTATCCAGGCCGGCAGGGAGAAGAATGGCTTACCGCCAAAATTGATCTGCCAGTCAACGGTCAGCGCCCAGGTAATAAAACCCACTGCAGTAGCCGTACCGGTGATACCATAGATAAAGCCGGCAGTATGCAGACTGGTATCTCTTAATCCCATGGCCTTATCCAGTCCGTGGATCGGAAAGGGGGTGAATACATCATGAATCTTGTATCCTGCGCGGCGTACTTTTTTCACTGCGGGAAAAAGTACCGCTTCGTCATCAAAATTGCCGACTACAAATTTTTTTACAGCCATTTTTTTTAGCTTTTAGCTACGAGTTTCGAGCGGCGAGCCCTTAACTCAGAAACAATTATTATAAATGGGTCACGAGCTCGAAACTCATTGCTCGTAACTCGTACCTTTTCTAAGCTCCGTGATCGTGACCATGTTTGCCGCCAAACTCATCAGTGCTCTCTCCTTCCAGTTCTTCCATATGATTCTTGAAACTCCGTCCGTTTTTCTTCAGGATATGCTTGATCTCAGCGAGTGCGATAACCGGGAAGAATTTAGAGAACAGGAAGTAACAGGTAAAGAACAGTCCGAAAGTACCCATATAGAATCCGACCTCCCAGATAGTGGGCGTATAATAAGTACTCCAGGAAGAGGGCAGGTAATC
>CAZYTV010000019.1:0-30919 GCA_964650455.1 uncultured Chitinophaga sp. | reverse complement strand
TGAAAAAGGGCGGGCCATGACAGCCCGCCAGAAGGGTCTCAGTATTTGGTTTCCAACCGGAAATCCGCCCCGTTCCACCGCCCGGGCTCCCTGCCCGGTTTTATCACCCAGCCAGTTATTGCTGACCATTTTTTCCAGCCAGGCCGGAATGGCAAACTGATCAATAGCTTCATCTGCCGGACAATTATCGGCCACTCCTTTGGCTACTTTCACCAACGTGTCGATACCCACCACATCCGCAGTGCGGAACGTGGCTGATTTGGGACGTCCGATCACGGGTCCGGTCAGGGCATCGATCTCGTCAATGCTCAGTTTAAGTTTTTCTTTCACATTCATGATGGCCATCATGCCAAATACGCCAATACGATTGGCAATGAAAGCAGGGGTGTCTTTACATAAAACGGTGGTCTTACCCAGGTAGAGATCACCATAGTTCATCAGGAAATCCACAATGGCCGGATCGGTATAGGGAGTGGGAATAATTTCAAGTAAACGCAGGTATCGCGGCGGGTTGAAAAAGTGAGTGCCGCAGAAATGTTTTTTAAAATCATCACTGCGTCCTTCTGCCATCATGTGAATGGGAATACCGGAGGTATTGGAAGTGATCAGGGTACCGGGTTTACGGTATTGTTCCACCTGTTCAAATACTTTTTGTTTGATATCCAGCCGCTCCACCACCACTTCAATGATCCAGTCACAACCGGCGATATCCTTCATATTATCTTCGAAATTGCCGGTGCTGATTTTCTTCACCACATCCTTATGGTACACAGGGGAGGGGTTGCTTTTTATAGCAGCGGTAAGCGCCTCATTCACGATTTTATTCCGCTCAGCCGGTTTCGCATCAGGGGCTACATCCTTAGGCACGATATCCAATAATAATACCTGTACACCAATCCCTGCAAAATGGCAGGCAATACGGGAGCCCATCACACCACTACCCAGGACAGCAATTTTTTTAATGGCACGCTTCATAGATTCAGTTTTAAGAAAAGGGAAAATAAAATTAGTTAGTTATGCAACTAATTTGAAATCGAAGATAAGATTTTTTGGGAACCGGAAAAACTGGCTTTATAGCTTATTCAAAGCCCGGGGGTGGCAGGCCTTTTTTCTCCAGTTCAAGCCGGTAGCGGCGGTACAATTTTTTATTTTTCGTCACGCCGGCACTGCTGCTCATGCCACTGAAAGCAATACGCAGCAGGTAGTTGATGGCCGACCGGTCCCGTACCCGCAATGCGAATACATGACCGGTTCTGGAATGGTTGTTTTTCCGGATAATAAAGTTATTGGCGATATAATTCAACAGGCGGCTAAAAAACTGTTGCTTTTCATCCTTCCCGTTTTTTAGATAGCGGAATTTCAGATTTTTATAATACATCTGCATTTCACCAATCGTCAGGTACTCCCGGCCCACAGCCCGGAGGTGAAGGGTATCCACCTCACCAGATAAAATTTTAGCCGAAGCCAGCGGAATTAATACCGGGTTAAGCACAGTCATATCGCCGGCTTTTGCCCGCAGGGTCATTTTAAAACCACCCAGGGAATCGGTATAGGATTGCTTAACCCGTAACTGCACCCAAACTGAATCCATCACATATCCCGTAAGACGGATCAATAAACTGTCATCCGCATAAATATCATGGTTCTTCACATTGAGCATGGTAATGTCCAGCCGTCTGACCGGCACCGTTCCTGCAGCATTTGTTTTATTACTGAATTCAGTATAGTCTGCCGAGCCCGGATTGATCTGAATCGTATCCGCTGCTATTTTAAATGGGATATGGCGTACCAGGTTCACCGGTAAAAGACGGATTGTTCCGGCGGCAAAGGGTAATCGCTTATCCTTGTAATCCGTAAACCAGGCCCGTTCGATTTTTATTTTCCCGATCTGAAATACACTGTCCCGGATAAACTGCTGGCGGTCAACCGGACCAATAAGCATCGGGCCGGATCCCACAGCGATATAATCTTTCTGGAATTTTTGCCGGGCTATAAATGAATCCAGCTCCAGGTTTTGACGATAAACGAATGTATCCAGCGAAACCATCTGATTGAGCTGACTATAACCGGCGTTCTTCCAGGTGAATTGTTTAATCTCATCCCGGTATTGACCGGTAAAACGCTCCAGCCTGAAACGTGTATTCGCACCGGCCAACCGGTAAGGGTCAGTCAGAATATCGGAATTAATATCCAGTTCACGGATGCCCGCTCCGTCTATCCTCAGTATTCCATTTTTCTTTCCGATACTGTCAACAATAAAGTGACGGGCATTGAGCAGGCTCACCGAGGCCGACCAGTCTGCCGGCTCATCACCTGCCGGATGATACACCAGGTTATTGATGACGGCTTCAATTTCACCTTCCCCGGCGTCATAGTTTTTGCCTTTCGGACTGCGATACCGGAAATGATCCAGATTGAGTTCGAGTGAACGGATGCGGAGTTCGGGGTTATCCGTATTCCTGACTTCCAGTTGCCGGATATCCATCTTATTATCATTTTCTATAGCACCGTTCCAGGCGATATTGATACTGCCCGCTCTGCCAGAAAGATTAAATCGTATCTCCGGTTGCCTGATCAGCAGCCGGCCAATACGGGAGGGTGGGAGGAAGGCCTTATTACCCTCATCACTCAGAAAAGCAGTGAGCACGGGCTTATCCAGAATGAGCTCTTCAATAATATACCGGCCATTCAGCATTTCATTGATATCCGGAACAATGGTTACAACAGGAATACGCAAAGCTGTCTTATTTTGCTGGAGGTTTTTTTCATAAACTATATCATTCAATACAGAAAGGCGCTTATCCGCAGCATTGAATTTTTTTACAGATAGAGAACTAACAGGGTCTTTCAGTTCAAAAAACTCCCCACTGATAACCGGATTTTTTAACTGCACCGGTTTACCTTGTTTGGTTATAAACTCATCCAGTTTTAACTGGTTGATAAACGAACGGATGGTTTTTGTGCCGGTACTGATGGACAGCCTGGTATTGGCCCCGGAGAGATCTTTCAACTCAATCGTGGGTTTCTTTCCACCTGGCGCTCCTTTACCAGGCAGGTTTAATTTTACATCTGCTTTGTCCCATCGTATACCTGTAGCCGAAATATCACCGGTTTCCTCATCTGTAAGTATATCATCCACGGCCGCATTTTCCGCCGTAATGTCCAAACGGCTTTCCCTGTCCTTTACCTGTACTTTTTTTGCCAGCAGGAACCCGTTCTTATTGCCGGTATACCTCACTTCATCCAGTTGTATTTCAAGTTGGCCGGCTTTTATGCGCCCGGATGAAAATTCAAGATAATCCACGGCATGTTCAATGGCCCTGGCTTTTTTCGCCAGAAAAAGGGTTTTGGTCCGTATCGTCATGGACGCCTCTTCGAGTTGCACCGCATTACTGTTTTTTAAAGCGATATCAATACGTCCGGAGATAATATTCATTTTCTCCAGCTGAATCAATTGCCCGATATCGGCCAGTGTGGAAAAAATACTCTTCTTTCCCTTGCCGGAAGCAGGAGCAGCAGTTGCCGTATTATAAAGGATCGCGGGATGATACAAAGTAGCTTCCCTGGCTTTGAGCTGCTGGTGAAAAACTAGGTCATCCCAGGATAAGCCAGTCAGTTCAAAGCGCGGGACACTGAAACGGTTGATCAGTTTTCCGCCGGACTGTTTCTGGAATTCAAACCGGTCAAGATACACCCGGTCCTCCCGGATGACAATACTGTCGAACTTAAGTTTATAGGTGCTGTCGCGGATAAAATTCTCATAATTGCGGATGGCCAGGGCCACACTTTTAACAGTCAGTGGCCGGGGGGCATGCTGGGAAATTTTTAACCCCTGTAATTCAAAATTATTTTGGGTGAAATCAAACGTTGCAGGCCGCTGGTCGATATTGGTTTTGATATGAAAATCGGCGTTGTTGACAATCACATAGTCTACCAGCAAATCTCCTGTCAGTTGTTGTACGATCTCTTCCAGTTTTGGGGCCGTTCGCTTATCCCCCGGTTTTCGTTTGCTATTTTCCACTTCCAGGTCAAAGCGGGGATTAAGGCAATAAACCGTATCCGCTTTGATGACTTCGGACCGGTATAAGGTGTCGAAATCGATATTCGCCAAACGCAATGTGTCGAAGAACACCCGTAAACGGGAACGGGCATTGTCTTTCTGTTCTGTTACCATTGTACAACTGTCAAATTCCACCAGCCGTTGTTTCAGGTTAATTTTGAAATGACTGAATGCCAGACGGTGTCTCCCGTCCGGAAATACAATATCCTGATTCCATGTATTAAGTACAACATTGTCGCTGAAGAATAACTTTTCGTGACCTTTTAAAGTACTCGTGTCCACCGCGAGGTTATCAATATGAAAGTGAATATTGCTGATGGTCAGTGGTAACTGATCCGGCCGGATTTTATTGATTAAAGTAAACCGGGCACCATCGATCTGGAAGCGGTTTACTTTTAATGCCTGCAGGGCCTCCTGGATGGAGGAATAGATTTTTCCAAGCTCTTCAGGGATCGACACCTCTTTTTTATGAGCACTATCGGCTGGTAAACGTTTCAGCCGGGTAACTACAATACCAGGCTGCTCAAGATTGAGTGAATCGATCAGCAATTTTTTTTCAAAGAGGATCGGCCAGATTTGCTGGACAGATAATTTGACATGCTGAACGTGAAAACGGTAAGCGGTTGTGGCATTGATCGAGTCCGCTGTATAGATGACAGCATTGGTTAATTCCACTTTGCGGCTGAACCAGCTGAACCTGAATTTTTCCAGTTTCATTTTAAGCCGGCCCTTGGATCTCGATTCAACAAGATTTTCCACAATATGCCGCGCATTGTAATTGATCCAGGTGTGAAAGGCAAACAGCAATACCAGGAGGATGCCGGTAATGATTCCGGTAAGCTTCAGTAATTTTTTTTTGCTGCTTTTCATTGTCAGATCGCGGGACCAGGTTTGTATAAAATTACAGAATTAACGCCCGCTCAAATGGAAAACCCCCGTTTAAACGGGGGCTTACAGGAATTTAACGATTAACTGACAGAAGAACCCGGATCTATTGGACCAGGAGGTTGTATAAAATGCAGTTTACCTGCTTTATCTTCTGCCATCAGGATCATGCCATTGCTTTCAATACCCCTCATCTTCCGGGGAGCAAGGTTGGTGACCACGGTGACCTGGCGGCCCACAATTTCCTCCGGCTGGTAATGCAGGGCAATGCCACTCACAATGGTCCGGACTTCACTGCCCAGGTCTACGGATAATTGAAGCAGTTTGTCTGCTTTCTCTACTTTAGCTGCAGTGAGGATGGTGCCCACTTTCAATTCAATTTTCGCAAAGTCATCAAACTGGATTACGGCTTTGGCCGGAATGTCCTGTTTCACTTCTTCTTTTTTAGGTTCTTCCATTTTTTTTAGCCCGCTTTTTAATTTATCAATCTGTGCACTGATTTCTTCATCTTCGATCTGCCTGAACAATAACTGTGGTTCACGCAGCGTATAGCCTACACTTAGCAGGTTTGTTTTACCTGCATTTTCCCAGTCCAGCATTTTTTCCACCACTTTCATCAGGTGGAGCATTTTCCGGGCTGTATTAGGCAGGAAAGGATTGGCCAGAATCGCCAGGTTGGCTGTCAGTTGCAGGCAGATGTGCAGTGTATTGTCGATAATTTTCTGACCCTCCGGATGTTCAGCCAGTTTTTTAGCCACGATCCAGGGTTCTTTTTTCTGCATGTACTGGTTACCTTTCCGGGATAGTTCAATCAGCTCAAAAAGGGCCTCCCTGAATTTATATTCTTCCAGTAAATTTTCAATCTTTGTTTTGGCTTCTTTGATATCCGTAAAAAGGGTCTGGTCATTGTCATCCAGCAACTCTTCATGCAACCGCGGTACTTTGCCGCCACATAGTTTATGCATCAGCACCCAGGTACGGTTCACAAAATTGCCAAACTTGGAAACCAGCTCACTGTTTACTGCATCCTGGAAACCTTTCCACATAAACTCACTGTCCTTGGTTTCCGGCGCGATCTGAGTCAGGTAATAACGCAGCATATCTACACACTGGGCACCCCCGTTTTCCTTTTTCACAAAATCATTGATATAATCCCGCATATCAAGTTTCCAGTTACGGCTGGTACTCATTTTATCTCCCTCCAGGTTCAGGAATTCATTGGCCGGTACATTTTCCGGTAAAATATTCCCATGCAGTTTCAGCATCACCGGGAAGATGATACAATGGAATACAATATTGTCCTTGCCGATAAAATGAACCAGTTTGGTACCGGCATCATACCAATAAGGCTTCCAGTCTTTCTGGTTATCCAGTGCCCACTGTTTGGTGGCACTGATATAGCCGATCGGCGCATCAAACCAGACATACAGTACTTTACCTGCTGCATCTTTCAGGGGAACCTTAATGCCCCATTCCAGGTCACGCGTTACGGCCCTGGATTGCAATCCTCCGTCGATCCAGCCTTTACACTGACCTACTACGGTAGGACGCCAGTCATCCTTATGTTGTTCGAGTATCCATTCCCGTAAGAATGGCTCATGTTTGCCTAATGGCAGGTACCAATGCCTCGTTTTTCTTTTTACCGGGACCTTACCACTCAGGGTGCTTACCGGGTTGATCAGTTCATCCGGACTCAGTGTACGGCCACAGGTTTCACACTGGTCGCCAAATGCCCGGTCACTGCCGCAATTGGGACAGGTGCCTTTTATATAGCGGTCGGCGAGAAAGGCTTTGGCTTCCTCGTCATAATACTGATCGGTTTCTTTGGTCTCCAGTTCCCCTTTTTCATGCAGGTCGGTAAAAAATTCCTGCGCGGTTTCATGATGGATGGGTTCACTGGTGCGGTGGTAAATATCAAAGCTCATGTTCAGGTCTTCAAAGTCCTGTTTCATGGCTTCATGGTATTTGTCAATAATGGCGCGGGGGGTGGTTCCTTCTTTGCCGGCCTGGATCGGGATGGCCGTGCCATGTTCATCACTGCCGCATACAAAGACCACATCTCTTTTCTGTGCCCGCAGGTAGCGGGCATAGATATCGGCCGGAATATAGGCCCCGGCCAGGTGGCCCACGTGTTTCAGTCCATTGGCATAAGGCAGGGCGGAGGTAATCAGGTATCGTTTAGGTAGACTCATTCAACAACTTTCTTTAATCGGTTGCAAAATTACCGGAATGGCGGGCATTGCCCAAAACCATGATTGAGGTAACTTAGGGGTACAAACCGCCTTTTATGAGACAATTTCTGTTTTTTCTCCTTGCTGCTGCCGGTTTTAATCCCTGTATGGCCAATGACGGATCCTTTTATGCACTGGGCAATACCCTGATTCCTCTGAAGGAAACCACCATCCAGATGAAAAAAGAAATCCTGAGCCTGGAACGAAAGGGCGAGTGGATGCAGGTGGATATTTATTTCGAATTTTTTAATCCGGGTCCTGAAAAGGAACTCACGGTTGGATTTGTAACGCCACCCGCAACTGGCGATATAACCGATCAGGAAGCCGGTCACCCCCAGGTTAAGGATTTTATGGTCATGGCCGGTGACCGGATGCTGCCCTTTAAGATCGCCAAAATGGAAGAGTCGGGCTTTAAGGTAACGGAGCGGTTGGCCAATGGGTTTGATTTTGTCTACTATTTTACGATCCGTTTTGCCAAAGGAATTACGGTTATTCGGCATAGTTATCTTTACCGCGGCGGAGCTTCTGTGGAAGCCAGTGCCGAATTTTATTACCGGCTCAGTACCGGTACTTCCTGGGCCGGTGGTGCGATCGGTGATTTTGAACTTAATCTCCATTTGGGTGATAACAGCTATTTTGCCGTCCCGGCCGGCTTTAATAAAACTGCATCGGCCTGGACCCTTGTAGGAGTTGGCCGTATCGGGGCAATAGCCAATTATAATCCTTATGGAGATGAAGGACGGGAGTTGCGGATGGTCTATATCCGAAAAGGCAAACTCCAGTTAAGGCAGGCCAATTTTAAACCAGCCAAAGACCTGTCACTGGTTTTTTTTCAACTGCACAATGAAATGAATCTCTGGCTTGCGGCAAAGGAAAAAAATGATTTTGCGGATATCCGTGAACTGCTCTGGGAAGAATATACCGATTCAATCATCCATCATCTGACTGATCTGCAGCTCCGGCTCTACCGCAATCTCAATTTTGCCCGGATGGGCTATGATTTTAAAGACGAAACCCTGAAAAAAACCTTTTCAAAATATAACTGGTACCTCCCGGATCCAGCCATTAAACCGGAACAGGTTACTGAAATGTATATCCCCAAAGAGATCATGAAGAAGATTGTGGAGGAGGAGGGGAGGAGGAAGGGGGAGTAGTGAGTGTTGAGTAGTGAGTGGTGATTGGAACTCTCCAAAGGTAATTGGTGTAATATAGGTTTCCTCCTTCGTCGGAATGACAGCGTGCTGGGGGGAGAGAAAGCTAAGACTTCTCGCTGCGCTCGAAGTACCAGTGATCTGCGAAATAAATGTTTTTTTTCGTGCCTTTTTGTGTCCTTTCGTGGCCAACCTTTTCTGGGCCAGAGTAACCGCAATCCGTGTTGATACGTGTTATCCGTGGCCCAAATGCCGCAGGCATTCATTTGCGCAGCAAATCCTTTCGTGACCCTTTGTGGCCATTCGTGGCCTAAACTATTGCCGCAGGCAATTCCCTTATTTTTTCCGATGCCCGAACATCCAGCTAAGGTATTCTGGCTCCGCAAACGCATTGTCCCAGCTATTGTGGTTCACCCCCGGGTATTCGCTATATTTTACTTCGGCCTTTATTTTTTTAAGCTTCTCCACCATTTCCTGCGACAATTTTACATTCACTACCGCATCAGCTGCTCCGTGGAAAACCCAGAAAGCGGTTTTGGCTACTCTTTTATCATACTCTTCCATATCCCCTCCTCCGCAGATCGGTAAGGCTGCCGCATAAAGGTTGGGATAACGGAAAACAGATTCAAAAGTGCCCATGCCTCCCATCGATAAACCGGTGATATAAACACGGCCCGGATCAACACTGCCTTCTGCAATTGTTTTCTTCACCAGTTCATTGGCAGCTACCAATGGCCAGTTGGCCGGACCACTATAATCCAGTTCAAACTTTGCCGGTTGTACTGTACGATCTACATTGGCATAAGCCCAGAATGATTCCTCCGGGCATTGCGGGAAGATGATAATGGCTGGAAAGTTTTTCCGGTTCTCCTCTTTCAGAAATAACCGGGCACCATGAGTCAGTTGTTTTTCATTGTCCTTTCCTCTTTCTCCGGCACCATGCAGGAATAATACAAGGGGATATTTTTTAGTTTTGTCAAAATTCTCAGGGTATAAAATCCGGTAGGGTAATATATTTCCATCAACGCTGGGGTAAACCTGTTGTTCAAAAAGTGCAAACTCCGGATTAAATGCCGGTCTTTTTAATAATCCCTGCTGATCCAGCCATTCCCCAAAACGGTCAATCCACTGATCAGAGGGCAGGTTTTGTTTACGCATCCCGAATCCATGTCCGCCTCTCGCGTACATATGCAACTCGGCCGGTTTTTTATCGGCCATCCAGCTATTATACAATTCCACGCTGTGCGGGGCGAGTCCTAACTGATCATCCGTGGCAGCGGTAATAAAAACCGGTGGCGCATCGATGGCAATGGTGCCCTGCATTTCTTTCGGGAAAAAGGGATAGACCGGGGCGGCAAAATCAGGTTTGTTTTCGCCATTGTAGTTATAAAGCGTGGAAGCAGCTACCGTGCCACCGGCTGAAAAGCCCATGATACCGATCCGGCTGCTGATCAGCTTATATTCAGCCGCATGTTTTCTTACCCAGGTAATTGCGGCTTTGCCATCGGCAACCGCCATGGGTATGATGCTGGATGTTACTGTTTCAAATTCTTTTGTTCCCATCACCTTCGCTAGTTCAGCAGTCGGGTCATTCCCGGTTGTATGCGCGAGCCGGTATTTTAATACAAAACAGGTAACCCCTTTTTTTACCAGCCATTCCGCCACATCATATCCTTCGCTGTTGATGGAGAGGGCATAAAACCCACCGCCCGGACAGATAACCACGGCTGTGCCATTGGCTTTACCCGCAGCGGGCTGAAAGACAGTCAGGCTGGGTTGTGTTACATTATAGACCACTTTCGTATTCCAGCTGTTATTGTCATTGATGGCTTCGGTCCAGTTCCATCCTTCAGTACCCGGGGCCACCCCTTCGTATAAAGGAATTGTTTTTTGTTGAGCGGTGCTAAGGAGCTGGCAAGTGACTAAAACAAAGAGGAACAGGATCTTTTTCATATGCGTTGTTTTATGGACAATAAAAGTAAAAATAAAACCCTTCGCAAATGGAAGGGTTTTATATGATTCATATCAGGGCCTTATTTTTTCAGTTCATTAATGGCCACCGTTGGCCGCATTACTTTATTGCATTTTTCTGTGATGATCTCCCCGGATACGGTAAACTTAGCTGTTTGCAGTATCCGGAGGGAGGAAGCGCCTGCTTTCACTTCATATTCACCTGGTTCGGCCACCCATACGGTACGTTTTGCATCAAACGAAGCAAGAGCTGCCGCCTGGATATCAAATTGCAGTGTCTGCTTTTCGCCCGGAGCCAGCAATTTGGTTTTGGCAAAGGCTTTCAGTTCAAGCGCAGGTTTATCCATGCTTTTTCCGGGGGCACTGATATAGAGTTGCACCACTTCCTTGCCGGCCGTTTTCCCGGTGTTCTGTATAGTTATAGTGGCAGTCAGCTTGCCTTTGAAAGAAGTACTGCTCAGTTGAAGGCCGCTATATGAAAAACCGGTATAACTAAGACCGTAACCAAACTCAAATGCGGGTTTCACATTGAATGTATTGAAATAACGGTAACCAATATAAATACCTTCTTCGTAGGTTACTTCGGCAGGGATGGCTTTCATGCCCATCATACCGGTAGTGGCTTTTTCAGGAAATTCAATACCGGGAAAGTTTTTGGTGGAGGCTTCATCTTCATACTTTACAGGGAAGGTAGTCGCGAGTTTACCGGAAGGATTTACTTTACCACTGAGAATATCCGCCACCGCATTTCCCCCTTCCTGGCCGCCCTGCCAGGCGAGTAAGATCGCATCTGCTTCCTGACTCCAGGAAGCAATATCTATGACACCCCCTGTATTGATGATAACGATCACTTTTTTCCCCCTGGCATGATAAGCCGCAGCCACTTCTTTGATCAGGCTGGTTTCCGCTGCAGATAAATAAAAATCATTTTCTTTTTTGCGGTCCCTGAATTCTCCGGCATTTCGTCCGATAGTGATCAGGGCAACATCTGTGATTGCGGCTTCATTAGCCAGCAACGATTTGTACAGCTCAGATTCCGGGGCGGGGGGAGTGGGATCCAGGATCTCTTTTATAAACTCCTTTTTGGGATGTTTGTTATTATATTCCTCCAGGTAGGCACTATACAATTTCAGCAGTTCGTTTTCCAGTGTATAACCGCTGTTCTGCAGACCTTGTACAAGAGAAACCGTATAAGCTTCATTGACATCCCCGCTGCCGGTGCCCCCGGCTATAAAACTATATGAGGTATTTCCAAAGGCGGCCAGTTTGCTTTTATTACCAAGGGGAAGGGTCTGCCCGTTATTTTTCAGCAGGATCATGCCTTCAGCGGCTGCACTACGTACCAGGCTGGCATGCTCATTCAGATTGGGCTTATTGCTGTACGCATAATTTTTATATGCAGGTGAACCCAGGATATAAGCGACGATCCGTTCTGTATTCTGATTGAGGATCTTTATATCCAGTGTGCCGTTTTTAACCGCATCCAGAATGTCCTTCTTTTGCTGGGGTGTACCCGGCATCAGGAGGTCATTACCGGCCTTCATTTGTGCTACGGCATCCTTGCCACCAAACCAGTCGGTCATGACCAGGCCCCGGAAGCCCCATTCCTTGCGAAGGATAGTGGTAAGCAGGTCATAATCCTCAGATGTGTATTTACCATTGATCAGGTTATATGAACTCATGACCGTCCAGGGTTGTGATTCTTTTACGGCGATCTGGAAACCTTTCAGGTAAATTTCCCGGAGTGCTCTTTCGCTCAGTATGGTATTTACCGTATTCCGGTTGGTTTCCTGGTTATTGCCTGCAAAATGTTTAATCGAAGTACCAACGCCATTGCTTTCAACACCATTTACGATGGCAGCGGCCATTTTACCGGAAACCAGCGGGTCTTCAGAATAGTATTCAAAATTCCGTCCGCCCAGGGAATTCCGGTGGATATTCAGGGCCGGCGCCAGTAACACATCCACACCATATTCTTTTACTTCATTCCCCATGGCCTTGCCTACTTTTTCCACCAGTTGCGTATCCCAGGTGGAAGCCAATAAGGTGCCCACTGGCCAGGCCGTGGCATAATACGTGCGCCTGTCTTCCTTTCGTGTAGGATCTATACGCAATCCGGCGGGACCATCTGCCAGTACTGTACCAGATAGTCCCAATTGCGGCAAGGCAAATGTGGAGCCGGCTGCTCCCGCCACTTTATCCATGGTCTGTCCCACAACAGGAGCACCCATATTCATGCCGGGAATATTCATTCCCATCCCCACGGTCAGGTTTACTTTTTCTTCCAGTGTCATTTTCGACACCAGTGTTTTAGCCGAAGGGGTTTGGGAATAAGAGAAGATGGCAATAAGCATTGCTGTAAAGGCAGCCAGGGAGTATTTCATATATCAATCGTTTAATGCATAAAGGTCCGGACCAATACATTATCCTGATTTGATATATATCAAAATGTTAACGGGAAGACCGTATACGGCTCAGTGTTTCGATCGTAACACCCAGGAAAGAAGCGATATACATCAGGGGTACCCGCTGGATTATTTCAGGGTAGGTTTTCATTAATCGTTCATACCGCTGATGAGCGGTTTCAAACTGGATGGACTCCATTCTGATCTGTGAGAGAATCAGGGAGCTGGTCACCATTTTACGGAGCAGCCGTTCCACTTCGTGGTAACGGTCGGCCAGGGACATCAGATCAGCATAATGGATTCCATAAATACGCGCAGGTTCTAGCGTGTGAATACTCAGAAGGCTCGGACTCCGCTGGAAAAAACTGGTGATTGATAAAAAGAACTGTCGGTCCATCGCGATCCATTCTGTGATCTCTTTGCCATTTTTATGGTAGTATATTCTGGCGATTCCCTGATCGATAAAATAAATATAGTCACTTACCTTCTTTTCGCGCAGCAGTAAATGGTCTTTGCCAACATCCCAGCATTTCCAGGCAGCCATAAAAGCCAGCTCTTCTGCCGGAGACAGAGGGGAAATACTGAAGATGGCTTTTTTCAATGCATCCATAACAGGAAATTAAGCAAAGAAATAATACTTTTAGGTATGATTCAGCTTCCGCCTTACCTGGAAAAAGGAGATACGATCGGACTGGTATGTCCGGCCGGCTTCATGCCTTTTGAAAAAGTGAAAACCTGTGTGCATATCCTGCAGGAGTGGGGCTACAATGTGAAAGTAGGGAATACCGTGGGCGGCGGGTCGCTCACTTACTTTTCCGGAACGGATGAAGAAAGGCTCCGCGATTTTCAGCAAATGCTGGATGATGATGAAGTGAAAGCGGTACTCTGTGCCCGGGGAGGGTATGGTACCGGCCGGATAATTGACCGGATTGATTTTAAAAAATTTGCCAGGCAGCCCAAGTGGATAGTGGGGTACAGCGATATTACCGTTTTACATGCCCATCTCTTCAGCAATTATTATATCGCATCCCTGCATGCCCCCATGGCCGGGGCCTTCAATGATGATGGTTATAAGAATGAGTATGTTGCCTCTCTGAAAAATGCACTGGAAGGAAGGAAAATAAAATACCAGGTACCGGTGCATGTGCAAAACCGCCGGGGTGAAGCCATCGGTGAACTGGTAGGCGGTAACCTGGCCTTGCTGGCCCACCTCGTAGGATCTGATTCTGATCTTAAAACTAAGGGCAAAATACTCTTCATTGAAGATGTGGGAGAGCAGTTATACAATATTGACCGGATGCTGCACCAGTTGAAACGGAGTGGAAAACTGGCAAAACTGGCCGGACTGATATATGGAGGCTTTACCGAGACAAATGATACAGACCGCCCGTTTGGAAAAACGATTTATGAAATTCTGGGAGAATCGGTGGCGGAATACGACTATCCTGTTTGTTATGATTTCCCGGTCAGTCATACCGAACGCAACTATGCGTTAAAGGTCGGCGTCGGATATAAACTCAAAGTCGGCAAATCAAAAGTGACCCTGGAAGAATAAAAAAACCGCCCCGCTGCCACGGGACGGTACCCATTAACCCTTATCGAAGAAGTATATTCCTTTACTACCGACTTACCGGGGCCTGCCTGGCTGCATCATTCCGCACTATCCACCGCAAATATGCTCCTGCTTCGTATATAAATCAAATTGATTAAATTTATATTCTCATAGCTAAAATCTATTGTATGACTTTTGTTCAATTGGAATATATCGTGGCCGTGGACACCTGGCGGCATTTTGCCACTGCGGCGGAACATTGCTTTGTGACACAGCCCACCCTGAGTATGCAGATTCAGAAACTGGAAGAGGAACTGGACCTGAAAATATTTGACCGGAGCAAACAACCGGTAGTCCCCACTGAAACGGGAGCAGAGATCATTCTCCAGGCACGTACTATTCTTTCGGGCCGCCTGCAATTGCTGGAAACCATCCAGGATAAGAAAGGTAAATTAGTGGGTGAATTACGGATCGGCATTATTCCCACCCTGGCCCCATATTTATTGCCCTTATTTGTACAGCCATTCACCCGCAAATACCCCGGGGTTCGCCTGGTGGTGCACGAGATGATGACCGATCTGATCATCAGCCGCCTGCGGGATGGGAAAATTGACACAGGCATCCTGGTGACCCCCTTGCAGGAGGCAGGTATTCAGGAATTTGTTTTGTTTTATGAAGAAATGATGGCTTATGTATCACGGAAAAACTCCGCCTATAAAAAAACCTATGTCCTGCCGCAGGATATCGATCCGGATAAACTCTGGTTGCTGGAAGAAGGACACTGCCTTCGCTCCCAGATCGTAAATCTCTGTGAATTGCAAAAGATCAGCCGGGAAAACAGTCATTTTGATTATGAGGCAGGCAGTATTGAGACGCTCCGGCGCATGGTGGAAATGAATGATGGTATTACCATCCTGCCCGAACTGGCCACCCTGGATATGCCGGCTGCTCAAACTCAGTTGATCCGTCACTTTAAAAAGCCGGCACCGATGCGGGAAGTCAGCCTCGTGGTTCACCGCAACCTGGTGAAGAAAAGACTGATTGATGTATTACAACAGGAAATCCTGCTGACCATACCGGAAAAGATCAGGAAGAACAAATCACATAATGTGGTACCGGTGGAATTATAAAGACAGCACCGAATCCAGTTTATGCAGCAACTCCGGGTATTCGTACAGGTTATTATGACTGCCTCCTTTAATCGTCACCAGTTCATCAGCGGGTTTCATCAAGGGCAATAAACGTTTTGCATTTCTATAAGAAACCACCCCGTCATTGGTTCCATGAAAAAGGGTGATGGGGGCCTCAGTCTGCTGAATATACTGATAGGTGGGGAGGTCATAATGCAGCATCCAGCGCACGGGGTAAACGGGCAGGTAACGGCTCACTACAGCCGGAAAATCATAATAGGGTGTTTCCAGGATCAGGCGTTTGCAATCACGGATGGAAGCCAGTTGGGCGGCAATCCCGGTTCCCATACTCTTGCCGTAAATAATGATACTATCGGCCGCAAAACGTTTGATAGCCAGCTTGTATACCTGCAGCGACCACTCATAAAGTTTTTTCTCCGTGAGTTTACCGGTGCTTTTACCAAAACCGGGATAATCAATCATCAGAACCTGGTAACCATGCCGGGTGAAATGCGGAATATACTTTGCGTACCAGGAAATATTGCGTTTGTTTCCATGAAAATACAGCACCACACCACGGGTTACTGTGTCTGTACTTGAAAAATCAACCAGGCTGATCGTGTCTTCCTGGTTCAGGGGGATACTGATATCTCGGTGCGGCTGCGGAAAATTATACGAATACTGCCGTTTCAAAGTAACCGGGTGAAAGAGTACCGCATCCTGCAGGAAGTACAGGGCCATCCCGCCAATGAGATAAATCACCAGGGCAGTCCAGAACCATCTTTTCCAGTTAATCTTTTTCATCAAGGGCAAATGTCCGAAGAAATACTGAGAATTGGTGAATGGTGAATGCAGAGTGGGGGTTATTTTAGTTCATTCATTTTGAAAAACGGGATTAATCACATTTAAGCAAAATCACACTAACAACAAACAACAAACAACAAACGACAAACAACTAAAGGCCAGCATTGCTTCCAAAAAAAAAGAGGTATACCTGTTTTTAGGTATACCTCTTTCGTAACCCGAACAACACTTAGCTGTTCCTGTTAAAATAACTCCGCAGGCTGTAAATCGCATTATTACTGATTTCATCAACCATGCACTTCATCATATCGTTTTCAGAAGGAGGAAAATCCTTTCTCCGGTTGATCTGGTTCTTGTCTTCCTGGCTGAGCGCCCGCTCGTCACCGGTAAAATGACTGAACCGGGTGCTCCAGGTATGGGTGGAAGGGTAATTGTCTGTCCAGATACGGCGGCCATTTTCATCTCGTACAGTTACCTGCAGCGTGGCACTTGAGTGAAGAGTGCGGGTAATTGTAATTATCGTGGCCTGTACTTTCGCGTATTCACGTACCACGCTGTCAGGACGGTAAACGGTTTCTTTTACCACCACTTCTTTACTCACTTTCCGGGAACTGCGGTCATCAAAAGCCCGGCCCAGGTCCATGCTCACAAACTGCATACTGATTTCCTTGTCCACCCGGACCCGGCGGCTGCGGGCATCCCAGGCGGAATAGAAACGGACAAATTCGTTGCCACTGTTTTGCTGCAATTGACTGATGAGCTGGTCGTCCAGGTTAGGCTGGCCAATTCCGTAAGAACTGTACACATAACCGCCCTCACGCTGCATGGGAACCACCACCACATTGGTTACCGCATATTCAAAGACCTCATTCATTTTAAGGATCGCCTCACGGTCACCAGCTTTGAATTTCAGTACCGCCTGGAACTCGCGGTAAGCATTGCGGTAACTTTGTTTATCGGAATGTTGCATAAAGGCCAATCCGCGTTCGTAACGCACATGGCCTGCTTTCTCCCGGTAAGTCACCAGGTAAGCGGTATAATCTTCAGGCAATACAATACTGAAAACACCAGGAGCCCGGTGAATCGCTTCATATAATTTCTGCAGAGAACTATACTCATAGTACATCCATTCCCATTTCAGTTCATGATTACTTTCGCTGAAAGAACGTATCCTGGATTCATGATCTTGCACCGCATATTGATAGGCATTACGCAATGTGGACAGGAGTTTAGGATTGTCGGGGTCCTTCTGCAGCTTTTTGGCTGCCAGTTCCACCGCTTCATCATAGCGCCCTTTTTCATACAGTTTGCTGGCTGATTTACAGGAAACCATCAGCAGGGCGATTCCGGAAAACAATGCAGTGTAGAGTTTCAGTTTCATAAACACCTCCTTTTTTTATAGGACGTGCAAACGGAAGGCCGGTTAACATCGGTACACCTCAATTAGCCAATCCTTAACAATTGAAGGAGTAGATCAGTACTTCAGGATATCCCGGATGAAGTTATGGTACTCATCAAAGGAGGGAAGATTGTTGTGACCGCCCCCGATGATGCGGATGAGTGTCACTTTTTGCGGGTTTAGCTTTTGCAAAGCCTCACTGTGCCGGATCGGGATCAGCCAGTCACGGGTGCCATGCAGGATATACGTATGGCATTTCACATTGGGCAGCCATTTGTCTGTACGTAGCTTAAAACGTAAAACGATCTGCAGGGGCAGCATCGGGAGAAACCGTTCGATTACCCGGATAAAACTAAAATAGGGAGCGTCCAGGATCAGGTAACGGGGTTGATTATCCGAAGCCAGTTTAGTGGCAAACCCACTGCCCATACTGCGTCCATACACAATCAGGTGGTCTTCGGGGTATGTTTCTTTTAGTTGTTCATATACAAACTGCATATCCGACAGCATTTCTTTCTCGCTGCGTTTACCGGTGCTTTTTCCAAAACCCCGGTAATCCAGCAGCACCACATCATAATTAAACCGGTAAAAATCTTTGGCATAACGGGCCCAGCCCTTAATGCTGCGGGTATTGCCATGAAAGTACAGGATCAGGCCTTTGGGTTTGTCGCGGAAAAAATGAAGCCCGTTGATCCGCACCCCCGGTTCAATATCAAAAAAGTATTCACGGAAAGGAGCATCATATTTAAACTCAAAATCCTGCTTTAATTTTTCCGGTTTGAAAATAAATTTTTCCTGGAAAAAGTAAGCAATCACCGACAGAAAGGCAATGCCGACAAGTATGTACCAGATGATTGAAGGCAATGTTGAGTTTTGGTTTTATAGCAATATTAGGGAAGAGTGGCGAGTTTCGAGCTATGAGTTGCGAGCCAACAGCCCCTTTTCAGTTGTCAGATGTCAGTTGTCCGTTGTCAGTTGTCCGTTGTCAGGAAACAACCCATCCTAAATAGTTAATCTACAAAGCACTTCAGTCGTACTTCTAACTTCGTACTTATTCCTCCACTCTTTTGAGCTTCAGATTCGTCACCGGCGCCACGATCAGCGGGAATTTCTCCACGGTTACATTGGCCAGGTCAAGACCAAACCCTTTCTCTTCGGAGAGACTATGATCTTTAAGCCAGAAGTGGAATTTCATCACCACGCGTTCGAAGAAAGGCAGTTCATTGTCCTGGCTAAGGTATTTTTCCATCACCATAAACTGGAAGTCACCCACGGTACCGCTGCTGGCAAGACTTTCATAGCGGCTGATGATGTTAACTTCTTTATTGGCCACCAGGTCTTCCACCACTTTGCGGAACATCAGGTTAATGCGT
Organism: uncultured Chitinophaga sp.; assembly: GCA_964650455.1. Classification (GTDB taxonomy): domain Bacteria; phylum Bacteroidota; class Bacteroidia; order Chitinophagales; family Chitinophagaceae; genus JJ008. The sequence goes on along the minus strand of CAZYTV010000019.1, from coordinate 11,958 downwards.
GGTTCCATCCGGAATCCAAGGCGGAAGTCAACACGGATGATATCGTTGGGAATGATATGTTCTACCTTGTATTCGCAGGTATATGGATCGTCCACCGTATCGATATGTACAAACCAGTAAATATCGGCCCGTTTAGGCTTCCGGTTCAGGATCGAATAAATGATCTTGTGCTCAATCTCTTTCGGATTATTGGCACTGGTCATATACACCAGGTGCGTGGCATATTTGGGGACTGATTTGTCATTACTCAGTTCCTGGATCTTGGGAATATAATGTTCCAGCCGTACAAATTCCACGTAACGGTTTTTGATCTTGCGGGCCCGGTACCATACATACATCACCAGGAACATCACCAGTCCGATAATCAGGGTGATATAACCGCCATGGGTGAATTTGACCATCAGGGCCACCAGGTATCCGATTTCCACAATAAGGTACGAGCCAAGGAAAATATAAATCCAGAGGGGCTTGGCTCTTTGCAGGACGAGGTAATTGGCATACAGCATGGTGGTAGCCAGCATCGTTACAATAATGGCCAGTCCATAAGCTGCTTCCATATTGGATGACTTACGGAAAAAAATCACCACCCCGGCACAACCCAGGAACATCAGGAAATTAATCGTGGGTATAAAGAGCTGTCCTTTGGCTTCAGAGGGGTATCGGATCCTGAGTTTTGGCCAGAGGTTTAGCCGCATGGCTTCACTGATCAGGGTAAAAGCACCTGAGATCATGGCCTGACTGGCAATAATGGCCGCCACAGTGGCAATAATCACCCCGGGGATAATAAACCACTGGGGCATCAGGTTATAAAAAGCATTAATACTAAGTGCACTCTTTACCTCCGGGGTAATGGTCAGCCCGGCCCGGTGCGATAGCAGGTAAGCTCCCTGTCCGAAATAATGAATCAGCAGACAGGCTTTTACATAAATCCAGGACATCCGGATATTGCTGCGTCCGCAGTGTCCGAGGTCGCTGTACAGGGCCTCCGCACCGGTGGTACAAAGAAATACCGCACCCAGTAACCAGAAACCTTCTTTATAGGTTTGCAGGAAATGAATCGCATAATAGGGACTGATGGCTTTGAAAATAGCTATATCATCAAATACGTGAACAGCACCCAGAACAAGCAGCATGGTAAACCAGATCATCATGATCGGTCCGAACCATTTACCGATAGAGGCAGTACCGAATTGCTGCATAAAGAAGAAAAGGGTCAGAATGGAGAGTACGATGATCACCACGGTATTGCTGCCATCCTCTATGCCGAGATGAGGCAACTGCTTTAGTCCTTCCACGGCCGAAGTGATCGAGATAGGAGGGGTGATAATGCCGTCTGCCAGCAGGGAAGCTCCGCCGATCATGGCCGGTATTACCAGCCATTTCTTCCGACGTCTTACCAGCGCATAAAGCGCAAATGTGCCACCCTCCCCCCGGTTATCGGCGCGGAGCACGAGTACCACATATTTGATGGTCGTTTGAAGGGTCAGGGTCCAGATGATACAGGAAAGGGTTCCAAGGATCAGTTCCTCATTGACCAGCCGGTCACCGATTATCGCGTTGAACACATACAAGGGGGAGGTTCCAATATCGCCATATATGATGCCGAGGGCAATTAATAAGCCGGCTGCGGTGACCTTGTTAGCAGGTTGTTTCACTTCGTGGTATTTGTATTTGTTTTCTGGCGGCCCGCCTCGATTTCCTGTTCTCCGGAAACGCGGGTACAGATTTTGCTTCTGTAACGGCAGAAAGACAAAGGTATAGGCAAAAATTATATACAACGAACAACCTGAAGAACTTTCGGTCTCGTCTTTTGTTGGAAATACAAACGGGGGTTCGGCCGGAATTTACCGTCGGAGGATACCCGGAATGTAAAATTGTGCCAAATTGCATCACGGAAAAGGACGGGCCGGTTTCGGTTCTGCCCTTACCTTTAATCAGATTTTATGTATATGAAATTCCATATTCTGCCCATATTACTGGTCGTCCTCCTTGGAATGATGGCCTTTCAGCCCGCCTCTGCCCAGAAAATCGTGTATTCTGAAAAAAATAACGATGATACCCGAAATCTGAATTTTGAAATCGTCGGTAAGATCGGCGGCAATTTCCTGATATACAAAAATACCCGCGCCCGCAGCTGGATCAGTGTGCTGGACAATGAAATGCTCCCGGTGGCCGATACCAAACTGGATTTTCTGCCAAACGATGACCGCATGATCAATGTGGATTTCTTCCCCTACACCGATCATGCCTGGATGATTTACCAGTACCAACGCCGGAGTGTGGTGTATTGCATGGCCGCCCGGATTGACGGGATGGGTAAAAAAACCGGGGAACTGGTCGAACTGGATACCACCCACCTCGGTTTTGCCGCTGATAATAAAATTTATTCAGTTATCAGCAGCGAAGACAAGAAAAGGATCGGAGTCTTCAAGATCAACAGCCGTAACCGGCAACTTTACCTGATGACCACCCTGCTGATGAACGATAAACTGGAACTCCTGAAAAAAAGCAAACTCCAGATACCCATGGAGGAGCGCAACGAAAATCTGAGTGATTTCAGCCTGGACAATGAAGGGGATATCGTCTTCTCCAAATTCCTCCGGCAGGGGAATGACAATATCAGTACCGCTTCTTTTATCATTAAAAAAGCCCAGGAAGACACCCTGATCGAAAAACACCTGAATATCGAAAAGACCTGGCTGGACGAGATCCATATTAAAGTCGATAACCATAATAAACGCTATTTTCTCACATCCTATTACTATAAAGAACGGAGGGGAAATATTGACGGGTACTATTTTTATATCTGGGATAAAGTAAGCGGCCAGCCACTGGTGGAAAATATAAATATCTTTTCTGACGAGCTGCGTAATGAAGCCCGCGGGGATGCCAGTGCCCGGATGGCGTTTAATGATTTCTTCATCCGCCAGATCATTACCCGCCGTGACGGGGGATTCCTGATCGGCAGTGAAGCCTATTACACCACGTCACGATTCAATAACTGGAACCGTTGGGATTATCTTTATGGCTCACCCTACTGGACACCCGGTTTTAACAGTTACTATTATTCTCCTTTTTATGACCGTTTCAGATGGAACCGCGGCAGCAGTAACCAGGCCGTCAGGCATCATGCAGATAATATCACCGTGATGTCCTTTAACAGCCAGGGGCAACTCGAATGGAGTAATGTGATGGGCAAAAGCCAGTTTGATGATGAAAACGGGGATATGATCTCTTACCAGCTCATGAATACCGGCGAACAGATCCATTTTCTCTTCAACCAGATGGAAAGAAGAAATAACCTGCTGAATGATTATGGGGTGACCCCGGCCGGTGAAATGACCCGGAATCCTACGTTGAAAAACCTGGATAAAGGGTACGAGTTTTTACCCAAATTCGGGAAACAGGTGAGTGCAAAACAAATGATCATTCCTTGTTTATATCGTAACTATATTTGTTTTGCCAAAATCGATTACAACTAATCTTTAATTCAGTCCAGCAACCTTGGTCGGAATATTTAAACAGAAAAACCCCGCAAATATTTTTTTGCTCCTGGTTTTCGGGGTTCTTATTAAACTCCCCATGTTCACCCACCCCCATGTTACTGAACGGGGAACGGGAGATGGTATACTTTTCAGGGTATTCCTGGACTACCTGCACCAGGAAAAATCGTTTGGGCCAATCGTTTTCCCTGTCCTTGCCTTCTTTTTCTTATTTATCCAGGCCATTATCCTCAGCCGTTTTATCGCCCAGCACCGGATGATGAACCGGGCCACTTACCTGCCAGGAATGGCCTATATGCTGATCACCTCCCTTTTCCAGGAGTGGAATTATTTCACCGCTCCGCTGCTGGTCAATACTTTCCTGTTATTTGTGTTGTCGGCCTTGTTCCGGATTTATAACCAGTCAGAAGCCCGGGGAACTATTTTTAATATCGGCCTGGCCCTGGGACTATCCTCTTTCTTTTATTTCCCGGCTATTACCTTTCTCGGCTGGATACTCCTGGCCCTGATGGTCATGCGTCCCTTCCGCCTGAATGAATGGGTGCTCTGCCTCCTGGGTGTTACCGCTCCCTTTTATTTTTATGCGGTTTATCTTTTTATCATTGGAGGACTGAACTGGAATAACCTGCTTCCACTGCTGACGATCCATCTGCCTTCTTTGAAACAGTCTGCCTGGATGGCCGGAAGTGTTTTCCTGCTTACCGTTCCCTTCCTGATTGGTAGTTATTATGTACAGGATAACCTTCGCAAAATGCTGATCCAGGTACGTAAGGGCTGGAGTCTCGTCTTACTCTACCTGCTGGTGGCTATCCTGGTGCCCTTTGTCAATAACAGCGACAGTTTTGCCAACTGGGTCATGGCCGCTGTGCCTTTCGCCGCATTTCATGGCTGCACCTATCTTTATTCCGGTTTCCGGATCGTACCGGTTCTCTTTTTCTGGGCAACAGTTGCCTTTATCATCGGTTTTCAGTACTGGGGGCCGGGGTGGTAACCCTGAAGGGGACTTTAAACTCCGATATTTTTTAATTTCTTTTTTTATTGATTTGCGTATTTATTTCCCGCAAAGCCAAAAAGAGTTACCCTTTTGCGGAGAGTCATAAAATCTTTGCGGAAAATTTTACGCCAGACAAAAAAATGAAATGATTGTATAAAGTATAAGGGTCTTCCAAGTCCCCGATTACGGGATTTAAAGGGCTTCCCGGAGTTTCAGTTTGCCTATCTTTGCTGCCTAAATTCACCACCGATATGAAATTTGGCGTTGTTGTTTTTCCGGGTTCTAATTGTGACCGGGATATGTATGATGCACTTCATGATGACCTTGGCCAGGACGTGACCATGCTCTGGCATAAGGACCGCGACCTCAGTAAGTTTACCACGGATGATTGTATCATTCTTCCCGGTGGATTTTCTTACGGGGATTATCTCCGCTGCGGCGCCATCGCCCGTTTCAGCCCCATGATGCAGTCGGTGATTGAATTTGCCAATGCCGGGGGGAAAGTATTTGGGGTATGTAACGGATTCCAGATACTCTGTGAATCACACCTGCTGCCCGGCGGACTGCTCCGGAATGCCAACCAGCAATTTGTCTGCAAAAATGTTTATATCACGAACGAAAGCGGCAAACCCTGGAAAATTCCCATAGCACATGGAGAAGGCCGCTATTATGCGGATGAAAAAACACTGGATGAACTGGAAGCTAATGGCCAGGTGATCTTTTATTATTGCGACGAAAACGGTAAAATAGGCGGAACCGCCAATCCCAACGGCTCCACACGTCATATTGCAGGAATCTGTAATGCCAACCGTAACGTATTTGGTATGATGCCACACCCGGAAAGGGCCTGTAGCCCCGCCCTCGGTAATACAGACGGGCAGGAGATTATCCGGACTATGCTGATGGCAACGCAACTGGTATAAGGCTTTTAACATCTGTATAAAGGCTTCTGTTACATTTGTCACAATCGGGCAGGGACAACAAGCCTAGATTTACTCCTGATTTTAACAATCCGCTATCATATAAAGCAGGATTTTTGCACGTAAATAATAATAAACAGATCGTATGAAAAAATGGTTACTCGCTTTATTGCTTACCGGTTTTGCCACACTGGCCCAGGCCCAGCTCAATCCTATTACCTGGACGTTCAGCGCAAAGAAAATAGCCGATAAGACCTATGAGGTGCAAATGAAAGCCACGATTCAGACCAAATGGCATCTTTATTCCCAGTCACAACCGGAAGATGCAGTAGCCATGCCCACTACCTTTGTTTTAAATCCGAACCCTTTATTTACACTGGATGGAAAGATCAAAGAGATCGGTAAAATGGAGAAATATACGGATGCAAAGCTGGGTGTTTCCGCCAATCAGTATTCCAATTCTGTTACTTTCACCCAGGTGGTGAAACTGAAAGGGAAAGCAAAGACCAGCATGACCGGTACGGTAGAGTACCAGACCTGTGATGATCAGAAATGTCTGCCTCCCAAAAAAGTCAGTTTTAAAGTATCCCTGGATTAACCAGGTAATCATAGACTTCCGGCAGGGCTGTATTGTTTGTACATACAGCCCTGTTTTATAAAACAGCAACCATGTCCATGTTCCGCTATTACCGTTTTCTTTTACCCGTACTGTTTTTTTTCCTCAGCAGCCAGGCCCCCGCGCAGGATTCCTCTTTGTATGCCTGGAAGGTGACGAGTATTAAAACAGGGGAGCGGGTGTATGAAATCAGTTTCAGTACACCGGGAAAAAACGGATGGCAGTTGTATGCACCCGGGCAGGATCTGGGCGGAGTGCCTTCCGTAGAACTCCAATTTCCTGATTCAGGGATTACAGCATTACCCCTGAAACCGGCCAATGGGAATATCACGGTCTTTGCCAGTACTCTTTTTGATAATAAGGAAGTATCTGTTTATGAAGGACCGGCTGAATGGAAAACCACTATCCGTTTCCGGGATACAGTTCCGGGCACCCTGCAGGGAAGTCTTACCTACTTCTATGGAAGTAAAACAAATCCAGATGAATTCAGTCCGGACCCGGCCCTGGCTTTTAATGTTGCCCTGGAAGGTGGTATGAAAGCCGAGCCAATCAAAGTGGCATCGATTGATATTGATAAACCGGTAGTACCCTGTGGCGATGACGGAACGGCTAATAAAAGCCTGTTCACTATTTTCCTGCTGGGTTTACTGGGCGGATTAATTGCCCTGGTAACCCCATGCGTGTTTCCCATGATACCCGTAACGGTAACCTTCTTTACCAAGAAATCGGTGGACCGCCAAAAAGGAGTGAGTAATGCACTGCTGTATGGTTTCTTTATCTTCCTGATCTATGTACTGATCACCCTGCCCTTTCATGTGGCCGGAAAAGCGATCAGTCCCGAGATCTTTAATAATATTTCCACCAATGTCTGGCTGAACCTTTTGTTCTTCGCCATCTTTGTGGCTTTTGCCCTTTCCTTCTTTGGGTTATATGAAATAGGTCTGCCCTCCGGACTGGCCAACAAAGCCGATTCAAAATCAGGATTGGGTAATATCGGGGGCATTTTTTTTATGGCCACCACACTCGCCATCGTTTCTTTTTCCTGTACGGGTCCGCTCCTCGGTACTTTGCTGGTAGGTGTGGCTGACCAGGGTGCCTGGCCGCTGACCGTCGGGGCAGCCGGTTTTGGTATTGCCCTTGGATTGCCTTTTGCACTCTTTGCCATGTTTCCGAACTGGCTGCAATCCCTGCCCAAATCCGGGGGATGGATGACCGATGTGAAAGTGGTACTCGGATTCCTGGAACTGGCCCTGGCGATAAAATTTTTATCCAATGCCGACCTCGTCAAGCAATGGGGTTTGCTCAAACGCGAAGTCTTTATCGGACTCTGGGTATTGATCGGAGTACTGGTCGTATTATACCTGTTGGGCATCATCCGGATTGCCCATAGTTCCAAAGTGAAGAAGTTCGGCTTTGTCCGGATCGCCTTTATCGCGCTGTTTACAGCCGCCACCATTTACCTGGTACCCGGTCTCTGGAATGGACGACTCCGGCTGATCAGCGGATTTCCTCCTCCGAGAAACTATGCCTTATTTCCGCCGGAGCGAAAGGCCTTGTTTGAACCTATACACAATGATTATAAAGGCGCCCTGGCCCGGGCCAAAGCGGAGAATAAACCAGTACTGATCGACTTTACCGGCTGGGCCTGTGTTAACTGCCGCCGGATGGAAGAGAATATCTGGCCGGATAAAATAGTGGATAGCCTGATGCGGAATGAATTCATCGTGGTTTCTCTCTATGTGGATGAAAAAAACAACCTGCCCATCAATGAGCAGACCGTAGAGTTCCTTTCCAATAAAGAGGAAAAATCAATCATATCCATTGGGGATAAATGGTCTACTTTCCAGACCGAAAATTTCAAAGCCACTTCCCAACCGCAATATGCCATCATTAGTCCCGACCAGGTGGCCATTACCAAAACCAAGTATTATACCACCGACACCGAGGAGTTTATTGACTGGCTGAAGTGCGGACTTAGTGCGTACCATTCCGGGGAATCAGCGAAGAAAAAGTAGAAATTGTTTATTGCCAGATTGTAGTGAGTCGGGAGTCGGGAGTAAACAGCCCCTTCTAAGAAAGTTCAATCTAAATTATCGTATTGTAACCCGCTTTACGAAATCCCGTTCGTACTTCTAACTTCGTACTTCTCACTTCGTACTTAAAAAAAACCTCCCGGCAACTTCGCGCTACCAGGAGGCTTTTCAATTAGGTGTCATTCTGTAACAGCCAGGCAGATTTCATAGCAGTAGGCCCGTTCCTCGTATTGTTTTCGACATGCAAAAACAAGGTTGGTACGGATACTTTTTTCCGACGGAGATACAGAATGACAAAACCTTTACTCTTCCCGGGGAAGAACAAGGCAATCTATTTTAAATTAAAGAGCGATTTGTTTTTGGGTCATCAGCTTACGTAAGTTAATCAAACCGTAACGCATTCTTCCCAATGCCGTGTTAATGCTGCAGTTGGTGGCGGCGGCGATTTCCTTGAAGCTCATATCCGCATAATGACGGAGGATGATTACTTCGCGCTGGTCTTCGGGCAGGCTTTGCAGCATATCCCTGACGCGATCATGACTCTGTCTTTTCATCATCGCGGTTTCCGCACTTTCTTCTGAAAAGTTCAGCACTTCAAAAATGTCTTTGTCTTCGCCGTTGCGGATCGTGGGCGTACGTTTTACTTTACGGAAATGATCCACACAGAGATTGTGTGCGATCCGCATGGCCCAGGGCAGGAATTTTCCTTCCTCGGTATAGCGGCCGCTGCGCATCGTGTCTATGATCCGGATAAAAGCATCCTGGAAAATGTCTTCTGCCAGGTACTTGTCCTTCACCAGGAACAGGATTGAAGTGTACAGTTTGTCCTTGTGACGAAGCACCAGGGCTTCAAGGGCACTCAGTTCTCCATCCTGGAACAGGTGGATCAGTTCATGGTCGGTTTTTTTTGATAAAGCTTTCATAACTCCTACAGGTTTGGGTTGCACTGCATACTTGCGTACGCAATTTTCAATTGGATATTGGTGTCTGACGATTTCGGTTAAAAAAAAGAGTAGAAGTTATGCAATAGGCGGTGTGAGTTTTGGGTTTTTCATTTTTTGGATATTGTCATATAAAAATAGGTCAATTCATTAAATTGGCAAACATTTGTATCCGCGAAATGTAATTTAGTGTGCTAAAATAATGTTAATGAAACCGGCTGAAACCCTTGCAGGGTAAGGCTTTACCAACTTTCGAGCGATCATGGAGCCAATAATAAAAGGGAAGAACCCCGTAAAACCCCGGACCGTAAATTCCGCAGAAAATATACTTATTAAGGGCGCACGGGTGCATAACCTCAAAAATGTGACCGTGGAAATACCCCGGAACCGACTCGTGGTGGTGACCGGCGTATCGGGTTCCGGAAAATCCTCCCTCACCATTGATACCCTGTATGCCGAAGGACAACGCCGCTATGCAGAGAGTCTCAGTGCCTATGCCCGGCAATTCCTCAACCGGATGAATAAACCCGATGTGGACTATATCAAGGGACTATGCCCGGCCATCGCGATCGAACAAAAAGTAATTACCCGCACCCCGCGCAGTACCGTCGGCAGTATGACGGAGATCTATGATTATTTACGCCTGCTTTTTGCCAGGGCCGGCAAAACCATTTCTCCTGTATCCGGCCGCGTGGTGAAAAAAGATGATGTGACCGACGTGCTGAACGCCATCAAGGCTCTTAACGCTGGAGATAAATTATTTATCCTGGCCGTATTCAAAAAACACCGTAACCGGGATATAAAAGAGGAATTGAATATCCTCGTACAAAAAGGGTTCTCCCGCGTGTATTCCCAACACCCAACAGCGAACACCGAACAAACCGGTGAAATACACCGGATAGAGGATCTGCTTGAATTAGCAGACAAGGATTTAAAGAAAAAAAAGATCACCCATATCCTTATTGACAGGATTGTGGTTAAAGCAGAATTTGATGAAGACGACCTGCATCGCATAGCCGACTCCGTGAGTACCGCTTTCTACGAAGGTGAAGGTGATGTTTACTTAGAAGTAACAACAAACAGCAAACAACAAACAACAAACTCATTACTGCATTTCAACAACCGCTTCGAACTCGACGAGATGACCTTTGAGGAGCCGGTCCCCAATTTATTTTCCTTCAACAATCCCTTCGGTGCCTGTCCCACCTGTGAAGGTTTTTCGCAGGTGCTGGGGATCGATCCCGACCTGGTGATCCCCGACCGCCGGCTGAGTGTATATGAAGGAGCCGTGGCTCCCTGGAAAGGAGAGAAGCTGGACTGGTGGAGACAGAATTTTATTAAAGGGGCAAAGAAATTTGATTTCCCGGTACACAAACCTGTGGCTGACCTCAGCGCGGAACAATATGAACAGCTCTGGGCCGGCAGTCATGGGGTATATGGTATCCGTGATTTTTTCAAGGATGTGGAATCCCAGTTGTATAAAGTGCAGTACCGGGTTTTACTGAGCCGTTACCGGGGCCGCACCGAATGTCCGGATTGCCAGGGTCATCGCCTGCGGAAGGAAGCGCTGTTTGTAAAAGTAAATGGCAAACATATCGGTGAACTCAGTGCCATGCCGGTAAAGGATCTCAAACAATGGTTCAATGAACTGGATCCGAAACTTTCCGCGCATGAAAAAGAAGTCGCTAAAAGGATCCTCATCGAATTACACGGCCGGCTGGATACCCTGATCAAAGTAGGATTGGGTTATCTCTCCCTGAGCCGGCTGGCCAATTCCCTCAGTGGGGGCGAAAGCCAGCGGATCCAGCTTACCCGGAGCCTGGGGAGTAATCTGACCAATTCATTATATATCCTGGATGAACCTTCGATCGGGCTGCACTCCAGGGATACAGCCAACCTGATCAAAGTACTGAAAGAACTGCGTGACCTGGGCAATACCGTGGTGGTGGTGGAGCATGATGAAATGATGATGCGGGAAGCGGATCATATTATAGATATGGGACCCATGGCTTCCCACCTGGGCGGGGAAGTGATCGCAGAAGGCGACTATGATGCGATTATCAGCAACCCGATGAGTCTGACCGGTAAATACCTCAGCGGGATTTTAAAAATTGAAGCCCCGAAATCAGTGCGGAAATGGAACCGGTCCATTACCGTGGAAGGAGCCAGGCATAATAATTTAAAGAATATCACGGTGGAGTTTCCGCTCAATGTGCTCTGCGTGGTGAGCGGGGTCAGCGGCAGCGGGAAGACCACGCTGGTCAGACAAATTTTATTACCCGCCTTACGCAAGCTCAAGGGCGAGTTTGGAGACAAGGTTGGTTTCCATAAATCGATAACCGGCGATATCGAAAGTATTGCACAGGTGGAAATGGTGGACCAGAACCCGATCGGTAAATCCTCGCGCAGTAACCCGGTCACCTATATTAAGGCCTGGGATGAAGTGCGTGACCTGTATGCCAAACAGCCGCTCAGTAAAATGCGCGGGTTCCTGCCCAAACATTTCTCCTTCAATGTGGATGGGGGCCGGTGTGATACCTGCAAAGGCGAGGGCGAGCAGGTGGTGGAAATGCAGTTCCTGGCCGATGTGCACCTGGTCTGTGAATCCTGCGGCGGTAAAAAATTCAAGGAAGAGGTGTTGGAAGTGAAATACCACGATAAAAGTATATATGACGTGCTGGAAATGAGTGTGGATGAAGCGATCTCCTTCTTTTCGGCGGATGGCGGGGCCATTGCGAGAGCGCTGCAGCCACTGAGTGACGTGGGACTGGGTTATGTGAAACTGGGTCAGTCTTCGGATACCTTATCCGGCGGGGAGGCACAACGGGTGAAACTGGCTTCCTTCCTGGGCAAGGGGCGGGGAGGGAATAAGCTCCTGTTTATTTTTGACGAGCCAACCACCGGTCTTCATTTTAATGACATCAATAGGTTGCTGGGGTCTTTTAATGCCC
>CAZYTV010000018.1:0-32200 GCA_964650455.1 uncultured Chitinophaga sp. | reverse complement strand
GTGGGGTCCCCTGGGTTGGACGATCATTTTCGGTCTGGTCTTTTCCTTTTTACTGAACCTGTTCATGGTACCCAGTATGTACCTGATCGCGGAGCGGCTGAAAAGACCGATGGGTAAATTCTATGGCACAAAGTATATCGCACTGCTTGGATTTGCCGGACCGTTCTTCTTCATTTTCGTAGGAATTATGTTTCTCGTGAGAAGGCTGCAGGGCAAGAAAGTGTGGTTGGGGAAGATGAAGCCGTCGCCGGCGAAACAATGAGTAATGAGTAATGAGTAGCTGATCGAACAGTCTTTTAATAAATGAGCCCTCCGATATCCGGAGGGCTCATTTATTATAGCTACATATTACTGATTACTCATTCCCCTCTTTCAGACTGTTCAGTACCGTACTCCTGTCCAGCCAGCTACTCATTACTCATTCGCTTCTTTCAAGCTGTGTGGTACTGTAATGCTTTCCAGTCAGCTACTCATGTCTCAGAATCCTTTCTTCTCCACCACTTTACCATCCGCATCCAGTTCCACCACTTCATAACCCAGTTTCTTCACTTTTTCCAGGATCTTTGCCTTATCACCCACAAGCAGGATATTCATTTTATCGGGGTTCAGGAATTTTTTCGCTACTTCATCCACCTGCTTTTTGGTCAGGTTGGCGAGGATCTTATTTTGCTGGTCAATATAATTGGCCGGTAAGTTATAATCCAGGATACGTCCGATAAAGCCGGCTTTCTGTATGCCGGTTTCATAGAGCAGGGCATCGCGCTGTCCCAGGGAATTCTTCATGAATGTCAGTTCGGGTTCAGTGATACCATTCTCGCGGTAATTCCTGATTTCTTTCATTACTTCGACCAGGGCACTGTCGGTGGCATCGGCACGGATACCGGAGCTGAATTCAAAATCACCGGTGTACTCATCTGCGGTGAAAGAACTGCGGGCACCATAGGTCCAGCCTTTATCTTCACGAAGGTTCAGGTTCAGGCGCGAATTGAAATCACCACCCAGTCCGTAGTTCATCAGGCGGGATTTATAGAATTCGCCGGTGGCGTCATATTTCAGACCGGTGGCATAACCCACGCGGAACTGTGATTGAGCTGCTTTGGGAATGTCCACGAGAAAAACTTTTGTTTTATCTACATTGGAGGCCAGGCCTTTTACATCCGGGAGGTTAACTTTTTTCTTCGGCAGTTTATTAAGGAAAGCCAGTTTAGGAAGGATTTCCTGTTGTTTGATATCGCCTACCACCACTACTTTGACACCAACAGATGTCATATAGTTGTTGTAGTAGTTCTCAATGTCCTGCAGCTTCAGGTTGGCGATCGTGTACTCCGTCCCATCTTCACTCATACTCAGGATGCTGTTTGGCCCGTAATTGATCTTTGCGAAAACGAGGTCAGCCACAGCAGCCGGATCGGCTTTGGCCTGTTTGAAACCCTGTAACCTTTGTTTCTGGATACGGGTGAATGCGGCATCAGTAAATTTCGGGTTGAACATTTTTTCCTGGAGCAGCTCCAGCGTTTTATCCAGGTTTTTTTTCAGGCTTTGGACATTGAAAGTAATTCCATCAAAGTTGCTGCTGACGGACACATTACTGCCCAGTTTCTGCAGCTCCACGGCCATTTGTTCAGCGGTAAAATTCCTGCTGTCTTCATTCATCATACTGCTGAACATACCAGCCAGACCCACTTTGGCGGTATCATTTGCCTGCAGCAGGTGACCACCGGGAATGGTAATGGTTAAGGTAACGGTTGGAACTTCGGTACTTTCTGTGCCAATCAGTTTTATACCATTCGGCAGTTCTTTTTTCCAGAAAGCCGGTACTTTAACCACCGGGTTTGCGCCGGTACCCGGAGTCTTACTGCGGTCGAAATTGTCTGTTGCTTTAGCGTATTTTAACCCATTGTAACCATAATCCGGTGCCTGGTATTGGGTGGAGTCAATGGTATAATTATTAGCCGCGGCAATCATCGCTTCCTGTCCTTTCGGCAACACACTCAGGATTACGGCGTGTTTCCCCTTTATATATTCATTGTAAACCCGCATCACATCCTCTTTAGTCACGGACTGGTACATCTGTATCAGGTCGGCGATTTTATTGGGATTGCCGGAGAAGGTCTGGAAGGCGGCCAGTTGGGATACTTTACCAGATACACTTTGCAGCCCGTTGATCTGCTGGGCTTCAATGCCTCCTTTGAATTTGGTAACATCCTCATCCGTTACTCCCCTTGCTTCAAAGGAATCAAGGGCTGCCCGGAACAAGCTGTCCATTTTGGCCAGTGTCTTACCGGGTGAAGGAATTACCTGGAAGCTTAACTCACCGGCCAGTTCAGAAAGCTGGCTGAATGCGCTGGCTTGTACCGCCAGTTGTTTTTTAGTCAGTTGCTGGTATAAAACAGAATTTTTTCCCTGTCCGAGTACCTGGGCCAGGCAGGCCAGCGCCCCCATGTCTTTATGGTAATTGGGGACAGTGGGGAAGGCAATAGAAAGCAGGGGCAGTTTGGCGTAGTTGTCAGTATAAGATACATAACGGTCACTGTTCAGTATCGCGCGGGGCACCTGTACCGGTTTTACTTCCGGTCCGCGGGGGATGGAACCGAAGTATTTCTCCACCAGCTTCACCACATCTGCAGGCTTCACATCACCACCGATCGTTACCGTTGCATTATTAGGACCGTACCAGCGCAGGAAAAAGTTTTTCAGGTCATTCACATCCACCCGGTTCAGGTCTTCCACATAGCCGATGGTCAGCCAGGAATAAGGGTGGCCATAGGGATAAAGATTACGGGATGAGGTTTCTCCGGCCAGTCCGTAAGGACGGTTATCATAATTCTGTCCTCTTTCATTTTTCACCGTGGAGCGTTGTACTTCAAATTTTTTCTGTGTTACCGCATCCAGCAGGAAACCCATACGGTCGGCCTCGAGCCAGAGCATTTTCTCCAGTTGATTGCTGGGAACGGTTTCATAATAATTGGTACGGTCACGGTTGGTGCTTCCGTTGAGTGTGCCACCGGCATCCGATACGATTTTAAAATGTTGTTCATCGGCCACATGGTCACTTCCCTGGAACATCATGTGTTCAAAGAAGTGGGCGAAGCCGGATTTGCCGATTTCTTCCCGGGCGGAGCCAACGTGGTAAGTGACATCCACATGTACCACGGGATCACTGTGATCTTCATGGAGGACCAGGGTGAGTCCGTTGGGTAACAGGTATTTTTCATAGGGAATCACGATCTGGTTTCCTTGTTTGGTTATTTTTTCAACCAGTTTGGTTTGCCCGTTTGCCAGCAGGGCCAGCAATAAGAAAAACGGGGTCAGTAGCAGGGCTCTTTTCATATTGATTTTTTTTGAAAGTGCGGAGAAGTAATTAGGGAAAGCAAATTACGCCATAAAAGCCCTTTCTCCCTGCCATTTATCATTTTCACCGGCAAATTTCTTCCGTTGGCGGAAAAGCATGGCCATTTATCCGGGTCCTGTTTAACTTTGTAAAAAAAATTACGACTATGGCTATAACACCCCGTGTGAATCACGAAATCGAATACAAAATATATGGTGAAGAATTACAATTTGTAGAAATTGAACTGGACCCACAGGAAACAGCCATTGCGGAAAGCGGTGCTATGATGATGATGGAAGACGGCATCCAGATGCAAACTATTTTTGGGGATGGTTCGGCCCAGCAAACCGGTGGATTTTTGGGAAAGCTGATGAGTGCCGGTAAACGGATACTGACCGGGGAAAGTCTGTTTATGACCGCTTTTACCAATGCGGTACAGGGAAAAAAGAAAGTGAGTTTTGCGGCCCCGTATACTGGTAAAATTATTACCCTGGATCTCCAGGAGCTGGGCGGAACGATCATTGCGCAGAAAGACGCTTTTCTTTGCGCCGCCAAGGGGGTAAGCGTGGGTATTCATTTCCAGCGCAAACTGGGTACGGGTTTATTTGGCGGAGAGGGGTTCATTATGCAGAAACTCGAGGGGGATGGATTTGCGTTCCTTCATGCTGGAGGTTTTATCGTGGAGAGAGTGCTGCAGCCAGGTGAAGTTTTGAAAGTTGATACGGGATGTGTGGTCGCGTATACGCCGGATGTGGATTTCGATATCGAGTTTGTACGGGGTATCAAAAACTTTATGTTTGGCGGCGAAGGTTTATTCTTTGCCCGTATGCAGGGTCCTGGTAAAGTCTGGATACAGTCCTTGCCGATCAGTCGCCTGGCCGGCCGTATCATGCAGTATGGCACGTATAACCGGAAGGAGGAAGGAAGTTTACTGGGCGGGATTGGGAATATTTTTGATGGAAGGGAGTGATAATTCAAAAGTAAAAAGTCAAAAAGGGGACAGCCTGGTACCCGCAAAAACTTTCCCGCTTGAAGTGTTTTGATTTTTTACTTTCACTTTTAACTTATTTCACTCCCGGGTCAGCCAGGCTTCAAACTGTTTGAGGTTTTCTTTTACCACTTCTATCTTGGCTGGAAAATTTTTCAGCCGCACAAATGGCTTCTCGAATTTTTCTATATACTCCCGGACGACCAGGTGTGAACGTGTTTTGGTAATGAAATAATCGATATTACAGGAATCAAGTAAGTCATAGCATTTCTGCCATTGTAAGGGGGCTATTATTTCCTGGCCCTGGCCGGCAAAATAAATTATCCTGCTTCTGGGCATTCCCGGGTGCTGGCAGATGCAGATAATTTTTTCAAGCGCTACTGCGACTTTTACTCCTTTTTCATCCTCCAGCCAGTTGATTTTTGGTTTTTCAGCAATGGATACTGCTTTACCTGCAGCTTCTGCCAGGTAGGATGGAAGGTTATTTCTCAGGTTTTCCCATAAGGGTTTTACCAGGTATTTATCGACTTTGTAATGATTGATAATTTCCTGGGGTATCTCCGGGTTGTCTTTCTGAAAACCGGTATTGAAAATGATATAGGGATTATAACCGGCGGTATTCTGTATCTGTTGAAGCAGCTCAAAAGCACTTCCACCATTCAGCCCCCAGTCCAGGAACAGCAAGTGCGGTTTTGTGTCTTGTATTTTCTGCATGGCTTCTTTTACGCCCGTGCAATAGCCCATCGATTCCCAGTCATCAAAGGGATGCATTCTGCGGATGATCCCTTCACATACATCGGGGGCATTTTCCACCACCAGGTAGCGGAGTTTATTCATGGTCATATTTCAGGTTTACAGGTATTTCAATGATGACGGTAGTGCCGGACACCTCTTCACCGGTTGTAATTAATCCGTCTTGATACGAAATGGTTATTTTATACACGTTCGCCTCATTGATTATATTGATTATTTCAGTCAGGTTTTTCGTACCGGTACCATGTTTGGTAAAATTGCTCAGCCTGGCTGATCTTTTACGACCAACCCCGTTGTCATTGATATTTACAATAACATAATGGTCTGTTTTAAGCAGGTGTACGGACAAGTTCCAGGGACCGGTTTCTTTATTGCTCAGTCCGTGCAACAAGGCATTTTCAACCGGAATCTGAAGGATACCCATTGGCACCCGGATATCCTGGAAAACCCGGATCGTTTCTTCATCAGGCAGCGTGAAGTTGAGTGCTTTGAGGTACATCAGCCGGTGTATGTCAATTACATTCTTTACCAGTTTCCATTCATTGGTAAACGAATGAAGAATGTGCTGTTGTTTGGCGTGGTTGAATATGATATTCACGCTTTCACCCAGCCTGCTGAGTACTGTTTCGGCTTCTGGTTTATCGTCCATTTGCGCACCGATTGTATTCAATGCGTTTAAAATAAAATGTGGGCGGAACTGGCTGCTGAGTGAAGCCAGTTTCAGGATAGCAATTTTCCGTTCCTGCTCACTTTTAAGCGTAAGCAGTTCGGCTTCTTTTGTTTTTACTTTTTGTTCTGCCAGTTGCCTTTTTCTCTTTTGATTAAGGAAGTAGGCCGCCAGGCTGATCAGGAGCGTACTTAGAGTAATCCAGAACCACCACTGTTGCCAGAGATATTTCCGGATTTTGATTGGATAAGTATACCGGGTAATGCTGCCATCCATTTCAAAAATCTCGAGTATAAACTGGTAATGGCCGCTGCTGATATTTTTAACCGGGTATATGTTTTGCAGACCCGGTTCAGCGTATACAATGGAATCACCGTTTTTCACCAGCGTAAAGCGGGTATAGCGGGGCATATTATCGGGAGACAGGTACCGGGTATGAATATCAAAGGAACTGAATCCGGGGTTAAAAGAGTTTGTATTTTCTGCTGATAACGGGGTGTTTTTACCGTTTGCCGTTATAAAAACACTGGTTTTAACTTTATATACCGGCAACGTCAGCCATTTTTTCAGATCCCACTGGTATAACATATCACTGGTGCTAAACCAGATGCTGCTGTCAACCCGGGATGTCAGTAATGTGTTTTGCTCTGTTACCGAAGTGAAGGAAGCTTCCAGGGGATTCAGGTACCGCAGTATTATTTTCTTTTTTATATAAAAAGAATCCAGGTTCAGGATCATCATTTTATCATAACCGCTTATCACCAGCCAGTTATTGTAAAGGGTTAGCGCCATTGCCGGTTTCCCGGTATTTAAAAGGGGGTGATCAATTTTGTTGCAATTTGCGGGAGAGGGTTCTTTCGTATAATCATTGTAATACCAGAGTCCGTTAGCCGCACTACCGAGCCATACAGTGCCTTTTGTGTCAGTAACAGAGGAATAGGCTCCAAAGGCCGTTTCCTTTTTTTCCACCAGCCAGGTACGCGCTTTACCGGACGCGGGATCATAAACGGCAATTCCTCTTTTCGGATGGCCACACCAGATCCGGCCAGACTGGTCTTCGGTAATGGTAAGAATATTTTTAAGTTTTATGCCTTTTGAACTGTCGATTTTAGTCCATGCTGGCTGGCCCTTCTCCATGCCAGAAAGAGAACTAATCCAGATGCCATTATATTCACCTGTACCGTAGTAGAATTTGGTTTTGTCACGACTGATATAAGTATAAAATCCATTGATACCTTTGGTGATAAATTTTGCCCTGTAGCTGCTGTCAATCTGCAGGATTCCGTTTTGCACCCCTTCGCTTAAAAGGTAAATATATTTTCCGTGGGAGACTCCTCCGTTCGTAATCCGGAAATCCAGATGAGTGGGACTTATCACCTGTTGATTTTTAATTACACTGATTCCGCCCTGGTAAGAACCGGCCCATATACCCCCTGCCTGATCTTCCTGAATGGAAAAGGTGGAACTGGAGCTCATGTTCTTAAAAACAAAGGGATATTTCTTTATAGTGCTGAAAACGCGTTGTGGCTTACTGTTGGAATTAATATAAAAGCTGCCATATTGGTTTTCGACCCAGATAAGATTTGTATTGTCGTAGGTAAGGATAGCAGGCAATAATCCGGACCTGTTCGTTATATCAAACAGCTGGCTATAGCGGGCTGTTTTCCGGATAAGGCCGTAGGGGTAACATTGGGCCTGCATACTGGAAATGGTGGTCAACGCCGGATCATCAGGGAGTATTTTATACGTTATTCCATTTGTGATTTTATACAATCGGGCCCTGTTGTCTGTTTCCTGAAAGATGATATTATTTTCATTCCCGATGGAGTAAACGTTAACTGACCCGGTAGGGTAGGATTTTATACGGGAAAAGGAAATTGGATCAGTATTTATCCGGTATATATGGAGACTGTCCTGTGCAGAAGTGGTAAAATATATTATACCTCCCTCAGCCCGGAACACGCCTGAAAAAGCATTAACCGGAACGGAAGCATCTTTCACTTTTATTTCAAGTGACTCACCATTGAAGAAATAGATCTCGGCCGCACCCCCGGAATTATGAACAATCAGAAGTCCCTGGCTGGTTAAGGTATATAGTTGACTTTCCGCCGGGAGCGGCAGGACCCTGCTTACGGTGTCGTCTCGGATAATCACAATTTTCTTTGAATCAAAGTACCAGGTTTCATTTTCATTCACTTCGTGAAAGTTCCCGCCATTAGCAGGCTGTCCTGAAATGGATGAAAGGGCGATGCTGTAGTTATTGCCATGTATGGCCAGGTTGGCATCATAGGTGCAGGTATAGATTTTCCCCGAAGGTGCATGGTAGATCGCAGCATAGTTAAAGCCGTCATAACCCAGTTTTTCATCCAGGGTAGAGCCATTGGCAAATCCGGCGGGAAGAGGAGATTGGGAAAGTCCTGGCCAGGGGGATGTCAGGAACGCCAATATCAAAAGTAGACGAAGTTTGTTCACAGTGTAAATATAACTAACAGGCTTAAATGTTATTTCAGTTTCATGCCGGTTTTAATGGGTTTGGTGATTTAAGATATATTTATAGAGTGTGCATATATTATACTTGTAATAAAATCAATATGAAGAAAACTCTTTTATTAATTATTCTGGCTTTTCTGAAGTTGACTTTATCTGCACAGGATTGTACAGAATTAAAGAATGATTCGGAAATCAGACAGGAGCTGCAGGATATGGCAAATAGCGCAGGAATAAAACTAATGAGTTGTTGTGCGACTTGGGGAGGCAGAGGCGTTCGTAGTGAAATACATTGGGGTAAAGATGAAAGTGGTGTTTGTATGACGAGGGTTAGTAAGCTAAGTAATAAAATTACGATTACAATGACTGTTTCATGGCAAGGTTCTGTAACAGGAGCATCATATTGGATTAAGGGGAGGTTGATAATTGATGATAACGGCAAAATATGGGAAAAGATTTCAGATAGTAAAAATTTTGGTACAAATTCAGGATGTGGAAGTTCATGTATTAATTAATTAAAATTAATTACATGAACAGAATCTGCGATACGTGGATCTTTTTCAATGATAAATTTGAATAATTACAATGAAGCTACTTAATAATTTTATCCTTGTTGTTAGTGGTCTTTTTATTTTTGCAGGTTGTTCCAGAGAGAATGCCGCTAATGAACTAACGCGTGAGGTTAAAACGATGCAAGTTATGGGAAATGTAGAAATCCCAATCGGCATTCCGGCAGAGAAAATAGGTGTTTTGCAGATCTCGTCAGGGTTTTATGTTAATCCGGTTACAGATATGCCTCCACGTTTAACTAATAAAACAATGGGTGGCAACAAATATTGTATTGTAGAAACTCTTCCTGGCGCTGTTCAGCTACATACAATTTTAAATAATGACAGGCCATTTCTGTACGGTTTAAGTATCAATTCCGTGTTGGGAGACCAAATTTACTTTAATGAGGAAACAACAACAATAGGGTTAGTTTTTATGCATCCATTAATAATTGTTAGTGACCCTGCAAAGGCCAATGTAATTATTGAAAAAATTAAAAATTCAGCTTCATTTCTAAATTTAAAGAGCGAAGTTTTAGGTATTCTAATAAATGGCAGTTTAAGCAATGTAACGCCATATATTGATGCGGATAACTTAGTAAATTATAAATATGTAATTGCAGAAACACTTACTCAATTAAATGATAATACATCAATTGAACAGAGCGGATTACAAATTACCGAAAATCAAAGAGTGGGAAATGAAATAAGATTTAGGATAAGAAACTACAAAAAAAGATACTCAACTATATATGCACATAAATATAATGGGGGACAACTTACAGATACTGAAATAAAAATTGTAGATGGCAATTTGGGCTACGGGCCATTTGAATGGGTGGATGCTGGTGATTTCGACTGGGTAGAAGCATGGTATTCGATTTTTAAATTACATCCTGAAGATCAGATTATAAAGGAAAGTGAACTTTTTGCTGTTAATGCTGATAATGCAGAAAAAATATATATAAAATGTTACGGCTTAGGATTGGCTGATGGAGGATTTCCTGCTTTTGGGAGTGAAGATTTTAACAGAGGCTTATTAGCATTGTCAAAGACTGCCGTTTTCGATATTATTATTCCAGCCGTGGAGGTTATTACAGGAGTTAAGGATATAGCAAAAAGTGGCGATTTGAGAGGGAGAACAAATGATGATCCTTTAAAAAAACTAATATTTAGATATTTTGATAAATTCAAAACCGCAAGCAGTTTTCATCTGAAATTATCAAATGCGGCAACGAGCAATAACAAAAAGGAAATATTTAAAGCTTTTTTAAATGAAACCAAAGATTTTCTACTTGATGAAGAGAATGCCAAATTATATTTGGATATTGTGAAACGAAAATCTAATCTATCGGGAGCGTCATTGTCGATTTTTAAAAGCAGCCTTTCTAATTATAGTAAGATTAAATCAGCAGGCGATATTACAGGAGCTTCTGTCAATTTTCTCGAGGCTATATATGCTACTTTTTCATCAAAATGGACATCGGAGTTCAGGCTCGGTATTGATGGGAATACAGATATTACCCAAGGGCTGATCGCCTATTATCCACTTGACGGAAATGCAATCGATTTGAGTGGCAGTAACAATAATGGAACTGTAAATGGCGGGATTTCATTCACCGCAGACCGGAAGAATGTTTCCGGGAAAGCCTGTTTATTTAATGGATTTGATTCCTATATCTTGATCCCACCTAGTTCAACGCTTAATAGTATTACTGGACAATCCGATGCCACATTTACCTGCTGGTTTAAAACCGATAGCTGGAATAATGTGGGAGGGCATATAAGCAAAAACAACAATGGTAATGATTTACATTACCGGTTTCTAATTAATGAAACAGGAACGTTATTACAGGTGGAACAACCTTACGCTTATGGGAATTATCCAGCTTTGTCAGTTAACAGATGGTATCATTTTGCAGCAGTAAAATCCGGCAATAGTGCCAGATTTTTTCTGGATGGTACACTTATTAGTGAAACAACTATGATAAATGATCAGTGGGCTTCAGATTTTAATACAAATCTTGAAATCGGACGGGACGCTCACGGTCCTGTTGAATATACCCGCGGAGCATTTGATGATATCCGTATTTATAACCGGGCACTTACACAATCTGAAATACAAGTAATCAAAAATTTATAAATTTTAATCAGTTTAATTTTACCCCAGGATATTTACTGACCAGCAACAGCTCATACTCCGGGTTGTTTTTTAACTGCTGAATTACATACCGCAGATTTTCCACATAGGCGGCCTGCTGGTACGCCTGGTCATGCGCCAGCAGTACAAGGTGACCGGGTATTTTTGTTTTATTGGCCTCCAGCAAATTATAGATCCGGCGCAATAACAGCGCGGTATCCGCATCCGGGGCCAGGGTTTTATGATTAAAGGTCCACTCAATATCCCAACCCATTATGGCATAACCGGCTGCATGAAGGGAGTCGATCGCCGCCTTGCTTTCAAATATATCTGTATGCTCAATACTGTCAATGCGCCAGGCATTGCGGCCGGGCATACGGGCTACATTATTTTTAAACCCAAGTAATAAATTTGACTGGTTAAAATCATTCACTACACCAGCCGGATCTTCATAAAAGGAAGTGTATCTGTTATGGGCATGGCTGAAACTGTGATTACAAAGTTCGATCGTGCTGTCTTCTTTCAGCATTGACCAGGTTTCTGCCTGTTGCCGGGTATCTGTGGTGTGAAGGCCAACAATAAAGAAACTGGCCGGTACAGACTCAGTCCTGATCACCTCCAGCACATTCCGGGTGCCTTTATTGGGCCCGTCATCAAAAGTGAGGTAGATTTTTTTCTTTTTCCGGGTAAGGGTGGATAAGGAATCAGCCCGCTTTTTCTCCTGCGCTTTCAGAAAACTGCTGTCCGGACCGGGAGGCAATACCGATTTTTGATCGGTCTTATCAGAACAGGAATAAAAACCGAGCAGAACAACCGAAATGACAATCAATAAAGGGGATTTGGTAAACCGTTTGGCAGGGTCGCCATCATCAGCGACAGGACAGGGGTTCATAAAAAGGGTGTGGTGTTTTAATTTCCACCCTGAAAGTATGGAGTTGGCCGCGGGATTGCAAATGGGGTTTGGTTAAATAATAATTAAAGTGTCGGGGAAGTCCGGAAGTCCGAAAATCCAGAAGAAACAGGATGAATCGAGAATGTGCCAATATGCCAATGTGCCAATTTTGGAATACACTAAAAGAAGAAGTGTCTCTATAATTCGAACAATAATACTGCCTGGTATCAGAAAGAAAACCCATCCTTTCGAAAGGCTTCTTTTCGTCTTACTGACTTCCCGGCCTACTTATAGCTTCTTCAGCAATACTTTCTTCTGCGAAAAATTATAGGCGGCATCCAGCATCTCCAGCAGTTTGGGCCAGTCCTCTTTTTTGACCGTGGTCTGTTTGTAATGTTTTTTAACGAGGATGTTCAGGGTTGAGCCTTCCACCGTAGTCTGTACCGCGAATGTGCCAACCGAATTATCAATATTGGTATTCAGGCTCTGGATACCTACTACTTTATAACCTGCGGGAACGGTGAAATTGATAACATTCCGGATAGATTCCGGGTAATCCATATAGGCATCCACTTCGCGTTTCCGGTCATCCTGGGAAATCCAGAGCTGGTCTCCGATCAAGCCGGGAACGGCTACCAACAAGTTGTCACCGGCAATTTTTACCATATCCCCCAGCTCAAACTTATTGGTATAATTCAGTTCCTGTTTTCTCCAGGTCCGGCCATCTGAGTTTAAAATAAACTCTGTATAAGCCGTCAGGTTATCATAATCATTATCCAGCTCCTTCTTCATCGTTTCCAGCTTGCGGGTCTTATCTTCTTTTTTCCGTTCCCTTAATTTTTCTTCATAACTGTCGAGGGCGGCCCCTTTCATACTGGCCCGCACATCATCCTCCCCGCCATAACTGCGGTGATCATCATCAAAAGCAGTGCTGTACACAAGGCCCTGGTAATTGTACTTCTTCTTGGCCAGCCCGGTAGCAGCCCGCTGCAGTAACACCTGCATATTCCGGGTGGCGGTGTCCATGGAAGCGGTGATCGTGTTGGTAGTGATATTTTCTTCTGCCTTTGTTGACGGCAACGTGATAGCGGTGGCGGTGGGGGTTTTGCCCAGGCTGATGATGTAGGCCGGTGTATTCAGGAACTCCTCTTTAAAATCGTAGGGGTTGGAAAAGATCGTGGCATTAAAAATGAATTTATCCTTCACTTTTACCATCCACTCGGGTTCAGTGCGGAAGATGATATCGTCGGGTTTGGTGAGGGTTAACGGGGAAGTAACCACCAGTTCATACGGGATCTTCCGGAGTTCAAGGCATTGGGTGAGGCAGGAGGCAAAGAGCTCACTGGAAAATCCGTTGGCCCGGTAAAAGGACATATGACGCAGGATATAATAGGTCTTCTGAATAAAATCCTCCTCCCGCATATCCGCATAGCCGATCTGTTTCAGGTAGGCTTTGGCCATGGAGTAATACATGGAACCATCGAGCCGGTTGTACAGGTGGTTCATTTTTTTCGCCAACTCATCCGGACTGATCGTTTGTTTCAGCTCCCCGCGGTCGCCGATAAAAAGATCTGAGCGGTTTTCACTGCGGGAGAAAACGATCTGGAACTTCAGCATCGGAAATTCAATCATCCGGTTTACCCATTTGGTATCAGGGATCTTTTCCCGGTTCCGGTCTTCCCAACTGTATTCAGCATTGGCATTCCCGGTTTCTTTAAAGGCGGGAGCACCCATGGTGGATTTGGAGTTGACAAAGGAATTATTGTCGGTATCGATTTCAAATTTCTGGCTGAGAACCGGATATTCGCGGGTACAGACGAAATAAATCGGGTCAAACTCAATATAGCTCATCTTTTTCACCGTGTTATCATCATAAAAGATGGTGCCATAATCAATAATATCACCCGGGTCAAGATCCGGAACGGCAATTTTAAAGAAGATGACGCGGCTCTTACTCTTGTCCAGGTAAGTATTGGCCTTACCGATATACGGAGTAAAGGTGGAGGGCACGTCATCATTGTCTTCCACATATACTGCATTGCGCAGGGATACATCCTGTACCGTGCCATTGGCTTTAATGACTTTAATGCCGGCCCCGTCATAGGCAGATCCGATCCGGAAGTAAACGGATGAATAATTATTCACGGCATCCCGGTCATTCAGTTTGATCCTCCGGCGTGTGATTTCATAAACGGCAAGTTTATTCGCATCCTTATCAAAGGAAAAGCGCGTTTTCTGGGCAATGATCACCCCGCTTTCCTCTTTCCATTTATCGGGAACCGCACTGACTGAAAAATCAGGATCTGCATCATCCCAGATGGTTTTCATGTTCCGGCCAATGGCTTCCAGTTTGGAGGGGCTGAACGTGTCGTCGTCCTGCGCCACAACGGTGAATGAAAAGATAAGACTTAAAAAAACGAATACTTTTTTCATACGTTACAACTTTGGAGGCGTGTTACATAGGGACGCCTTTTTTATTTTAACCGCAGAGACGCAGAGAACGCGGAGAGTAAATCCGGTTTTTTGCTTCCTTGTGGTATAAAAGAACTTTTGTTTGAAAGATCCGTAGTCCATTTGTATTTCTCTGCGACCTCCGCGTTCTCTGCGGTTGATATTCCATCTATATTCTCCGCGTCTCCGCGGTTTTTTATGGTTTCTTCACCAAAATCAGGTTACTATTAAAATCCTTCAGCTTCTTTGTAAAGCGCTTCCAGTTTTCAAAGTCCGCTTTGCGTATACGACCTGTATTAAATGCAAGTGTCTTATTGAAAATGACTTTATTGTCTTTGGCCGTATAGGATCCGGTGACCTCATAATCCGTTGCTTTTTCGCTGATGGAAGCAGGTAGTGAAGTCACTTTATAACCAGCCGGCAGAATCAGTTCTGTTTCATCCACCGATACATAACTGGATGAAAGGGCATAGTCCTGCTGCCGGTCTTTGTCCGGTTGCAGACCTCTCAGGTTTTCCGGGAAAAAGTCGATACCGAGGTACAATTCCTTGTCTTCGGTAATGACGTAGTTACTGAGATCAATATCCCCTTCAAATACAATTGGAATTTCCCGGTTGCCCAGATCCGATGTTTTGACATTGGACACCACCAGGTTCCGGTTACCAAATTCCAGGTAACGCTGGATCATTTTCTTTTTATCATCATTGGGCAGGTCGTGATAGAACTGGTGAAAACTGGTGCGCTGCTCCCCGGTCAGGGTCACTTTTACATGCCCTTTCAGCAGGTTGTCTTTGAGCTGGAAACTGGTTTGGGTCAGTAATTTATTTTTTTCTTTATCCTGTACCGGCACTTTCTTCACTTCATATTTGTCGCCCTTGCCGATCAGCACTTCTTTGCCCTGGATCCGCCAGGCATATTCGCCAAAGGGGACATATTTCTCCGTGCCATCCAGAAAATATTCTTTGCCACCCAGGATAACCGTGCTGATGCAGTGATTGTCCACCGCCAGTGATGGGAGGCTGTAGTCATAGGGAATATGCCGGGTACCGATCCAGGTCATATAGGCTTCCAGTCCGGCCAGCTTCAGCATTTCCGTCATCAGGTTGGCCATGCCTTTGCAATCCCCATACTTTGATTTAAATACATCCTGCGCGGTGGCGGGAATAAATCCGGCCAGCCCGTCCTCAAAAGCGATATAGCGGATATTGTCCTGTACCCAATAAAAAATGGATTTCACTTTATCAAGGTCGGTTGGCTTGCCTTTGACCAGTTCGGTTACTTTGACTTTTAATTCATCGGGTTTATTCAGGCATTTTTTATAGAGGTAATTATACCAGCCATAGAGGTCACTTACATCCCCGAACCCCTTTTCCTTTTTCCCATCGAAATTGAAGGATTTCACCACGAACACGATATGTGGGTACTGGTAAGCCAGCCCAATGGCCCGGCGTTCATTCTTAATCGCAATCAGGTTCTGGATCCGGTAAGTGATGATCGTTTCCCCTTTTTCCTGGGTTTTTTGTTTGCTGATCTTGTATCCTTCAAAATTGAATTCCCGGATATCCAGATCCAGCCATTCCGGAATCCGTACCCGGATGATTTTTTCTTTGGCAGGAAACCAGGTATGAAAGTATTCGGAAGTCAGGTACTTGGAGTCGAGATATTTTTTTTCGGTTTCCACCCGGGCGATATCGCCATATCCGGAAAAACCGATATTGAAATATTTTACACGGCTGTCATCGGAGAAAAAATCACTGGAACTGGCCGAACGGTCAATAGCATAGCCCACGTTATAGTTTTTCTTGATCCCAAACATGCCTTTTCGTTTTTCCAGTTGCTTGAACGAAGTGATGCGGGTAAAGGAGTTATAAAAATCAAAGTATTGTATACCGGCTCTTTCGCGGAGAGCCAGGAAATTGATGCCGGTTGACTGTGTGGCGGTCACCACGGGCAGACGGTCTTCCGAACGGGCCCGGTCAAAACTGAATTCATCCTCCACCAGGGTGGCGGCGACCCGGTCATCGGGGAATACTTTTTTCAGCCGGTTGGCTTCAAAAAGGTCGTCGTCATTCTGTGCAGGTAATAATTGTGGCCAGCTAAGGCAAAAAACCAGGAATAAGGGGATGAATGAACGCATAGGGGAAGTTATAGGGGACAATATAGTAAAAATTGTGACTGATTTTCCTCAGAATTCCGCCGATTATGACTGATAAAAATCAGTAGGTCAAGCTTGCCCAACTTGTGTTAAATTCGCAGAATAACTAATACCCAAATGGCAAGAAAACAGGAAGTTTTACATGACGTGGTAATCAAGTTTGCCGGGGACAGCGGCGATGGTATGCAGCTGACCGGAAGCCAGTTTACCAATAATACAGCATTATTAGGCATCGATCTGGCAACTTTCCCGGATTACCCGGCCGAGATCCGTGCTCCCCAGGGTACACTGGCGGGTGTGAGCGGATTCCAGCTTCGTTTCTCTTCTGATAAAGTGTTTACCCCCGGCGATGCCTGTGATGTACTGGTGGCCATGAATGCCGCTGCCTTAAAAGCCAATCTGAAAGCCCTGAAAAAAGGAGGGAAGATCATTGCCAATACTGATGGTTTTGATGCAAAGAACCTGCGCCTGGCCAACTATCCTGAAGGTGTTCATCCGCTTGAGGACGGCAGTCTCACGAACTATGAGCTGATTAAAATGGATGTAACGAAGATGACCCGTGAATCACTGAAAGATTCGGCACTGGGGATGAAGGAAAAGGACAGGGCCAAAAATATGTTTGTGCTGGGTTTCCTCTACTGGATGTATAACCGGGATATGGACAATACAATCGAATTCCTGAAAGATAAATTCGGTAAAAAACCGGAGATCCTGGATAGTAACGTGAAAGTGCTGCAGGCCGGCTATAACTACGGAGATACCACCGAAACCTTTACAACGACTTACTCTGTTGAAAAAGCCAAAATGGATGCGGGTAATTACCGTTCCATTATGGGCAACCAGGCGGTAGCTCTCGGACTGATCGCTGCTTCTGAAAAAAGCGGGTTGCCATTATTCCTCGGTACTTACCCGATCACCCCCGCTTCGGATATCCTGCATGACCTGAGTAAATACAAGCAGTTTGGAGTACGCACTTACCAGGCAGAGGATGAGATCGCGGGTATCGCATCCGCTATTGGAGCCAGCTATGGCGGTGCCCTGGGTGTGACCACTTCCAGCGGTCCCGGTATTCCCCTGAAAGGGGAAGCCATGGGACTGGCCATGATGCTGGAGATTCCCCTGTTGATCATCAATATCCAACGCGGGGGACCTTCAACCGGCTTGCCCACCAAGACAGAACAAAGTGACCTGATGCAGGCTTATTATGGCCGCAACGGGGAGTGCCCGTTGCCAATTATCTCGGCTTCCACACCGGCCGATTGTTTTGAATCGGTATATGAGGCAGTTCGTATTGCGGTTCAGCATATGACACCGGTTATTTTTCTGAGCGATGGATACATTGCCAATGGCGCCGAACCCTGGAAGTACCCGACCAGTGCGCAACTGGCCCCGATCCCGGTAACCTTTAAAAAAGAACTGGCTGAAGGCGAAGAGAAATATAAACCCTATGCCAGGGATGAAAAACTCGCCCGCCCCTGGGCCGTACCCGGTACGGCCGGGCTGGAACACCGGATCGGCGGACTCGAGAAACAGAATATCACCGGTAATGTAAACTATGAACCGGAGAACCACCAGTTGATGGTGAACCTGCGCCAGGAAAAAGTGGATCAAATCGCCAATTATATACCGGAACAGTCACTGGACAGTGGCCCTGAAAAGGGAAAAATCCTGGTTCTCGGATGGGGGTCCACCTATGGAGCCATCAAATCCGCAGTGGCTGAATTACAGCTCCAGGGTCATGCCGTGAGTCATGCGCACCTTCGTTATATCCGCCCTTTCCCCAAAAACCTGGGAACGATCCTGAAGAATTTTGACCAGGTGCTGATTCCCGAAATCAATAATGGTCAACTGATCAAAATTATCCGTGATGAATTTCTGGTAGATGCCAAAGGATATAATAAGATTATGGGTGTGCCCATTACCAAGACAGAGCTGGTGATGAAGCTGGAAGAAATGCTTGGCAGGGCTAATTAAAATGCCACCTGATAAAATGCTAATCCATCCTCACAAGGGATGGATTTTTTTTTGCCCCAAAGAATAAAGAATGCCCGCTTCGCGGTCATCTGTTTGGCCACGAAATGCACTAAAGTGCACGAAAAAATACAAAAAGGCAAGCCACGGATTTCACAGATACACACGGATCCAGAATATCTATCTAAGAGGGGACTGTTTCCAGACATCTGACAACCGACATCTGACAACTTCTCTCTAACCAGGGGCATACACTTCCGTTGCCTGCGGAATAGCCACTGCTACGGCAAATGCGATCATGGCGATGATGATGCCGAACATAAAGACATTGTAAGCGATCCGCAGCCAGCGGTATTTTTTGGCGAGGACGACACCGAGGAAATAATTGTCTTTGACCAGGCTGCTGTATAAATAATTTTTATCGGCCAGTAATTCCTGCATAGCCCAGTCATAATCGGGCAGGCTCATTTTATAGAAGTTGCCAAAGAACAGCAGGTTGGTCTTTTTATTTTGAATATCCTCGGGGGTGAATGTGCCTTCGGTGACATGCGGACGCGTGGCCAGGATAGAAAATACAATGGCCGATACACAGACGGTTACCAGGATGATCACCGGTATCTGCAGGTAACTGTTGCTCTCCAGTTTGGTGGACAGGGTGGAGATCACGATCGTGAGAATGATTGAGTTGACCGAGATCAGGATATTGGCTTTGGAGTCGGCCATCTGACTCAGGTTGGACTGGTTCTGGGCCATAATCCGGAAGACGGTACTGATGCCCCGCTCCGTCTGGTTCTCCCTCATCCGTTTCAGTTTCAGTTCTTCCTCTGATAAATGTTCCTGCTGGTCTTCATCGTAATCATCATCGGTTTTCTTTTCTTTCACTTCTTTTACTTGTTCTGCCGGGTATTTTTCCAGTAAGCGGGCCAGGTGTTCATCCTTGGCCGGCTGCAGTACTTTTCTTCCGTAGGCAGTAAAATAATTATGAGCCTCGAGGAAAGCGATATTGTTCTGCCGCCAGTCCTTTTTTGACCACTTCTCCCCGTTGAATTCACATAGTTCTTCGCGTAGTAAACGGCTTTTTTCTTTAAAATCGGGGGAGCCAAGATGGAAAAGATCTGCATCACAAATAATTTCTTCGATTCTGTTCTGCGGATTCTGCGGCATCCGGGTAGCCAGGATACACCCTTTTACCTTCTCTGCAAACACTTCCTCTACCGGGTGAATGCTGAAAAATTCATCCATATGCTGCACACTTACCTGTTCATGGCCCTTGGCTTTCCCGGCACTGTACCCGGTATCATGTAACCAGGCCGCAATATGCAGGGCGAGTGTATCTTCTTCCGTCAGGTTTTCCTGTTCTGCAATCTTTACACAGGCCGCCACCACCTCGCGGGTATGCTGCAGGGTATGAAAAGTAACCTCTTTGCTGACTTTCGTGGTAATAAGCTGGCTGGCAAACTCCTGGGCGGCTCTTAATAGTGCTGACGGATTTTCCATCGTGTTATAATGATAACTTTTGATAAATTTAATGAAAATTAGAGAATGCGTTGTTTAAATTTCAGTGCCCGTTGGTTGTTTTCAGCAGGGATGCTTCTTTTGTTCAGCAGTTGTGGCACGAATAAAGTGCGCCGTATTCAATCTCCGCCCCATTATAGTTTTGCCCAGGTGTTTACACATAAACTTGAACCCAAACTGAAAGAGATCTCCGGCCTGGCCTGGGATAAAAAACTGGATGAGTTTATTGCGCATAATGACGAATCCGGCAAGTTGTTTTACCTGGATAAGGAAACCAAGGTGATTAAAAGCGAGTTGCCGTTCGGGGAAAAAGGGGATTATGAAGAAGTGGTGGTGGTGAACAGTATTCCCTATGTGTTACGGAGTGACGGACTGATCACCATGGTCACCAGGGACAGTACGGGTAAAGCAGTGGCGGTGGAGCTGGGGAAGATCGGACTCAGTGGAGTCAATGATTTTGAGTCCATGTATTATGATCCCACCCTGAATGCGCTCGTGATCCTTTGCAAGAATTGTGAATCGGATAATAAACAGTTCGTAAGTGCCTATGCCTGTTATATTGATTCAACCGGGTTTGACAGCAAACCGGTCTTCAGTATATCTGTGGAGGAGGTAAAAACGGCTTCTCCTTTTAAAAGCGGGCGTTTTGAACCATCTGCTGCGGCTATTCACCCGGTACTTCAAAAACTCTTTATTATTTCTTCGGCCAGTAATCAGCTGATCATTACCGGGCTGGATGGTAAACTGGAAGGGGTGTATGAACTCGGGAAAAAACTATTTCCGCAACCGGAAGGGATAACTTTTAAATCAAACGGGGATATGTATATATCCAATGAGGGCAGGGCAGAAAAAGCTACTATTCTCCGGTTTCCTTACCGTAAATAACAAGACAACCTGTATTTTATTCTGCCACCGGCTTTGCCTCAATGGTTGTACTGACAGGTATAGTTGTCGCATCCAGTTGAATAGCCACCCGAAGGGCTTTTAAACCGGATACGCCCTGTAATTCTTCCAGGTCAAGATTTTCGATACCGGGCCGGAGCAGTTGTTTGTCAGTCAGAAATTCAATATACTCTTTGTATTCGGCCGCGTCTTTAGCCTGTGTGTAAACAATGGCCATCATGCCGGGCTGTGTGAGCCGTTCATCACTGTCTTTAATGTGTACTTTATCAATCCGCTTTTTGATGATCTCGTAACGGGTATTACCCACGCCATCCACATCGAATTTCCGTTCTTCGGTCCGGAAACAAATCGACAGCGGCTGATTGCTCGCCAAAATAAGCTGAGTGGTACGCAACGGCATCGGCAATTCATGCTCCAACTGAGCCGTGGCCCGGGCTGCTTTTACCATCATGGTCAGTTGCCACATTTTCAGATTGCGAAGATAGATTTCATCCATTTTTTTCCGGGGACTGATCGATTGTCCCATAAACATATTGAACTCCAGGCCATCGGTGATGAACCGTTCGAAATAATGCGGGTAAATTTTCTGCGCCGCCAGTTGTTCCCGGTCCACAAAACGGGCCAGCGTCTCGTTGATACGGGCAATACTCTGTTCATATTCTTTCCGGTGTTTATACAGGTAATGCCTTTGGGGGTCCAGGCTCGCAAAATAATTTTCAGTTTCGGTTTTTACTGCGGGTTCTGTTTCGAGCAGGTGATTAAATACCGCCAGTAGCTGTCCCTGCATGAAATCATACACCGCTACTTCTTCATTGGAGCGAAGCGTGTCTGCCACCGCGGTTTTATATTTTTTAATTTTTGTTTCGAGTTCATTTAAAATCGGAAAGGAAAGACCCTGCTGAGCTTTATGGATCACGGCCGCGGCCAGGTCCAGTTGTTCGAGCAGGTCGGCCTGTACCGCTTTTGACCGGGCCGTGGAGGAATTGCGTACATCGATCGCACCATAAAAAGGAAAGACTTGCTCAAAGACTATCCGTTCCAGCCGGGTTTCCAGTTGCTGGTAATGGTTGACCAGGTAATTCAGGGAAACTTCGGTGAACTTCCATTCCACGGCCGGCTGTACCGCGGTGAATTTTTTCTTGATCAGTTCTTCCACCTGGCTGTTTAGTTGCTCCAGGCTTTTTTCCAGGCTGATCTTGAATAAAGGCACGGCGGGTTCGATCTTACTGATATGGAAGGGCTGCAGGTATCCGGGTTCATGTGAACTGATCTCGAGCAGTCCGAGTAATTCCTTGCCCTGCTTGAGCGGACAGATGATAATGCTCCGGCTGCCGGCGCGGTAATAATTATGCAGGCACTGGATATGCGCGGTGTTTTTATGATCCAGTACCTGGTAAAGTACCGGCTGGTGATTGTCGCGGAACAGGATTTTACTGTAATCACTGATCTCATCTTTTTCCGCAGTGCTGTTGCATTGCCGGTAAAGCAGGCTCTGGCTGTTGTGGAGCTCCGAGTAAATATAGTGTCCCTGAATACGGAAGAAAGGTGTGATGCCAATCGTAAGATCTTTCAGACCAATCAGGTCCTGGATCATTTTTTCCAGCCGGGTATAGGAAACACTGCCGGGCAGGCCATTAAAATCCAGCAGGAAGTTTTTCATTTCAGTGATTACCGCCTGTTCGGTTACATCATTGATCCGGAGTACGGTCAGTCCTTCGAATACAAATTTTTCCAGCGGCAGCATTTTCATCAGTTCTTCCATCGTGTATAACCGGTTGGTGGAAGGATCGAGCAGGCTGGCCGGCAATTCAGGCATGCCTTTCGCCGGAGATACATCAATGAATCGTCCATCCAGCCGCATTTCCATATAGCGGGTCATGCCGGTTTTTTTATCCGTAACCGGGTACACCACCTTTGAATTTTCAGGGCTGTCAAATCCGAAATATTTTTTAAGAATCAGGCCATAAGCAAAATGCAGCCGTTGTTTTTCGAGTGAATGACCGGGATCGTCGCCCACCAGGATTTCATTGGTGTTTTTCCGGATCATTATTTTCTTGAACAGGGGAGAGGCATAAACGGCCAGGTTCCGGAAAGGATAGGAGATCCCATACATATAATTGGCGGTAGTGGGCGGGAAGACGGCGGATAATAATTCCTCAATCAGTTCATGATGTGGGTCCAGCAGGGCCAGGTCATGGATGGTTCCCATCAGTTCCGGGTGGGCTTCCAGTTCCTTCACCACATGTCCGTACAGTTTTTTCATACCGGTATTCCCTTCTTCAATATTCTTCTTCAGGGCAGCCACCAGGGGCCTGAAGGAAAGGAGGCTGTTGAAAGCGGTAATAGTATGGTGTTGTACAGGCATGTTTGCAGTTCAGGATAAGCTAAAAAAGGGAATTCTTTGGGCAGCGGATCGTGTTTTCAAAGATACAGTTTCAGCAATTGTACTGCAAAGGTAAATGACCGGTACATATCAGCGCCGGCTTCTGCCTAATACAAAGCCCAATCCTATTTCAAACGTAAAATAAGCATCGTTGTCTGAAGGATTACCGCGCTGGTAAGATGGGTTGGTCGTATGGCCCGGGTCCACTTCGGCACGACGGTCGGCCAGTGCACGGGCCAGTCCTGCCATAGAGGGCGGAAGTTCCTGATCAAAGAAAGCGGGTTGAACATAACTGTCCATGCTCACATCATCCAGGTAATCGGTTTTCAGGAAGCGGTGAATGAATTCAAACCGCCCGTTGAGCCAGGCATTGAATTCATATTTTATACCTGCGCCTGTCAGCCAGTTCATTTGATGGAGTGAATATGGTTTCCGGTCCGGGTACATGGAAAATCCCTGTCCTTCAGTATGCAGGTGTTGAAGTGAATACCATTGTCCATCCAGTTTAGCCTGCGGATGAAAAGTAAAAACACCAGCCCCTGCCAGTATATAAGGAGAGAAGCGGGAGGGTTCTTTATCCCTGAGGTAATCGTTCTGAAAATTCAGTGGATGACATTCCAGTAGTATAGCATACTCCCGGATTGGACTGCGGAAACTGAGGTTTCGTTCATAGCGGCCCTGGGTGGAGGCCCGGACCTTATTTAATATACTGTCGGCGGCTCTTACACTGCCGGAGCAATATTGTATACGAAGACTTATACTGTTTTGATACAACAGCGAAGCATAAATACTGATACAGGGGCGGTTGAAAGACAGGTTCAGGTCATGTAGTCCTTTTTTTCCGGGTCCTGATTTGCCACCAATATCCGTCAGGGCATTCATGACTCCGCCTTTTACTCCTAATTCCACTAACAGCGGCCCTTCATAATGGCGGTCATCGTAATAATAGTAGCGTTGTGTATTGGAGCGGATAGCACACAGCAATAAAGGAGTCAGTGCCATGACGATGCAGAATTGTTTCATACCGGTGATTTTCAATTATAAGGGAGTATTGATATTTCAATACCACTTAAAATTATTTCAGGTATAGAGGAGTAAAATGTGAAAAACACCCGGGTTGGGTGCTATTTTTCTCCGGGTTATAGGGTGAATTCACATAGACCGGGGCCTGCTGATCACTATTACTCATTCCGCAAACCCATTGACTTTCGCTGTCGCTGTATCAACCGTAATGTGTGAAGAGGATAGTGGCAGCATGTTTAGCTTCTGTGTCACGAATCAGCGAATGTTTAAACAGTATGGGATACTTCTTAAAGAACTTTTTTCCAACCGAACTTTTAATGCAGATCATGGTTAATACATGCCTGTCATTAATTAAAAACAATAAAACTAAAAATGATGAAAAAACAAATTACATTCCTTCTCGTTGCCTTATTCTTTTTTGCGGGAACAGTAACTGCCCAGAAAAAAGACATTGTAGATATTGCCGTTGGATCAGAAGCGCATACTACCCTGGTGGCTGCAGTTAAAGCGGCCGGATTAGTGGAAACCTTAAAAGGCAACGGGCCTTACACTGTATTTGCACCGGTAAACGATGCGTTCGCTAAATTACCTTCAGGAACAGTTGAATCTCTTCTGAAAGCGGAAAACAAAGCAACGTTGGTAAAAATTCTTACCTATCATGTAGTGGCAGGTAACCTGGATGCAACTGCAGTGGTTGCGGCCATAAAAGCAGGTAGTGGGACAACCGTACTGACCACTGTAAGTGGAAATAAATTAACGGCTTCCCTGGAGAAGGGTAAAGTAAAGCTGACCGACGAAAAAGGAGGAGTATCTTTCGTAATCTTAGCTGATCTGAAAGCAACTAACGGAGTGATACATGTAATTGATACCGTGGTATTGCCTGGCTAAGAAAACCAGGCAAGAACATAAGCTGATCTTTTGTAACTGTCTTGTATTTTTGTTATCTTATATGTACCTGTTCGTTTGCAGGTCATACCGGGATCAACAAATTACAAGACAGTTTCTTTTATTTACTGCGCCATCTTCATCACACTGATCACTTTCTGCAAGGATTTATTCTGCAGCCGCAGGAAATAAACCCCCGTAGCAAGACCGTCGTTATAAATATCAATATTATAAGTACCCGCCGCATAATCCTGGTTGGTCAGTACTTTCACCACCCGGCCCAATCCATCTATCTGCTGGATCATCGTATTGCCGCCATTGGTGGAGAACTGGATCGTGGCATTGATGGTATAAGGGCTTGGCCACATTTTCAGTATAAGTTTATCCGCCGCATTATTATTATCCTCAGGATCATCGGCTACACCACAGGGACCGGTGATGAGTGGCAATGACTGGAAATTGCGCAACATAATGGTATCAAGGGCTGGTTGCTTTACACAGAACCATTGCTCCAGCACAGAAGCATACACACTGCGGAAATCATATTGGAAGGGTATATTATTCACCACCTGCGCATCTGCGGGTATCTCCGGACTGGTACCGAGTATCCCTTTCTTGGCATTTTTACCAAACATAATCAACGGAGCAGCCGCACCATGGTCGGTACCAAGACTCGCATTTGATTTAATACGACGACCGAATTCAGAATAGGTCATACCCATCACCCGCTCATCGAGTCCCATCAGTTCCAGGTCATCCTGAAAGGCGCTGATGGCACCAGACAAATCCTTCATCAGTTTAGCATGCATACCCGTGGTGGTATCACTGGCATTCACCTGTTTTTTATGGGTATCAAAACCACCCATGGTAACCGTGTACACTCTTGTTTTAAGTCCGCCTTTGACCAGTCGCGCCACAATTTTTAACTGATCGGCCAGGCCATTTTCAGTTGGATAGGCAGCCATTGTAGCTGCCCGCTGGTAAGCTGCACGGATTATATCGGAATAGATCTTTGTCTTTTCGGAGATCACCCGCAGAAACTTCAACTCCTTATTGGCCGGCGCGGAGTTAAGCGGATAATCCGAAAATGGATTATTAAACGTGTAAATTTTTTCCGGGTTGGTGATCGAGAGTCCCATGGAATAAATGGTACCCTGCGCCATCAGCGTAGGGAAATTGCTGATCTGGATCGCCAGTGGATCGGGCATATTATTATTGGGAAATGCTTCGGGGTAACCGGGGTATTCACTTTCAAGGTAGCGGCCCATCCAGCCGGTCTTTACCCGTTCTCTCCGGTTGCGCCGCGTATCCGCACTGTTCCAGATATCCGTGGAATGGAAATGCGAAAAGTTGGGCGTGTCATAACCAACCGATTGCACCACCGCCATCTTGCCTTCGTTGAACATGTTCTGCATAGCGGTCATCGCCGGGTGCAGACCTGATTTATCGGTGCCATCCAGTCGTAGTACCTGGCTCTGTGGTATCGCTACATTGGTTCGGGCATTATAATAATTGCCATAGATATCCAGGGGGATCACCATGTTCAGGCCATCATTACCACCGGATAACTGCACCAGTACAAACACATGGTCGGTATCAGTGAAGGTCTGTTCCAGCAAACGGGCCAATGGACTCTCCGCGCCATTGGCGGTAAAGGAAAATCCGTTGAGCAGACCGGGCATGGTTACGGCCAGGGGTACGGTATTTTGTAAAAAATTTCTGCGGTTCATCATGGTTTTGTGTTTACATGGATAAATCAGTCATCAGCATAAATGGAATTCAGGTAAATTCATCAGGAACCGGAACAGGTTCTTCAGTGAGGTATTGATCACCGCATTGTTGTTACTGTTCCAGGCATTGGTCCATACCGTATCTTCCGTGGTATTGTTGGTCAGGAAATGGGTCTTGACATAGGTCTTCGAACTGGCCGATAAAGGATAACGCAGCAACAAGGCTGTTACATCATCGATCAGCTGGTTGGGATCTGCAGGGTTAGATGAGTAATTGGCAAATGCCCGTACATCGATCACCGAATCATTCACCAGGGCATCGGTAAAGTCGGCCCGCTTGGGCAGGGAATTACTGTTTACCCATAACTCATAATGCATGGGTTCCTGGTAATAGGAAGGCCAGCCGGATACATCCGGTGGCTGAAAGAGTTGTTGCTGCATATCAGCCGCCTGCTGGTATATATTACTGAAGAAGGGATAACCGGTAGTGTGATCCGTATAAACCGGGAAGGATACACTGAATTCCCGCAGGGTACCAACAATAATATCGAAAGGGGTTTTGATATAACAGGCCTGGTTAAGGATTTCGAAGAAATGTTCACTCTTGAATAATACGGACAATGCGGGTTTCACCTCATAATTATTATTCTTCAATACTTCCGCCATCGGAATAATCACTTCGGCTTCCACCGTATCGCTGATATCATAGTAGACAAACCATTTATACAGTTTACGGCAGATAAAACGCGCGGCTTCATTGGTATTAAAGATCATATCCATCAGGGCATCCAGTTCCTGGTTGGGATTGGTGCTGCCGCTGATCGTGATACTATTATAAAAGGAGGAGAAGGTTTTGGAACCGGTGTCATGGGCATTGGTATCGAGATAAACACCCAATGGAATATCCGTAATCCGCCAGCCGGTCAGCACCCGGGCAGCCGCGATTACATCATCTTCGGTATAGAGCGAATCATTGCCCCTGCCTATTGAAAAGAGTTCCTGTAATTCCCGTGCATAATTTTCATCTGGCGCCTGTTTAGAGTTGAGGTATCCGTTCAGGTGAATCAGCATGGCCGGGTCAATCGTAACTTCACGTACCAGGTTTTTAAAACTCCCCATGGCATTGCTGCGAAGCAGGTTATGGTGACGGTACAGGATAGCCGCATTCTCCACTTCCGATGACTGGATGGAAAAATGATGATGCCAGAAGAGCACCATTTTTTCCTGGATGCTGCGTTGCTGATTCAGGATCAGACCGGTCCACCATTTTTTCAGACTATCCACCCGCCGGCTGTTGATCGAGCCACGGATACCGGCAAAGCTGGCCATATTCGGATCATTCACCCAGGTCTGACCGATAGCAACGCCCAGATCATCATACCACACGCCTTCATCTTCGAGTAAACCGTAATCACGCAGGGGAGGGGCCGGAGTAAAAGTAGTATTGAGCAGTTCGTCCACTGCTGCATCCGGGGTAAGTCCCAGGAAATAATCGATATCCGCTTTACGGGCACCAAACATGGTGCGCTTCAGCAAATGAGACACTTCATTTACCGTCCATGTACCAGCGTAAGGGTTGAGCCCGGCAAATAACATTGCCCGGCTTTTGCCGCTTGTTTTCGGGTGGCGGACACTTCGGTTCGCTGTTTTAAAAAAATCTCTTCTGTCCATAGTTGGGGTTTATGGTTTAATTGCTCATCGGATCAGTACAAATGTTCCTTTCTGCTGGTGCATTTTATGTTGCATGTCTTTATAATCCACCAGGTAGATAAATACGCCGGCCGGTTGTGTATCTCCTTTATATCGGCCGTTCCAGCGCTGGTCAATCGCCGAACTGCGGAAGACCACTTCTCCGTTCCGGTTAAATATTTGTAAGCGGTATCCGTCTGGTACCTTGCCCAGCGGACCGAAATAATCATTGAGTCCATCCCCATTCGGGGTAAAGCCGGTAGGTATGGCCACCACTGCATCATTGAGCACCACCACGGTAAACTCATCAGAAACACGGCAACCAAGAGGTGATTCGTTGATCGCTGTATACATCGTGGTGGTTACCGGAGTAGCCACCGGACTGGCACAATTGGTACAACTTAATGTGGAATGGGAGTTCCAGGTAATGGTACCATTGCCATTACTATGGAGGGTAATGCTTTGTCCGGCGAAAATGGTATCGATCTTCCGGACACTGTCGAAGGGTCCGCTCAGCGGTACCGGGTGATAGTTCACAATAGCGGAATCATACCCGCAGATATCGGGCAGTGTATCCTGGAAGGGAATAAATCCACTGATATTACATACTGCCGAATCCTGTTCGCTGAGCTCGGGTATCTTTAATTTGATCACGGCAAAATCCGCATCACCCTGTGCGTTGCTGAAATCCCCGTCACCGGAATCTGAATCACCGGCGAGGTAATATTCATCTTTTACCGGGTGTCGGACCAGGGCCCTCATGTGATCGTTACCGCTGCCGCCCCAGTGTTTTTTCCAGGCGAGGCTGCCATCGGGTCTGAGTTTGAGGGTAAAAAAATCCCCTTCACCCAGGGAAGCACTGGCATCACCATCGCCGGAATAGGTTACGCCTCCTATGATATAACTACTGTCTTTATCAGTGATGATGGTTTTCGCATATTCCGCATCGGTACCCCCGAATACTTTCTGCCAGTTCAGTTTGCCTTTCTGCGATACATTGAGGATCCAGTAATCCTGGCTGCCTTTGGCACCGCTTACATCTCCATCGTTGGACGTGGTATAACCCGCCATGGTCAGCGAACCATCGGCACCTTTGGTCATACAGTATGCCACATCATTTTGCGAACCACCATAAATTTTGCTCATGATCTTATTGCCACTGCCATCTATCGCGAGCAGCCAGACATCATAATTTTTCTGGCTGGGCGGAATATCACCATCCACGGAGTTGGTGAATCCGGAAGCGTAGATCGTTCCGTTGATCACTTCTATATCGAAAAGTTCTTCATTTTTTGTTCCGCCAAAACATTTACTCCAGGCTAAGTTGCCGGCTGCATCGAACTTCATCAGTACCCCATCGGTATAGGTACCTGTACTGTGATTACCGGTGATATTGCCGTCATTGGAGGTGGAGGAAGCCGCAACCAGGCAACTGCCGTCTTTCATCAGTTCGATATGATTGCCTATATCGAGACTGGAACCACCAAAACGTTTCTGCCATTCAAGGTTACCATTGGAAGAAAATTTCAGCAGCCAGATATCTTTGGTGCCACCATACCCGGCCACCACGCCACCATCGGTGGAATTGGTTTCTCCCAGCACGAGGTAACCGCCATCGGCGGTCTGTACCAGGTCCCTGGCAGATTCATAACCGGTACCACCCAATGATCTCTCCCATTGAATCTGCCCGCATTTATCCAGTTTGAGCAGCCAGAGATCCCAGTAATCCCGGGTGGGTTGGGGACTGACATCCCCGTTCTTCGAATCGGTGTACCCAGCCATGATGGTACCGCCATCGGTGGTCATTTTAATAGTGTAGGGAATATCCACGTTGCCACCCCCGTATTGAGTGGCCCATTGCAGGGGAGGAATTTGCGTATGAGCTGTACCGTTTAACAGGATAAGCAGGAAAGCGGATAGCAGGGCAGTGATATTCAGTTGATGGCGTTTCATAGCATAAGTAGTCCGCCTACTGGTACAAGGATTGTGCTATGATTCCAGTTTTTGGGATAAGTTTCTACTCATCCGTCATGAATTTTTACTCCGCAATTTTCCGCTGGTAATATCGACAGGCTTTTTGTATACCACATTCACTGCATTTGGGACTACGCGCCAGGCAGGTATAGCGGCCATGCAGGATCAGCCAGTGATGGGC
Source organism: uncultured Chitinophaga sp. (assembly GCA_964650455.1). Classification (GTDB taxonomy): domain Bacteria; phylum Bacteroidota; class Bacteroidia; order Chitinophagales; family Chitinophagaceae; genus JJ008. The sequence continues at coordinate 1,534 of CAZYTV010000018.1, read as the reverse complement.
TTTGTGAATCAGGGATTCCGGAAAATTTTTGATGAGCTGTTTTTCCACAGCCAGTGGGGTACTGGCGGTTTGTGGTACCAGGCCAATCCGTTTGCTTACGCGGAACACATGGGTATCCACCGCCATATTGGGTTGCTGGTCGATCACGGAAGTGATCACGTTCGCTGTTTTCCTCCCAACCCCTGGTAATTTTACCAGTTCTTCGACTGTCATCGGGATCGTTCCGCCAAATTCATTGACGACTTTTTCAGCCATCCCGATCAGGTGCCTGGTTTTATTATTCGGATAGGAAATGCTTTTGATCAACGGGAATAATTCATCAAAATCTGCTATCGACATGGATTGTACATCCGGGTAACGGGCAAAAATGGAGGGGGTGGTCAGGTTTACCCGCTTGTCGGTGCATTGGGCAGAGAGTATAACGGCTACGAGCAATTGATAAGGTGTATCGTACAATAATTCTGTTTCTGCTTCCGGCGCATGTACCTGGAAGAAGTCGATGACGAACTGGTAGCGGTCTTTACGGGTCATGGCGCAATTTACAAACTAGTTAGTAGATAGTAGTTGGTAGTTAGTAGTCAACAGCCTCCTTCTTAGAGCAATATACTGGAGAAACATATTGCTGCTTTCTATGATTTTTTTCAATGGGATGTATTTGTATTATCAGCCTCAGCGGGGCGGCCAGTTAGTAGTATTATGTTTTTGATGATGATCAGAGCCCTGTAGGGGCGACCTGATTTTTTTACTTTTTACTTTTTACTTTTGACTTCCCCGCAATACACCTGGTGGATTTTAGAACAAAAAAAGCATCCCGTAAAATCCGGAATGCTTACTAAGTTTATTAAAAGCTTTGAAGTTACTGCACTTCCTGGGCTGCCTGTTCGCGGGCATAGTTGAGTACATTCAGTACAACAGCTGTGCGGGGTGATTCAGTGAGTTTGTCGAGTCTTTGCATGGACGCTTTGAGTACGTTCATTTTTTCACGCAAAGTCCAGTCTTTTTCGAGGGCTGTTTCAATGGCCTTTGTTTGTTTTGTATCTGTTTCTTTATACAAATACAGCAATAAATCTTCAGGTGTAAAGCTTGTCATTGGCAAACCAATTAATTTGTCCAGAAATTAGATGTTGTTGTCCGTCGGTAACTGAGATATTACGAATGTCCGGTATTTAAACGGGGACTGGATTGGCTTATTGTGTCGAAAATCCTAATTCTTTGAATTATCGGGTTTTTCCGGTACCAGGAAAAGTTCCTCATTATCCCTTTTCATCAGGTATTTTTCCCTGGCATAGCGTTCCAGGGTGGCAGGATTGTTCTTAAGTGCCTCTAATTCTTTACGTTCTGCAGAAATCTGGGAATTATAGTAATCCCGGCTTTTTTCCAGTTTCCGTAACTCCCGCCTGCGTTCGAGCTGGGCAAACAGGTCATTTTTGTCCAGAAATACAACCACCACGCAAAAAGCAGCAAAGGCAATAAAGTACTTATTCCTGATCCAGGCCGGTATGCGGGTGAGGAGTTTCATTGATTTTTTATTAAA
>CAZYTV010000017.1:0-32472 GCA_964650455.1 uncultured Chitinophaga sp. | reverse complement strand
GGAACGGACCACTGAGTTCGCTCAGCACCACCCGGCCGGTGGGTTTCACTTCAATACGGTCAGTCTTCAGCAGATTATTTCGGTTGACCGGGTACCCGGACAGGTTGCCCAGTACTTCTGTAATAAAGCGGGCATCTTCTAATTTTTCCTGAGCCCAGTCATATGATTGTACCCGGCTCAGTACCTGGTAATCCTGGAAATTCAACAGGAAGTATTCATTTTTATTTTCCAGCAGGAAACCATATTGATTGAACTGTGACAGGGGATAATCTGTTCCATTCAATTCTATATGTATATCCAGGTAAAGCCAGCCTTTTACCGCCTGTTGCACTTCAAAACGTAACCGGGGGGTATAATTGCTGAATGAACAGGGCGATGTTTTAAACCGTTTTTCATCGCCGGCTACCGGTGACTGATGATAGCAGGAAAGCAAGGGGAGCAGGGGTTTGAGTGATTGCAGTTCCTGGAGCAGTTTACGTTCCAGTTGTACCTGCAGTACTTTCCGGAATGTTGTTTCATTCGTAGTCTGTTGCTTTTTCAATGCATTGAACAATTCTGCTTTCAGCAGGTCAATATTGGTTTCTGTAAACCGATTTATAGCGGTGAAAAAACCAGCCGGTAATTGGGGATACTTTTTTTTCAGTACCGCCAGGTTTATTTTCTCAGTGGTATAAACAGGGTATTTATCCGCCCTGTCCACGTGCAGCAATTCGAAAAGATGTCCATTCTTCTTTAATTGGGAAGGCCGGAGTAATAGGGTAGTTTTTTTATTCATCGGGTCCTGGTGAAAAGTCTGCAAATAAAGGAAATCCCGGTCAGATTCCCGGGGCATCTGACCGGTTTATTTCCTCTTTTTTACCCGATTTTACCTATTGAATCAGTTTCCACGCGGGGGTTAATTCCGGGGAATGATGAAACACCAGGTATTCCTGAATTTCCTTCGTTTGTTTGCTAAAATGGGTTTCGACAAAAAATCCGGGTAACCGGAAAAGGAAGATCATTTCTTCCGATAGTTCCTTTTTGGCCAGTGGCACCCCTTGTTGTACAACGGTGCATCGCTTTTCTTCCTGTGTCAGCACAATAAATTCTGATAGTCTCATAATTGCTTGTTTTAATACAGTGAATAAAAAAAGGCAAATACTAAACCCGCTTATGACAAGGATAACTCCCTGACATTTGCGAAACATCAATGAACTTACGAGGCAGAGGCAGTAAAACTGATACTGAAAATTGGGCCAGTAACCGGCCGGAGGCAGTACAATTTAGGACAGTTGCCGGAAATCTTCAAATTTTATTTGCCAGAACGGAAATGGCAGGAAAACAGCTAATCATCCTTTAAAAGCTTAAAAAGGATCAGCCGGTTATTTTAATAAAACTAAGTTTTGACATTTTGCCGAGGCAGTCTTCGCCTGAACAATAAAGAAGCACCGTGCCTTTATGCTGATCCAATTTATGGATGAACAAATCGATGGTTGCCTGCCGGTCTTTATCTTCAGGTGTACCGGGCTCCTTTCGTTTTCCGAAAAGGGCATCGCCTTCATCAAAGAACAGGATCATATTCCCGTTCAACGCTTTTTCGAAAAGCTGTTCGAGGTTTTTTTCTGTTTCCCCGATATACTTACTTACAAGACCGGACAACCGTACCTGGTAAATATCCTGTTTTTGTTTTGCCGCCAGCCAACGGCCTGCAGCCAGGGCGGAGCTGTTGTCCTGAAAGTTCAGAAGTAAATGACTAACTGCTTTTGTGCCTGGATTTTCAGAACGGTTGTAATAAACAGCCGTTAATTGTTTTTTAACCTTCTCATTCAGTTTCACCAGGCTATCTGTTCCTGTAATTTTTATAATACGGGCATACCCTGTTTTATTACCGGCTTGGGCAAGTAAGCTGCTGCCATACAAGAGGTTAAAAAAAAGAAAAATGATTCTAAACATATTTCGATAGTGTTTTAAAAACAATGTTATTTATTTCCGGACCGGGTGCTGAATTGGAGTTTTCGAACCGGGCGTCAATCATTTTTTAATGCACCATTTCCTCCGGATCCGTGTCTGAATGGGCCTCTTTATGTATGCCATTATCCTCATTCAGTTGCCGTTCAAATTTTCTGCGGTCTTTTTTGTTTTTCCAGGCAAGCAGCACCAGCAGAGTTATTGCTGCAAGTACGATAGCTATAAGTATTGCCTTGTTCACAGCGAGGTATGGTTATTTATATGAAGATAACATTTTCGGAATGAAATTTCCGGGTTACCGCGTATGGCTGGCAGGGGAACAAAATTTACCGGCAGGATGGCAGGCCTGCATGTAAAGAATCGTATTTGCAGGAACTGTGGCATTTGAATAAATCAATCATCCGTCAAAAACAGGGTGGGGCGGGATAGTTAAACCTGTTGATTAATTATTTTTACACCGGAATGTATACCCTGGGTGCACCAAAGCAATCACGGGGTGGATAAGCAAAGCCATATTCCCTGACTTTACAGGATCCTCCACCGCACGCTCACAAGAAATCATTCCAAAACTAATTTTTGGTATATGAATAATACACTCGACCCCCGCCTGATGCATCCCCGTGAACAGATTGTTATGGTCATTGGCAGGATTTACCGACGTGGACTGACCACCACTTCCGGAGGAAATATTTCAGTGATTGATGATCATGGTGATATATGGGTTACTCCATCGGCCGTTGATAAGGGGTCACTGACCGTGGATGATATTGTTTGTGTTAAAAAGGACGGTACAGTAATTGGCCGGCATAAGCCTTCTTCTGAATTTCCTTTTCATAAAGCGATCTATGAGAAACGCCCGGATGTAAAAGCGGTGATCCATGCACATCCGCCGGCACTGGTTTCTTTCAGCATTGTGCGTAAAATCCCGGATACCCGAATTGTTTCACAGGCCCGTCATGTATGCGGTCCCATTGGCTATGCCGCTTACCGGCTGCCCGGCAGTCAGGCACTCGGGGATATTATTGCTGATGAATTTGAAAAAGGATTTCACGCGGTCATCATGGAGAATCATGGTACCGTGGTGGGTGGCTATAACCTGGCGGATTGTTTCCTGCGGTTCGAGACACTTGAATTCTGTGCCCGTACTATTCTGTATGCACATATGATCGGCCAGCCTTCTTATCTCACCGAGGAAGAGATCACGGCATTTGATCAGCAGTTGCCTGAGCTATTACCAGAGATGCAAGAAACAGCATACTGCAGTGCTGAAAGAGCTATTCGTTCGGAGATCTGCACCATTGTTCAGCGTGCCTGCAGCCAGGGCCTGATGACGAGTTCTTATGGTACGATCTCCCGGCGCTGGGAGGGGAATGATTTTTTAATCACGCCTACGGATGTGCCGCGCTGGGATCTGCAGCCCCGGGACATTGTGCAGATTAAGGACGGGAAACGGGAAAAAGGAAAACTGCCGAGCCGCTCCACACACCTGCATCAGTTGATCTATGCCACGCATCCGGAGATCAATTCAATTATTTTAACCCAGACTCCTTACCTGATGGCGTTTGCAGCATCCGATGCGGTTTTTAACGTTCGGACCATTCCGGAAAGCTGGATCTTTTTACAGGATGTGTATACGGTTCCGTTTGGTGGTCAGTTCAATGGCAGTCATGCGATTCCCGACATGTTATCAAAAAACAGCCCGGCTCTGCTGGTAAAGAACGACTGTGCTATTGTAACCGGTGATAAACTGCTGCAGACCTTCGACTACCTGGAAGTAGCGGAATTCAGTGCCAAATCACTGATAATGTCAGCCAGTCTCGGGCAACTGGTGCCGATTAATGATGAACAGGTGAGTGAGTTAAGGGCAGCATTCCTGAAATAATTATTCTTTACGGATCTCCACCCGGTAAAGCCCTTTCAACTGCAGTTTTTTAGCAGTCAGGCGAATCCGGTATATTTTTTCTCCCCAAACGGAGGATAGCCTTTTATCCGTTTGCGGGATGGTATCCACCACATAGCTGAATACCCTATTATCATAATTGAGACTGAGCCGGGTACCTTCTTTTTCAAGCAGGATCTTTCCTTCCTGAAGGAGTACAGGGCAGGCCCATACCAGGAAATGAAGTGCGTTAGGCGCAAGGGTGGTGTCCAGTTCAAAACGATCTTCAATCTTGAGACTATTGGTTTCCAGATTATAATTCCTTGTCCAGGATTTTACCCTGGTTTCTTTTGCATAAGCGTTGGCAATATCAGTACTGAACTGGTTTTTCCCGGCCTCAAATTTTGTATGGATGGCTTTGTACTGTGCTCCATATAACTGGGGTTTACCATTAATCAGCGGGAGGTTATGGTATTCACTTTGCATGGTCCAGATGCTGTAGCGTTCCGGACCAAAGGTTTGCCGGGTATAGGTTCCTACCCCGGCATCAATAAAGAAAGGTGTTTCATTGGCATACAATGAAAAAGTGCCTGCGTCATTATGATTATGGCTTTCGTTGTTAAAGCCGCCTTTCATAGCGAGAAACAGGCCATTATTGTTTTTCAGGTAGCAAAATTCCGTTTGCGGATACCAGCTTTGTGCAGCGGCAGGTAATAATGGCTTCGTCGCAATTACTTCCCTGACGACGGACAGATTTTCCAATGTCCTGAAAAAATCCCGGGTCATGTTGATTTCGGAATTACCTTTCTTGTCCTGAATGAGGAGGGCGGCAAAGGATTGCATATCAGGACTGTTCACAGCTTTGCCAAAGCGGTAAATGAGGCCAGCTTCGCCGCCGCCCCTGGCAGATGCGTCAGCAAAATTCACCACCCAGCCTTTGCCCACATAACTACGGACGATATACTCACCCATATTCCTGATTATCGGGTGATCAAACAAACTGATCTTATCGTTGGTGGCACGCTTCAACAGCTCAAGGTAGTCATACAATTTACCGGCTGCGTGTCCCCAGTAAGAGGGCCCTTCTTCACAGGCACCGTCTTCTTTCACATAGTTGATAAACTGATCCGTGCTCCGCATCGTTTTATACACGCCGGCTGCTTTTCTGACCGGGTCATCTTCCATCAGCAGGAAGCAGGTAAGTACATTGAAATTGCACCAGGGATTCCAGTTATTGACCAGTTGACCGGGTTTATCCTGCAATGCCTGCCACCAGAAATCACTTCGTTCCATAAAAGGCAGCAGGATTCGTCGCTGAATGTTCTGTTTTAAACGTGCGGCAATCACCGGATTAACTTTATCAAATTCTTCGTGCAGGAAATACCAGGTCCAGGAAAAGAAAGAACCCATGTCCCCTGAACCGAGGTCAATAATCTCTTCCCGGAAATCGGGCAGGCTTCTTTTAGATTGCTGAACCGGTAAATGGGCGGATGCCACCCAGGAGCTCATGTCACAGGCGGCCCACACCCCATTGATTAATTGATCAAGAAAACGTCCTTTACCTTCAGCCAGTTCGGCCAGTAACAAACGGCTGAGCGCCCGGTTGTTGAATCCGGCGGGATCTTCCATGGCGGTGCGGCTGCCGCTTCGCTCATATTCGAGATATTGAGTGGCGGTGATCAGTTTCCAGGTGTAGTCCAGGAAAGCTTCTCCTTCTTTGATAAGTTGTGATTTTAAAGTACCTGTAAAATTATCCCAGCCGGTCCGGTCTTTATAAGCTGGGTAACTGATCCAGTTTTTACCGGCAGCCAGTATATTTTTTAATGGCTCAGGTCCGGTTTTTTGCTGCAGCAGGTTGCGCGGTGTCTGGGCAAAACTATATAAAGCAGCTAAAGATAAAATCGCAAGTGAAAAGAGACGCATGGAAGTCGGTTATTTTTCCTAAGGTACAAATTCCGGTTAGTTTTTTTGCGTTCCGGAAGCCTGAACCCGGGTATAAAAAAACCACCGCATTTTACTACGGTGGATATGAAGTAGGTAAGGATTAATGATTAACGCGACCAGAATAATTGATTGATGCAGCGACAGGGATTAAAAGACTGATATCAATCAGTTTATTTTATCTGTATTCTGTACTGCTGATTAAGCAACTTACCAGGAAGATTTCTGTATGACGGATTAGCCGGTTATAGGATTATAAGATTAAAATCAGTACCAGAATCACCAGTAAAATAGCTCCGACAGAGAGATAGACTCCGCCGCTGGCTGCTTTCGTTTCTTTCCGGATATCTTTTACTTCTTTCCGCAGGTCTTTTCTTTCACTGCTGGTTAAAGTTGATCTGTCCATTTTCTTAATATTATCCAGCCGGTCCATTAACTGACGGCTCCTGGATTCCTCAGTCGTGGCGGCACTTTGCTGGGCCGGGTCACTCTTGACCGCAGAGGTCTGAGCAGAGGTTGTCAGGGAAAATAAAAGCAAGAATGCTGCGATTTGAACGATTTTTCTGTTTGACATAACTTTTTTTAAATTTTTCGAAGCCATTAAAAAGAAAGACATTTTTTCATACGAAAGGCTCTTTTCATGGGAAGGTTTTCTGTTCTGCCGTTGACCGCAGATGCCCCTTTTATAAATAAAACGCGGAAATTTCTGAAAAAGGGACAGGAATATATATGCTTTACATACCAGCCCAAAGATGAGCAGTTTCCATGGATCATTTCTTATGCAGTCGTATTCAATTATTATAACTTTCATAGCTTTTCCCTTCTCAGAAATGGGTGTTTAACAAGGGTAATCCATGTCCCTGATGCAGGCCTGTATTATTGGTAAATATTTCATATTCTGTTATTTATCCATCGGGGTTTCGTATGACGTAAATGGCTGGTATGTGCTGAAAGAAATACTACCCATTGCTTATTATTTTGTATATTTAGATAAGTTGATACGCTGTTACTTAATCCCTACCTCTTTTTCTTTCACAAGTCATTGGCGTATTGCTGATTAAATTTTTTTGTTTGAAATTGTATATAAAAAATATGGTCTGTATCCGCTGCAAAATGGTGGTAAAAGATCAGTTACAGCATCTGGGGTTTCACCCGGTTATTGTTGAATTGGGAGAAGCCGACATAAAAGAGAATCTGAATCCTGATGAACTGGAGCAGGTCCGGGTAGCACTTTTGAAGTCAGGACTGGAATTAATGGAGGATAAAAAAAGCGTTTTAATCCAGAAAATCAAGAATATTATTGTGGAACTGGTTCATTACTCGGAGGAGCCGCTGGTTGTTAATCTTTCCGAGCACCTCCATCAGAAACTGAATCACAATTACACCTATCTCGCCAATCTTTTCTCCCAGGTGCAGGGTACGACCATTGAAAAATACTTTATTTCACATAAAATTGAACGGGTAAAAGAACTCCTTGTTTATAACGAGCTCAACCTCACAGAGATTGCCTACTTGATGCACTACAGCAGTGTGGCCCACCTGTCAGCACAGTTTAAAAAAGTGACCGGTCTTACTCCCTCCCACTTCAAGCAGTTGAAAGAGAAAAGAAGAAAAATGCTGGAAGAACTGTAAAAAGTATAAGTGTCCAATGATTATCTGTAATGGATTCTAGGTCAGATTGACACAACTTCACAGACGGCTAAACCGTATTGAAGTTCCTTATGTCATTTCAAGAGTATATTATCCGATTTATGCTGGTATCAGCAGTGTTTTATTTAATACTAATTATGTTTCATAAGAAAAAGAACAGTACACTTGAGTTTTTTGCTGAGGGGTTGAAGCAGGAAAATGATGGCTTATTTGAAGCTGCCGTTTTAGAGTATGAAAATGCGCTCCGTGAACAGGAGAAATTACGGTTCAGGGATGTGCAGCTTACCGCTAAGATATTGGAAAAACTGAAAGTATTACATACAACCATTTCATATAACAGTAACTTTCATAAGGCGCAGTATAAGCCGGCCATTTGAGCCTGTAGCCGTGGCCGTCCGGGAAATATTTCTTAATTTTTAAAAACACAAAAATGAGCAGTTTACTCTATATCATTGCCGTTATTCTGGTGATTGGCTGGTTACTTGGATTTTTTGCATTTCATGTAGGCGGTATTATTCATGTGTTGCTGATACTGGCTATTGTAGCGGTGTTGTTCCGCCTGATCCAGGGCAGACGGGTATAATCCACTCCGTTCTTCGTTTTAAAAATTATAGTTGTATCACCGGTGAGTTTACTATACAGACTGCTAAGGCTGTCTGCATAGCTGGTTTATGCCCTGGTGATAACGACGTTATACAAACAAGATCCCCTGTGAAAACAGGGGATCTTCCAAAACTAACTGTTAAGAGAAATTTTAACTTTTTGCTTCTATGTTAAAATGTATGGTAAAGATCGGCCAGGAGAACCGTCAGACTATTACAGGCTGAATAGCCGGATTTACAATATTCGTTCTGTTTTATACTGCCGGAAAGGGATTTAGTAATTAATCCACCAATATCTGTAAAGAATATCCCGTTTATTTAAACCATCTTTAAAGCCCTGAAAGTAATTCAACTACCACTTACTTGATATTATAGCAGACTTTGTCTGTGCCAACCGTTCAGGTATATCCATGATTAAAGTTAAAAAGGAAGGGATTTTGCTGGTAAAAACAGCAAATGGTTTCGAAAACGAAGGCGTTTTGAATCCCGCAGCAATCCGTGAGGGGAAGAACATACATCTTTTCTACAGGGCAGTCAGCAAGGGTAATTATTCCAGTATCGGCTATTGCCGTTTGTCGGATCCGCTCACGGTGGAGGACCGGTATGATGTCCCGATCTTATTCCCCCAATTGGATTATGAGTCGAGGGGAATGGAAGATCCCCGCGTGAGCCGGGTGGATGGCCGGTATTATATGTCTTATACGGCTTATGATGGGGTGAATGCGCTGGGTGCTTTGGCTGTTTCGGACGATCTTCAGCATTTTGAAAAAAAGGGGTTGATCGTTCCGCAAATTGCTTATGATGAGTTTAGTCACCTGGCTGAATCAAAAGGTGTTATCAACGAAAAATACCTCCGGTATAATGACATCCGTCATATCCGGGAAAACCTGGGCCGGAAATTGCTTATATGGGATAAGAATGTTGTTTTTTTTCCCAGGAGGGTCAATGGCAAGATCAGTTTTCTGCACCGGATCAAACCGGATATCCAACTGGTGGAAGTGAATGATCTGCAGGAGTTAACTACAGAGTTCTGGCAGCAGTACCTGTTGCATTTTGATGATACTATTGTATTATCACCCCGCTTTACGCATGAAGTCAGCTATATCGGTGCCGGTTGCCCGCCCATTGAAACAGAGGCGGGATGGTTGCTGATTTATCATGGAGTTCATGATACGGTGAACGGGTATGTATATTCCGCCTGTGCCGCCCTGCTTGACCTTGAAAATCCACGGCACGAAATAAGCCGCCTGCCTTATGCACTTTTTAAACCGGAACTGGAATGGGAATTGAAAGGGGAGGTAAACAATGTTTGTTTTCCTACCGGGTGTATTGAAATGGATGGCCGGTTATACATCTATTACGGTGCGGCTGACGAACGTATTGCCTGTGCGTCGGTGGAATTATCGGTTCTTTTAACTGAATTATTAAAATACAGAATATAATATGATCAATACCAGCCGGGACATCGTCAGTACAAAACTGCTGAAGGCTCCCCCCCTTATGCTTGTTATAGAGAGTGGTTTTTGCGATAAAGAGCCGGAGAATGTTGTAAATAAGGCAGGGCTGTTATTTATTACAACCTGCCCTCCCAGAGAATGCGGCATTGCTACCTATTCGCAGGACCTGATAACGGCGATCAGAAATAAATTCAGTTCTTCTTTTTCAATCAGTCTCTGCCCGGTTGCCTCTTCCAAAGAGCCTTTGTATGAGGATAATGATGTGGCTTATATGTTATATACTGATAAGCCGGCTTCATTGGTGAAACTGGCCAACTCCATCAACAGGGATAATAAGATTAACCTTATCGTATTGCAGCATGAATTCGGTCTGTTTCATGATTGCCGCGAGGAGTTTGTCAGTTTTCTGGGAATGCTGAATAAACCGGTACTGCTCGTATTTCATACCGTGTTACCAGCTCCTGATCCGGCATTGAGGGTACAGGTAAGACTGCTGGCAGATGTATGCAGCCGTGTGATGGTGATGACTCATATTTCTGCTGATATACTGGTTAAAGAGTACGGCCTCGAAGAATTTAAAATTACAATTATACCGCATGGTACACACCTGGTGTTACATACCGACCGCAAAGCGCTGAAGAAAAAATATAAACTATCAGGCAGAAAAGTGTTAACCACTTTTGGGCTGCTCAGTTCCGGGAAGGGTATTGAAACCACACTGGATGCCCTTCCAGCCATTGTTGCGGAGAACCCGGCGGTTATTTTCCTGGTAATTGGGAAAACACATCCTTCCGTTATCCGTTCAGAAGGTGAAATATACCGGCAGATGCTTGAAAAGCGGGTACAGGATCTGGGGATGGTGGAATATGTACGGTTTATTAATTATTTTCTGCCCCTTCCTGAGCTGCTGGATTATTTACAGCTGACCGATGTTTACCTGTTTACCTCCCGTAATCCCAGCCAGGCGGTGAGTGGTACTTTTTCTTATGCGATCAGTTGTGGCTGCCCGGTTGTATCGACCCCGATCCCGCATGCAGTTGAGGTATTGCAAAACGATGGTGGTATAATCATCGGCTTTGGTAATTCAGCTCAGCTCGGGGCTGCCGTTACTTCACTGTTACAAAATGCACAGTTAAGGGAGAATATTATTTTAAACGGGCTTCACCGGATGGCACCTACGGCCTGGGAGAATGCTGCTATTGCCCATGCGGTTCTGTTCCGGGAGATGCTGCACAAGAAGATGGAATTACAATATATGGTGCCTCCATTAAATACCGGGCATATCCGGAAAATGACCACCGATACCGGGATATTCCAGTTTGCAAAATTGTATAAACCGGATCCTGCTTATGGGTACACACTGGATGATAACGCAAGGGCCATGGTGGCTACCTGTCAGCATTATGAGCAGACGGGGGATAAAGACGACCTGAAGTATATCAATATCTATTTGCAGTTTATTCAATTATGCCAGCAGCCGGATGGCCGGTTTCTGAATTACATGAATGAACAGGGACAGTTTACCGCGCAGAATAATGAAGTGAATCTGGATGATGCGAATGGCAGGGCCGTTTGGGCCCTTGGATACCTGGTATCCCGTTGTTCTATTTTGCCAGAGAAGTATTCGACTGCTGCTTTTTCAATGCTTCAGAAGCGGCTTGTTTCCTGTGAACCGGTTCATTCCACGAGGGCGATGGCTTTTATCATCAAAGGACTTTATTATAAAACCACCACCTATACGGATAAGAATGACCTGGCGATGATCCGTTTATTCGCTAACCGGCTGGTGCAGATGTATCGTCATGAAACTGACCGTGACTGGCATTGGTTTGAAGGGTATCTTACCTATGCCAACAGTCTTTTGCCGGAAGCCCTGCTTTGCGCATGGCTGGCAACAGGGAATGTGGTTTATAAAGAGATTGCCAAAAAATCCTTTGACTTCCTTTTGTCAAAAACATTCCGCGGAAACAGGATTGCCGTGATTTCCAATAAAAAATGGATGCATGACCGGTCCGGGGCGGAGGAGGCTACTACCGGCGGAGAACAACCTATCGATGTGGCGTATACCGTTATGGCATTAAAACGCTTTTATGCTGTTTTCCGGGACCAGAACTATTATGATAAAATGCAGGCTTCCTTTAACTGGTTTTTAGGTGAAAACCATCTGCATCAGATTATTTATAATCCATGTACAGGAGGCTGTTATGATGGGCTCGAGGAAAACTATGTGAATCTGAACCAGGGGGCAGAATCGACTATCAGTTACCTGATGGCCCGGTTAACGATTGATCCGGGTGGGCATGACCAGCCGGTGCCTGAGGAAGAAGAAGAAATGCAGCTGAATTCAATCTATGAAACCCAGTTCTTTTAACTGTTAATTCTGTAAAAGGCCGGTTAAACCCTGTAATTAACCTGGTGAAAAATCACTGAACTTACAGGCAGTAATTTAACGAAATACCAAAATGAAAAATACAGGTGTTACCCCGCTGGCGGAGGCGGGAAGCTGGGAGGATATTAAAAACAAACTCAAAGCTAAGTTTTCATGGCTGACCGAAGCGGATCTTCAGTTTGCAGAAGGCAAAAAAGAGGAAATGATGAACAGGATTCAGATTAAACTCGGGAAGACCAAGGATGAACTTATTAAAATTATTGAAGGGTTATAAATATGATCCGGAACATAATTATTGATTTTATTATGGACGGTCACAGATATACTAAACGATAGTTATAAGCAAAAAAGGGGATTCCGGTAAAACTCATCATGCAAATGGTGGGTTTTTTTTGTCCCGGAGTCAGACTGGTTGTTCCAGGACTTCTTTGTGCAGGAGATCCACCACCTGGCCGATCGTGTCCCCGAGCTCCCGGATCTTACTTTTTAATTGCAGTTCCGTGGTTTCCGCTTCAGTATACATTTCAATTTCCCGGATCAGTGTATGCAGTGAATGAATCCCCATATTATCAACAGAGGGTTTCATCCGGTGTGCTACTGAACGGATGGTGGTATAATCCTGTTTTTCGAAAGCTGATTCCATTTCACTTACATCTGCCGGGGCCTGCCGGGTAAAGAGCGTGACCATTTTCAGAATAAATGGTTTATTATCCTGTGCGATATTTTCCAGCGTTTTCAGGTCATACCGGGGTGGGAGTGATGTTTTTTCCATAGTTGAAGATTGTGTGGTGGCAAGTGATGTTATTCCTTACTTATTCAAAGGAATTACCCCTTTGCTTTTCAGGGAATTATTCAAACTCCTGAAAAGTAGTTATGGTCATGGTCTGATTATGCAATTCACAACGGCCGCCCGGTTTCACCGGTGATATTTCACCATACGAGTAAAAGCCTGAAAGTAATGTCTCATGTCCAAATACTTCATGGACGGCTTCCACTTCTTCTTCTGTTCTTGATTTTAAGATGAGTTTTCTGCCTACACAACTGATCAGCAAAGCAAAGTCAGGGAAGGCTTCATCTTTATGATGTGTAAGGGCTGCTGCTCCGGATGCCGCATGGGTGAGCTTGTCAAAATTTGCTTTCATGAACCGGACTTTTGATCCAACCGGTATATCGCCGGCAAATGTCATACTTCCTTTTTTATGATCAATGGAGAGGATTGTACGCACTACAGGCTCATCAGTATCCGGCAGCTTAACGGATAAAGGGAAAAGCAGGGCTGTTCCGGGTAATCCTTCAGCTTCAGGCCCAAGATATTGTTTGTATAAATTGAGGGCACTGTAATTTTCGATTTCAAATAATTCATTCGCGGTGGAACGCGTGACATTTTTCTCCAATCCAAATGTTTCCCAGCCTCCCTTTGATCCATGTTGCACGCGAAGTGATTTGCCATAAAAACCAATGCCGGCTATCAGTCCTTCAACCGGGTTGTTGTTCAGCCCGACCAGGGTAGAATGAAAATTACTGCCATCTCCGGCCAGGCCACCGGTGATCAACACTTTCTCATCAGCCACTTCATTCATGCCACGTACGAGTTCGCTTCCATTTACATGACTGCCATCAGACAGTACGAGTATATAGGAGAGGTCCAATGGATCAAACTGACTGATCAGTGCTTTACCAGCTTCATAACTATTTTCAAATGAACGGATATTGATCTGTTTTGGTACAATCCTGGTTTTTTCAAACTCTACAGCAGTAATGGATAGCGTCTCATCCATGACTTCAGTATGGAAAATCTCACCGGAAGTGGAGCAGATAGCAATGCTGGCAGCAGGAAATTTTTCCTTAAGCATGGGGAAGACGGGTTTCCCGGCTAACAGCGACTTAGCGCCAAAGCAAAGGACAAGTCCTGCTTTCGCTTCATTGATTTCACGGCTGGCTGTATGGCGGAACAGGCGGCTGGAATGGTAAGAATAAATTGCGGTCTTCATTTGTCAAAATTAGTTCGTGACTAACAGTGCTCTGTTTTTCATCAAGGGGCCGGGGTACCTGCAATCGGGAAGATTTTAAAATCAGCGAATCTATCAGGCACCGGTTGATCAGGCAAGATTTTTCCAGTTATAAAATACGATACTGCGGGCAAGTCCGGCCTCAACGGGTATCAGATTTTTTATATTGTCTCCTGCCGGTTGATGCATCACTGATACATTTGACTGATTTACTGAAAGCTTACTACCCGGGGGTAGTAAAATTTTCAGGCCAGACGATTGATTTTTAGCCGGCCTCGATACAATTCCAAAAGTGATGAAATGTTGAAGAAGAGGAATAACCAGTGGAACATAGCCGTATTGACTATAATCCTTAATCGGATAAGTTAGTTTTTTCATCAGGAGGATTTTTACCAATTTACACCGTGACCGTCAGTTAAACAAATGTAAATGAACGAACTATGTTTAAATAGGGGTAAACGCTTAAAAAGAATAAAGACTTTACCTAGGATGAATGCTAAGGTGCATTACAAAACTGATCCAAAATTAAGCGAATACTGATTTGTTATGATTGGCAGTGAGTAAAAGTGATACAAGTATTAATTGCATTGGAAATTCTATTTTCGGGCTTCATCTACCCGCATTTATGAATAAACATACGATACGTCTAGCTACGGTAACGGATGCAGTGGAAATACTGGAAATATATACCCCTTATGTGAGGGATACTTCTATCACTTTTGAAACGGAGGTTCCGGACATTACTGCTTTTGAACAACGGATCATTCACTACAGTGAGTTTTGCCCCTGGCTGGTTTGTGAGATCAATGGAAAAATTGCCGGGTATGCCTATGCGTCGCGATACCGGGAACGGGTAGCCTATCAATGGTCAGTGGAATGTTCTGTTTATATACATGATTCATGTATGCGGCATGGAGCTGCCACGGCATTATATGATACTTTATTTGCCATCCTGCAACGGCAGGGATTTTGTAATGTTTATGCCGTGATCAATTTACCCAACGACCGCAGCGTAGCCCTGCATGAGCGCCTTGGGTTTCACTATTTTGCCACCTATGAACAGGTTGGCTTTAAGCTGGGGCAATGGAAAAATGTAGGATGGTGGAGGCTTATCCTGAATGAGTTCGGGCCGGAGCCTGAAGCCCCGGTTCCGTTCAGTGAAATGAATAAGGATTTTCTGCCGGCATTGTTTGAGGAAAAAATGAAGTTGTTGAAGTGAGAAGCAATTTTCCGGCAGGGAATGTGGAATTGTATGTCAGGGGTGATTGGTGAGATGAGTAATGAGTAGCTGATCGAACAGTCTTTTAATTTCTAAACCCTCCGATACATGATGGTTCAATTCTTTTATTAGTGTTGTACATTACTCATTACTCATTACTCATTATTCATCACTCATTGCTCATTGCTCATTCCTCATCTCCTTTGCCTGTTTTGCCAACCCCAACTACTTCCCGTTCAGCACTCACGTTTCTTTTTCAGGAAATAAAAAAGCCGCTCCATGACTGAAGCGGCTTGAGTTATAGCAGGCAATCGTCAAAAGTTAAATCCAATCCGGATAAAGAGGCGGGTTCCGTTGGTTCCCATTTGTACCGCATCCCAGGCGCCTCCTGTTTCTGTATTATATGCCCAGTCTTTAGCACCTTTGGCTACCCCGAAATCGGGGTGAACATTCAGCAGGTTATCCACGCCTGCATACAGGGTAAGTTTTTTAAAGACCGGATGACTCATATAAAGATCGGTGACCAGTTTCCCGGTATAATCAAATTGATCTGGTACATCCCCGCTTCCATTGTCGAGGGGAACAGTTGGTGAAATTCCCAATCCATCCTGACCATATCCCAGCAGGGTTATTTTGCCAAAATAGGTAAGCCGGGTGCCCAGGGTCAGTTTTTTCACAGCGTATTCCAGGTTCAGCGCCCCTTTCATACCTGGTGCCGATGCCAGAATAAATTTCTGTTCACGGTCACTCAGGAATGTTTGTTGCAGGAATGCAGATCCGCTGAGTTTGGCCGGGACATTGATCTCATCGATCTTCATCGTTTGCAGGTTGCCTGCAAAGAGTGCGCGGAATCGGTTGTCGCCAAATTTTTTATTGTATTCCACAACTATATCCACACCTGCATTTGTAGTATTCACACCGTTGGCAAAGAACTGGGCGAGGCTAACATTTAATCCCGCCATCTGTGCACGTAAATTGGCATCCAGGTTGGGATCACTGCCATCAAACTGTCCGCTGATCACTACGCGGTCTTTGATTTTCGTCAGATAGCCATCCACAGTTACACTCAGATTGCCGCTGGCTTTCCAGGTGAAGCCTACGCTGCCGCTGAGACTTTTTTCCTGGGTCAGGTCAGGGATACCGGCTGCTTTAGCCAGGTTACTGTAATTCGGTGCAATTTTAACTTCGGCAATATTGCCGGCCTGCACCGTGGTAAAGGTGGAACTGAAATTGATCTGCTGTAAGGAGGGTGCCCTGAATCCGGTACTGACCGATCCTCTCAGGTTTACTTTTTTTGAGGCCTTGATCCGGGTAGCCAGTTTGTAATTATGGGTGAATCCAAAGTCACTGTAATTTTCCAGCCGGACAGCAAGGTTCATCAGCCAGGCAGGGAGAATATCAAATTCCGCATCGGCATAGGCTCCGAATACATGTCGTTTGGCATTTACTTCATCTGCCGGTTGGTAACCGGGGAATCCCTGTGAGCCGGTTGCTTTATCACCGCTTGGGTCATAATTTTTATAGGAAGCTTCTTCTCCGGCAAAGATTTTATAATTCTCATACCTGAATTCCGCTCCCACACCGAGGTTGAAGTTTTTAGCAAACTCGCGGCTGAAATTCAGGTTGCTGCTGTTTTGCAGGAAAGAGAATCCGCCATCATCAAAATGTTGTTGTGCAGATCCGAGTGAGGCATTGAATGTCTTGTCACCGTAAAAATGAAAATTATTGCTGCCAGTGGTATTGCTGAGATCCCAGTTCCAGTTATTGAAAACCACTCCTTTCAATCCGCCGGTTGCAGAAAAATCTTTTATTTTGGTCTGGATATGTGGACTGTACCAGATATCACCGTCACTGGCGGTCTTCATAATTCCGGGAACAACGACCAGGTCGCCATTGGCATTGGTGGGGAAACGGTCAGGCCGGGCCGACCAGTTACGGGTGAAGGCAAAGGCATCTGACGTTTTGCTGTTGGTTCCTCCAAATGCATAGAAAGATGTTTTAGCCGTGGCTGGTAGTTCCAGGTTGAAGAAAGTCCCGAAAGCTTCGAGATCTGCATCTCCATGCCCCCGGCGATAAATATTCAGATACATGGCTTCGTCGTCCTGCTGGTAGTTGGCTGTTTTTAAAGCCTGGCGGAATGTTTTGCCGGTCTTGGTGCCTTCAAAAGTCAGGTTAATAAAGCCGCCTTTTTTTCCGAGGGGTAAGCCGAAATTAATATTTCCGTTAAATGCTTTTCCATCAAATTCACCGGCATGTTCATAATCCTTGTGCAGCCCGGTTTCGAATGCGGTATTGAATTTGGAGTCATAATACGAAGACAATCCCACAGAACCGGTAATCTGGTTGACTGATTTTTTGGTAATGATATTGATAACACCTGCGATGGCATCTGAACCATATTGGGCGGATGCGCCATCTCTTAAAATTTCAACCCGATCAATTGCCCCTGCAGCAATGGCATTCAGGTCGGTTCCGGTATTGCCACGTCCGCGGGTACCAAACATGGCTACAAATGCGGTTTGGTGGCGGCGTTTCCCGTTGACCAGCACCAATGTCTGATCGGGACCAAGTCCGCGCAGCGTGGCCAGGTCAATATGATCTGCACCGTCACTGCCTGTTTGTTTATTATAGTTGAATGAGGGAGCGGTATAATTTAAAATTGAAGTCAGGTCCATCCGGGCAGTAGGTCCGCTCACCTGTGCTACATTGATCACGTCCACGGGTGAAGTGGTTTCCGTTTTTACACGACCCGCCCTGCGGGATCCTACCAGTACCACCTGACCCAGTTCTTCAATAGACTGTGCAAGGGTGATATTAATCGGCCCGTTGCCGGTTTTAACGGTTTGCTTTACATAGCCGATGGAAGAGATTTCGAGTTCATCATCTGCCGGTAAGTTTATACTGAATGTACCATCAGATCCGGTCAGGGCAATTTTGCCGGACTTTTTGGCTTTAATGGAGACGCCGGCTACAGGGAGTCCGCTGGCATCCGTTACTTTACCGGTTACTGTTTGTTGTGCAAAGAGGAGGAGTCCCGATAAAAAAGTCAGGAAGATAAGCAGTAGAGCCTTTCGCATAATAGTTGGTTTTGGTCTGTGCAGACAGGTGATTAAATGATAACTTAAATATAATGGAATTTACAGTTATATGAAACCTTTGGCCACAGAATGAACTGATGCGCGGGGGGAGCGCCACGAAAACACACAAAAGGGCACCAAAATACAGGGTATAGACCTGATTCCGGAAGACACCGACTATTGACCTGCCTATGCCGGCAGGCAGGCTACCGACTACTGACTAGTTCTCCCTGGATACACTTCAAGAGCCTTCTCCAGACAATCCATTGCCCCGTTAATGGCTTCCAGGTTTAAAACATAAGCCAGGCGTACCTCATTTTTTCCAAGGCCTGCAGAGCCATAGAAACCAGTAGCCGGCGCCAGCATTACGGTTTGATTATTAAAGGAGAATTCTTCCAGCAGCCACTGGCAGAATTTGTCGCTGTCGTCAATCGGGAGTTTAGCCATGGCATAGAATGCGCCGCCGGGGTTTGGGCAAAAAACACCGGGCATCGCATTGAGGCGTTTGACGAGCAGGTCGCGCCTGCGCTGGTATTCTGCTTTGGGTGCATCGAAATAGGAGTCAGGCAGGTCTACGGCCGCTTCTCCCATGATCTGAGCCAGTCCGGGTGGACTTAACCTGGCCTGTGCGAATTTCATAGCAGCATCATACACGGTTTTGTTTTTGGTAACAAAAGCCCCAAGTCTTGCCCCGCAGGCACTGTATCTCTTGGAAATTGTATCCATCAGGACCACATGGGCATCCAGTCCATCCAGGTGCATGGCACTTACATAGGCGCCGTCATAACAAAATTCCCGATAGGCTTCATCACTGAATAGGTAAAGATCATGTTTGATACAAATCTCTTTCACCGCTTCCATTTCCGCACGGCTGTAGAGATAGCCGGTCGGATTATTAGGGCTGCAGATAATGATGGCTTTGGTTTTACTGGTAATCACTTTTTCAAAATCAGCGATAGGCGGCAGGGCAAAGCCGGTGTCAATGCTGGAAGGAATGGGGACTACTTTCACGCCCGCAGCACAGGCAAATCCATTGTAGTTGGCATAAAAAGGTTCCGGTATGATCACCTCATCACCCGGGTTGAGACAAGTGAAGAAACCAAACATGATCGCTTCACTGCCACCGGTGGTGATCAGGATCTGTTCATGGCTGATATCGATTCCCACTTTCTTGTAATACTGTACCAGTTTGCGCCGGTAACTTTCATTACCAGCACTGTGACTGTATTCCAGCACTTTGATATCTGCATGACGAACCGCCTCCAGGATCGCCGGGGGAGTTTCAATATCCGGTTGCCCGATATTCAGGTGGTATACTTTAATTCCTTTTTTTTTGGCTGCCTCAGCATAAGGTACCAGTTTGCGGATCGGGGAGGGGGGCATCTGAATCCCCCTGGTGGATATAGTCAGCATGCGGCAAAGGTAGGGGGGATTATTAAATCACACGTTGGTTGATCATGGAATGAGCCATCAGCAAACTAAGAGACAGGCAGGTAATAAAACGTGGAAAACAGGACGCTGAACTTCAAGTAAAAGAAGGTGATCAATGAAGGGGTGTCTGACCAGTACAAAGATTGTGAAACAGTAACAATTCAGGGTTCTGCGAATAACGTCAACAGACAGACGCAAAAGAGGGGCTCGAATCGGGTTATTGGGCTTTTTTGTCCTTTTTTAGGGTAAACACTTAGTTAATATAGAGATAGAGGTACAGGTAAACCCTCAAAATTTGATATAAATCAATTGAATTTTATAAAACATGGCACCCTTATTGTTATATTTACATGACTAAAATCTATTATTATGATAACCGTTACAATTTTAGCCTGGGTAATGTTTTTTGCGTTCCTGGCAGGTTCAGTTATGATGATCACTAGAGGTACAGATAAGGCTTAATTCAGAAAGGTAGAAGTAGTTTAATTTGCTCAGCATTAGTAAACGTTATTGAAGAGGTTGTCTCAGAAAGACAGCCTCTTTTTTTATTGGTTTGTGTATCTCTCCTGGCAGTAAAATGAACAATCTTGCCACTAATAAGTTACTCCCCCGGCCGGCTTTTTAAAGGATCCGCACTTCAGTTCTCCGGTTTAGTTGTTTACCTTTTTCAGTAGCGTTGTCTGCCACCGGCTGTTCAGCTCCATAACCTTTTGCCAGTAGCCTTGACGGCTTAATCCCTTTTCCGGTCAGATAGCTGACAATTGTATTGGCCCTGGCCTGTGAAAGTTGCAGATTATGGGGGGCAGTGCCTGTATTATCTGTATGTCCTGCTATTTCTATCCGGATATCCTCATGCCGTTCCAGGTATGCCAGGAGTTCACCCAACTGTGAAAAAGAATCAGGCCGGAGACTGGCCTTGTCCACATCAAAATGCACATGATCGAGCCGGTATTTTCGCGGGGGATCAAACTTTACATTTACCCAGAAGGGTTCCGTGAAATATTCATCTGCCTCGAGGATGGGTACCGCCAGTATCATATACTTTGTGGTATCACTGATACTTTTTACGCTGACATGGTAATTGTCGCCCGGGGGCAAAACCTGTTTGTATTTACCGGAGGCGTCTGTAATTCCGGAAAACGTCCTCCCGCTTTTTTCTCCGCGAAACAGCACTTCTTCCCCCTTCCTGGGACCCGCTTTCAGGTCGTTGACCGACACGTTTACAATGGCCATACGGCTTGGGGTATCAACCATCGTTGCCACCTGTTGTGCAGTAAGCTGCTGAACTAAAAAAAGCATCAGCAGGGAAATAATTCGCATCCTTTTTATTTTCTATTCAACGATAGGGCCGGCTTAATATTGTTAGTGAGAATACCGCAGGGACTGCATATTATTTTAATTATATTTGATATCAGCCACATTATTCTTATTCAATAGCATGTCAACTGAATCAGCACAGCAGGGGCCTGATTTAACCCCCCTTTTTGAAACGCTGGAGTTTTTTCATCCACTGAGTCCGGAAATGAAAGAACATATCAGCAGGCATATTGTAACTGCAAAAGCAGGTAAAAAAAATATGCTGCTCCGGGAAGGGGAGATTTGCACGCATATCTATTTTATCAGGAAGGGGGTTGTACGGGGATTTTTTCGTGAGGGGGCGAAAGATATCACCACCTGGATTAATGTGGAACATGAAATTGTTTCCTCCATTGCCACCTGGGACCAGCCACGACCAGTAACTGAAAATATCCAGGTACTGGAAGATGCAGAGTTTTTTGTGATGAAACTGGAAGATCTGCGGGAATTATATACCCGCTTTCCTGAGTTCAATATTGTTGCCCGCAAACTTCTTCAGAAATATTATGCCGATGCTGAAAGCAGGGCTTATATTGCCCGGCTGACTAAGGCAGAAAATAAGTACCGCTATTTTCTGAAAGTACATGGACCGCTGACCAACCGGGTTCCCCTGAAATATATCGCTTCCTACCTGGGTATGACACTTGAAACGCTGAGCCGGATCCGGAAGAAGATGGCGCTTCATCAGGTCACTAATTGATCCATTACACGCTGGTTGCCGAATGAATAGATTCAAGCTTTGAATCAGCTTAGTGATCAGTATTCATACGATACCCAAACAGTTTTTACGCTGTCAATGGCACCCCAACCGGTGGCATAAATATATTTTTTAATACCATTTTTGGCTGATCAAACAACTTGTTTGGGTGGCTAAATCAACTACCTTTACAGGCTAAACAGGCTAGCCGTGAAAAGAGCAGATTATTCCCGTTGTACCCCGATGACTTTAATGGCGCTTGTGTTCCTTTTTGTTCAGTTTTCGGCCAACGGACAATTATGTGCCGGCAGTTTGGGCGACCCGGTAGTACATATTGATTTTGGATCTCCGTCCAACCCCTCTACCGGATTTACAGCACCCGGGTATACTTACTCCGCTTCTTCTTGTCCGAATGATGGGTTTTATACAATTACCGGGTACAGCACTGGTTGCTTTGGGAATGCCTGGCATACTGTTGCGGCTGATCATACCGGCGGCGGGAATTATATGCTGGTCAATGCTTCTTATCAACCCGGTGATTTTTTTGTCAAAACGGTTGGTAATCTTTGCCCCAATACCACGTACGAATTTTCAGCGTGGATCATGAATGTGCTGCTTTCCCCATCCGGTATTAAGCCGGATATTACCTTTCGTATAGAAACACCTTCAGGTACCATTCTCAATCAGTATAGCACGGGGGGCATCAATGTCACTCCATCACCCCGGTGGGAACAATACGGATTTTACTTTACTACAACTGCCGGTAATACCGATGTCGTGATACGAATGACAAATAATGCACCCGGTGGTGGCGGGAATGACCTTGCGCTCGATGATATTATGTTTCGCCCCTGTGGCCCGGTCGTGACTTCAATGATTCAGGGGATGAGCCTTCCTGTAAATGTTTGTGTATATGATCAGCAGCCCTACACTTTTTCGGGAACGCTTTCACAGGGATTTATTAACCCGGTTTATCAGTGGCAGCAATCGGCCGACTCCGGGAGAACCTGGAACGATATTCCGGGCGCCGGCAGCCTTACCTATCTCAGGCCGCCCTCAGCGGAGGGCCGTTTCCGTTACAGGCTCTCTGTAGCAGAAAGCGGGAATGCAGGTATTGCTTCCTGCCGGATTGCCTCAGAACAACTGGAAGTAAATATTCACCCCCGTCCCCTGGTAAATGCGGGCCCCGATAAAATACGTGTTATTGGGTATAGTGATACACGGCTTACAGGTGTAGTTTCGGGTGATAATGTACAGTTTCGCTGGATACCGCCGGATTATTTAAGTGCTGATACTGTTTTGCAACCGGTAGTGACCACGAACAGTGATTTACAATACCTGCTTACCGCAGTTTCAGAAACCGGATGTACGAATGAAGATGCGGTCCTGGTAAAAGTAGTGGCCGGGGTGTTTGTTCCCAGTGCCTTTACGCCCAATAGTGATGGCAGGAATGACCGATGGACCATCCCTTTTCTCGATCCTTCCTGGGGTGCCCGGGTAATGGTATTTAACCGGACCGGTCAGCTGGTTTACCAGGCGAGTGGAGTTGCTGTTGACTGGGATGGTAAATTCAAAGGAATGCCGCTGGATGCTGCCAGTTTTGTGTATTATATCCATTTTGCGGACGGCAAACCTGATTTGAAGGGTACAGTGACCCTGATCCGGTAATTCTTCATCGCGGATTTAAATGTGCGTACTATATTTTATTTATGATATACAAGTTGGGTAAAAAAATAATTTTTATCGGAATATTACTGATCAGTAGTTCCCTTTCCGCACAGGATGCCACTTCCTTATACAATGAAGGGATGAAGCTCAAAGACGAGCGGAAATCCAGGGAAGCCATGGAACTTTTTAAAAAAGCCCTGCTGCTGAAGCCGGACTATCCCCAGGCCCAATATGAATTAGGCTGGTGCCAGAATGACCTGAAAGATTATACCGGGGCGATCACCAGTTTAAGGAATGTCCGTAACAGATGGTCTGATGTGGCCAAATTATATTTCGAACTGGGCTATGCCTTCGAGAAAACGGATCAGTTTGATTCGGCCAGGGCAGCCTATCAAAAATGTCTGCAGCTCAATCCGGGCTACAGTGGTGTTTACCGTCAGTTAGGTTATATAGCTTATGCAAAGGAAGAATACACATCTGCGTTGGAAAATTTCAGGGAGTTTGAGCGCCGGGCAAAATCACCATCAACTGATTATCTTTATTGGTACAGGAAGGGCTATGCCAACAACGCACTCAAACAATATGATTCGGCCAGGACGGCATTGCTGAAATCACTGGAACTGAGGAAGACTTATACCAATACCTACCTGGAACTCGGATTCGCCGCTACCAAAACGTTGCAGGCGGAGGAAGCGATCGGCTATTTTCAGAAAGCGATTGAGATTGATCCCAAAAGCCATACCCCTTATAATGGAATTGGTGAAGTGTACAGGGATGTTAAAAAAGATATGGATGAAGCCATGACCTGGTACAGGAAAACACTGGCTCTTAATGTAAATGAACGGAAAGCCAATTACGGGATGGGGTATTGCCTGAATGCCAAAGGCCGTTATGCGGAAGCTATTCCGATGCTCCGGAGAGCCATAGAGTCAGAGCCGGACTATACTGCTGCATTTGTGGAACTGGGATACAGTCTGTTTAAAACCGGGAATAATACTGATGCGGTATATCATCTCCGGAAAGCCATTGAACTGAATCCCAAGAATGAAAATGCCCGTTATTACCTGGTACTACTTTATATAGGGTTGAAAGACAAAACGAATGCACAGAAATATGTGAACGAACTTAAATCCATGAATTCCAAACATGCGGCAACCCTGCAGCCCAAGGTCACTGCACTCTGATTGGCATGGGCTCCCTGATTTCATCCGGCATTTCACGGGTATCAGTTAAAAATCAACTATACACAGTTGTTAATTCTGCTGCATAACCCGACAGGGTCAGCCTATTTTTATAGGATTAATAGTGTAGCTGTAAATTCTATTCTCCGTATAAAAACCGGGAAGTAAAAACGTGAACTGCTCCCGCAGTTTAGTATGCAATGAGCCTCCCTGGTTTTCTAACCGGGATTTTTTTTAAGCACTTATCAACGGTTCGGAGGCAGATAAGAACCGGTGGGTTGCAGGAGCCAATCCGGGTAAAACGGGAAGAAAGGAGTGAATATTTTAGCAGGGTAATTATCCAATATTCACTTAAAAATCAACACCAAATGAAAATTAAATTCATGGCGCTGTGCCTCATGGCCGGCATGTTCGTACTCCCCTCCTGTAAAAAAGACAAAGAAACCACTCCCACGCCACCGGTAGTAGTCAACCCCACACTCAGGGCAATTAGTCCTTCTGCAGGACCTAAAAACACTCTGGTAGCCATCAGTGGAACAAATTTCGGAACCAATTCCGCCGTTTTGAAAGTGTACTTTAACAATGTACAGGCCAGCATTCAGTCGCTGAATGATACCCTGATTACAGCACTCGTACCGGTTAATGCCGGCACAGGTACGGTAAAAGTGGAGAAGAACAGTACTTCAGTGAATGGTCCTGCATTTGAGTATTATGTTACCAACCGGGTGCTCACTTATGCCGGCAGCAGTGCAGGATTTGCTGACGGGAATGCATCCGCTGCTCAATTTAATATTGTGAGCGGGGTCGTAAAAGACGCTTCCGGTAATCTATTCGTTTGTGATCGTGACAATCACCGGATCCGTAAAATCACGCCTCAGGGCGTAGTGTCAACGTTTGCAGGTGGTACGATGGGCTTTGCGGATGGTACAGGTTCGGCTGCCCGCTTCAACCAGCCTTATTGCATTACAATCGATGGCTCTGGTAATTTGTATGTAGGGGATCGTATCAATCACGCAGTCCGGAAAATAACCGCTGCCGGCGTGGTGACCACACTGGCCGGTAATGGAACAGCAGGTGATGCAACTGGCACCGGGAGCACAGCCCGGTTTAATGAACCGATTGGTATAGCGGTGGACCCGGCAGGTATGGTGTATGTGGCCGATTATATCAATGCCAAAATCAGAAAAATAACGCCTGCCGGTGTGGTGACCACCTATCAGAATATCCTGGCATTCGGACTGGCACTGGATGCAGCAGGTAATTTATATGGTACCGGATACTATAATCATTATATCTACAAGTTCAGCCCCACAGGTGTGTATAGCGTTATTGCCGGGCAAAACGGTGCCGCCGGAGTTTTAGATGGCACGGGTGCTGCTGCCCAATTCAATTTTCCGTCCGGTATTACCGTTGATGCGAATGGCAATCTGTACGTCTGTGACGCCTTTAATCACCGGATCCGCAAGATCACCGCAACCGGAGTGGTGACAACACTGGCAGGAAATGACCCGGGAGTGATGGATGGTATTGGTAATGGTGCCTCCTTTGATACGCCACTGGGTATATGCAGCGACTTTACGAACAATGCGGTATATGTGGCAGATTTTAATAACAGCCGCATCCGCAAACTGATCATTGATTAAAAATGAAAAAAATGAAAAAATATGAATGGTGGCCCCAGGAAGGCAAACTGAAAAAGGGACTCATTATCCTTGGAATTATAATCCTTGCTTCTTTGTTGATGACCCTGATAGAGGAAAAGGGGCTCAGATTTACAAAGCGTATGCCCTTTGTTATTGCCCTGGCTTGCCTGGGAGTATGGTTTTACCAACCCAGCAGTAAGGAAAAAGCATGAGTGCTTTGTCAGGATTAACCGTTGTTTAATTTACAACCATCCCCTTTTTCCATTAATCACTATACGAAACCGTAGTCCCGCTCCCGCGGGGGTGCGGTTTTTTTATACCTGTAAAGGGAAAAACAAATCACATGCTGGTTGATAGCTGTGGCCGTTTAAATGATAACTGCAGGGTTTCAGTTGAAGCCTGCCTGTTGTTAACATCCGGGTATAAAATCCGGATAAGCTGTTTACCGGGTATACGTTTACTTCCCTATTTTTAAAAGGCATACCACACACAAGTCAAACAATATGAAAAGGCTGTCTTTTCTGTTATTCTTCTGTATAATGGCGGCAATACAGCCTGTCAATTCACAGATATGTAATTGTCCGGACTACCTTCCGTTAAAGGGAAAATGGGATTTATCCGGGGATGAAAGTGCCGGTTATATCACTGAACTCCGGCGTTCTTCCAATAAGGTTTGTGTGGCCAAAAGTTACGAGTGGCAGGCGCTCGGTTACCTGGTTATTAATAACTATGACAGCGCGGATTATTTTCTGAGACAGGCAGAACGATTATACAGGCAAACCGGATGCAGTGACAGTATCCTTGTAAGCACCTATAAGAACTGGGCCCAGTTGTATTATACAAAAGCGGACTTTGGTAAATCCCAGGAATACAGTTTTAAACTGCTAAAAGCGGCAGAATTATCCGGCAACCCCTATGAAACAGGTATTGCTTATACAATGATCGCCCAGTTGTTTAATCAGACCGAACAGGCGGGAAAAGGAATTGTCTATACAAGAAAAGCCATACCCCTGATTGAGCGGGTTACAGATCCGGTCAGAAAATCAGACCTTTTGTATAAACTGGCCAAGCGGTATTTATGGCATTTTCAGGATACAAAGTCCATGGGAAGCCTGGATACATCAGAATTGCTCACGATCCGTCAGCTGGAAGTGGCCCGTAGCATTGGCCGGAAAAGTGCCTTATCGTCCGGCTTCAGTAATCTTCAGGGGATTGCTTGGGAAAGAGGGGACTTAAAAAAAGCTTTAATTCTCCTGGATAGTTCATTTAAGTATACGGATATGGAGAACGATGATGTGGTGGGCACCAATTATTTTGATAAGGCAGATATCTATGTTGAACTGAAAGAGTATAAAAATGCAAGACTGATGGCGGATTCCTCCCTGCATTACCGTTTGCGGGATAAGAATCCGGCCTATCTGGCTGATACGTACGAACTGATTGCCCGTATCAGTAAAGAAAGTGGTGATTACAAAGAGGCGTATGCTTACCGGGAAATGGCAAGAACTATTACCGACAGTGTCCGGAATGTGGAAAAAACAAAAGAAGTATCCGAACTGGAAAAAAAATACAGCCAGGAAAAGAATGAAAATAAAATAAAGGAACTGGCCCGTCAAAAGCAGGTCTACCTGTTATTGGCACTTGCCGGTTTACTGGGACTGGCTGTGCTTGGATTTTTCATCCGCCAGCAATCACTGAAGAATAAACAGAAGATACTTGAAACCGAACAACGGCTGAACCGGGCCCGGATGAATCCCCATTTCTTTTTTAATGCACTTACTTCACTGCAACTGCACGCCCTGGAGGAGAAAGACGGGAAGACCCTGGCCAGCAATATTTCAAAATTTTCGCATATCATGCGGGAGACCCTGGAAAGCACTTATAAAGAGTATGTAACCGTTTCACAGGAAAAAGATTTTCTCGAAGAGTATATGGAACTCCAGTCGATCCGCATGCCCGGCCGATTTCTTTTTTCGATCACACTTGCAGATACCGTAGAACCCGATGATACGATCCTGCCCTCTATGATACTTCAGCCATTCGTGGAAAATAGTATTGAACATGGCTTCGCGGGTATTGAATATAAGGGGCAGGTGGAGATTCTGTTTGACCTGGCACCTGGTGAACTCCTCATACACATTTCAGATAACGGGAAAGGGTTACTCACGGGCCCGAAAGCGAACAATGAACATATCTCAAGAGCCAGCCAGATCATCAGGGACCGGATCTACCTCCTGAATGTGAAGCTCAGAACAAAAGCCTCTTTCTCCATTGATAATAACAGCCATGGGAAAGGGGTTACCGTTTTGATCCGGTTACCCCTTTTATATAAAGATCAGGTCAGTTAATCATTACTTTATCTTATCACACCCGATTTCCTTTTTGCCCCCATAGCTGTTGAATTTTATTTTACTGTCGTAGTTACCGTTTCCGCTATAATCCTGGCGGAAAGTAAACTCCTGGTAATAACATTTCCCATCAGCACTTTTAGTGGTGCAAACCGCTCCCAGGTACCGGTATAGAATTACCCCGGTCAGGCTGTTTTTTTCAATATTCCAGGAAGAAGAAGTGATGATTGCTTTCCCGAATTTATCATTCCAGCCCTCGTTATTGGCGGCGGCTACCATTTGCTGTTCAAGCGCTGCATTGCTCATACCGGCTTTAGGCAACTTACGTCCGGCCATCAGTTCATCATGAAGTTTAGTTGCCTGCGCTTTAATCGGCGTTGTTCCTTCATTCAGGTCAAGTTTCACACTACTCCTGATATTGTTGATAATGCTGGTCGGAAAATGCAACTCGCAGCTGATGTTATGACTGATATCGCCGCTGCGGACCAGGTCATCCAGAAAATAGGAATAGGTCCAGTTTTCCTTGGCCAGGTAAGGCGCATAATGGACACTCAGCCATTTTGCATCAGGGAGCAATGCAAACTGGAGGTATGACTTGTCCTGAACATTCAGGGGGACCCAAATATTGGACAGGTCCCCGCCCCATACCGCAGTGCCTCCGTCTATCCGGATAATGATCCTGAGTTGTTCATTCCCTTTCATCAATTGACTGACATTGTTGCCGAGGTATACAGTTCCAAATATGGCTTCTCCTGTCTTATACTCATTTTTTATGGAAGCGGCCATCTCTTTTTCCTTCCCAATAATCAATGGCTGGCTGCTCCAGACAATCTGGTTCACGTGTTCTTTATGAAAATCGCTGGTGTAAAATTTTGCCGCTTCTGCATCGGCATTGCCCAAAAGTTTTTTAACCTCGGCCAGTTTTTGCGTAAAATCCGGGTGGTTGGGTGACAGGATCAGAACCGCTTCGCATTCGAATTTTACCTCTTCCAGCAGTTTCATTTTTTCCTGTGGGTTGACAATATTTTTACTTTTTGTGAGGGTCTGCACCACATTCCATTTCAGGCGGTCACTGCGTTTCAGGTATTCATTATAATCGGCCAGCACCGCATCGGTAAGGCCTGCATAACTCTTGGGGTCAACAGTGCCGGCAGCGTTTCTTTTTTCTTTGTATACTGCCAGGTTAAGTGCAGTTACCCGGTCAAAATAAGCTTTACCGGTGATGCCTGGTTGTATATCACGGCCACTGGAATAAACGCCGACCATTTTCTGGTAGATCGTTTTAAAGTAATTTCTTTCTTCCTCTTCTTTGGACTTAGCTGCACTCTTGTCGCCGGTCTCTTTTGCCGCTTTATCTTTCCATGATTTCAATTCGGTTTCCAGCGCCGTACAATTATAAGAGGGATCTTTTTCCTTTACCTGCTGGAGCATCCGCTCTGCATATTGATGGAGGAACTGGTACCAGTACCGGATTTCAGTTTTTCAATATGTGTCCAGAAGTTTTTTAGCGCCATTTTGGCCGGACCGGTATAACCAGGGTCCTGTGCCGGCAGGGTAGTGGTTAATATAAGACACAGGAAGAAAAGGGATATTTTTTTCATAAAAACAGATTTTGAGTTTAAAGAAACCTCTTCATTACTGATTTATACGGGCGGATCGACGGTTGCGGCTCTCAGCTGGATATCTGCCAACATGTATGTGATAACTGCGGTTTGCTCACATTAGCGGTCCCTATCCGGATAAATAGTTTTTGCGGGCTTGTGCTTTGTTGGCATATTTGACCTGTGCAGCACTTTTTACCCTTTGACAGGGGCTGTCTTTAACCTCATTACAATGAAAGTATTACTGATCGACGATGAAGTCAACCAGCGTAACGCGGTGAAGCAACTCATGCGCTCTTTTTGCCAGCAAGTGCAAACCATCGAAGAAGCCGGAAGTGTAAAGAGCGGATTACAGGCTATACAGCATTTTCAACCTGACCTGGTTTTCCTGGATGTGGAAATGGGTGACGGCACGGGTTTTGACCTGATGCGGGAGGTTAAAAATCCCGGTTTTCAACTGGTATTTATCACGGCACATAATAAATACGCGATTACCGCATTTCAATACAGTGCCATTGATTACCTGCTCAAACCGGTTGACCCTTCGGAGTTAAAAAGGGCAGTAGACCGGGCCGCAGGGCATATAAAAAACAGCAGTCTCCGGGAACAGTTACAGGTACTCATGCAACAGTTGGCCGGTATTCATAACCAGGACCGTAAAATTGTGCTGAAGGATATTGAAAACACCTATTTCATAAAAGTAGCTGATGTACTTTATTGTGAAGCCGCCGGCTCTTATACCCGCTTTTATTTTACCAACCAGACACCGATACTTGTTTCCCGGAACCTGAAAGAGTATGAGGATGTGCTGGAAGGACTGGGCTTTATCCGTACACATCATTCATTTCTGGCTAATCCGGAAAAGATCAAACTGTTTGATAAGACGGATGGCGGTATGCTGATTCTTGAGGGAGGTCTTTCCATCCCGGTATCCCAGCGGAAGAAGGATTTTGTAATGCAGGTGCTGGAAAACCGCTGAGTGATATGCCTGTTAATACTCCAACAAAAATTCTCCCCGAAACGGGAGTCATATACCCAAATAAAAAATCCTCCCGTTTCGGGGAGGATCTTTAGTTATATGTGGTAAAGATTATCCTTTTTTAGGAGCGGTCTCTTTGGCACCTTTTTCTTTCTGATAGGCTTCATAAGCTTCTGGGGTCAGCACTTCACCAGTGATCTTAACAGATTTGGCCTGGTCAACACCTGCGAGTTTGATAAAAACATCCTTGTTGATAGGTCCTACGGCTGCTGAATTATAATCCACTTTCAGTTTGGCTGTAGCGCCGGGGAGAATGGGTTCTACAATTTTTTCAGGGGTGGTGCAACCGCAGCTTGCCCAGGTGTTTTCCACCACCACCGGTTTATCGCTGATATTTTTGATTTCAAAATAATAAGTAACCGGAACATTCTGTTTTACCTTGCCGAAATCATGTGAATCTGTATTCACTTTGATCAGGTCTTCTGTTTTGGTCTGAGCAGATGCGGCGAGCGTAAATGCAAATGCGGTTGCGAGTAATAAAAGCTTCTTCATGGTTTGTTATTTTAAAAGGTTTGTTTTTTTAATAAATCAACAGAGGCATTTGCCGGTGCCGGCCCTTCAGGTGCCTTCCAGACAAACCCTTTTATTTTAATTTGTTTGTTTTGTGCACTGTTGTTGTAAAAGACCGTGATATATTTTTCAAACGGGCCTTCTGCAGCAGCATTGTACCCGATCTTAATTTTGGCGGAGGCACCCGGGGCAATCGGATCACGGCTCCATTCGGGAGTGGTACAACCACAACTGGCCTGTACATTATCCAGCTTAATGACGGTTTTGCCCTGGTTCACGATTTCAAAGAAATGGTAAACAGGTTTGCCCTGGGGTATCTTGGTGAAATCATACTCCATTTCTTTAAACTGCAGATCAGCCGTTTCGGTATTGGCGGGTTGCGGAGCCGTGGAGCCATGATTATGACCGTCTTTATCATTATGGGCCGGCTGTTGGGCCTTAACGGCCAGCAGGGCGGTCATACAAAAAATCAAAAAGGTGATTTTCTTCATAATGAAGGTTTTAGCGCTGTCAAATTTAGGGGAAAGATGTCAGATGTCATAGCAGGGTTGCATAGGTTATCCGTTATTTTTTAACAGGGGGTTTGTACGGTGTCATTCTCCCTATTTTTGTCATATGGAAAATACCCAACCGGAACTCCTGACCGATGCCGGGAAACTGTCATTTGACCGTTTTCGGGATGAAGTGCTCAATGATTACCGCATTGCCTGTATCAGCAGGGAAACCAGTTTGTTAGGACGTAAGGAAGTCCTGGGCGGCAAGGCTAAATTTGGCATTTTCGGAGACGGAAAGGAATTAGCCCAGGTGGCCATGGCTAAATTTTTTCAA
>CAZYTV010000016.1:0-32473 GCA_964650455.1 uncultured Chitinophaga sp. | reverse complement strand
TATACCAGCAAGCTTCAACTGGCACAGCAGCAGATGGATGAGTACTGATAATCTGAAAAACAGTGTTTCCTGCCTGTTACATTTATAAAATGTTTTTAAAACTTGATTCACAAACCCCAAACAGTTATACCACTTTCTTGGGCGGAAATAGTCAATCATTACACTGACTTAATAGCCCATGGGTGGAAGCTCAGCCCTATGCTACTGTTGGTG
The DNA here is from genome assembly GCA_964650455.1 of uncultured Chitinophaga sp. Taxonomy (GTDB): domain Bacteria; phylum Bacteroidota; class Bacteroidia; order Chitinophagales; family Chitinophagaceae; genus JJ008. The sequence goes on along the minus strand of CAZYTV010000016.1, from coordinate 32,260 downwards.
AACCATATCATTGAAACAAATCTTGATGAGCGTTTATTTGCCTTTGTCTCCCTGGATAGACTGTTTATTGGAATTCATAACCCTTTAGATCGGGATAGTGAAGTGCTTCATATTTCATTTAACAGGGAAGAGCAAATATGGTTATTTGAATATCGCCCCAAACCATTCGTTCCCGCTGAATTTGTGCGCCAATACAGTGTGGAAAAGGGCATTGAAAAGTTTGACAATCTTGTTAAATTGCTGAAATGGTAGATAGAAAAGCTTGAACTTTCCTTTTCATTCATGAGTATCTATAATTCGCAGAAGAAAACTTTGCAGATACAATGTATATTTTTAAATGCCTTTTTATATTACTAATTGTGGGTTGTAGCCAGCTTTCATACAGGGTCATTGAAAGTGCCGGATACCCTGAAATGGCTGAAAGCCGTCTGGGTAAAAGCCGGTATGTACTTCGTCATCCCAGTACTATGTTTCTGGAAGAGGCGAGAGGTAAGGAGGGGCAACTAGGATACGGTCTTTGGGTGATAGATTCTGCCAGACGCTTAACTGATATGCATGCCTTTGTTGAAATAGAACATGGGAAGAGTATTGGCTTTACAGAGAATGATGAATCTTCCATTGAAGTGTTGAAGTCGTTCATGCTGAATAAGCCGGCGTTTTGGACGGTTTCTCAAACAGAAACTGGTTTTTTTAACAGTTTTGTAAAAATTGAGGGGCTCAATTTTTCTGCATCAGCTCCCCGGCGTTCGGCACTTGATTCGGTCATTGCTATTCTTTCGACAGTGGAACGCCGTTGAGTTTGGATTTTCCGCTCAAATATCATAGTATATTCTTAGCAGCCTCCTGACACCACACACCCTACACCCGACTCAAACAAACTGCTCCAGCAAAGCAATCCTCTTCTCCACCGGCGGATGCGTCGAAAACATATTATCCCACGAAGCCGATTTATGCGAAGACGGCTTGGGGTTGTCAAAGAAGAGCTGCGCCACATCCCGGCTTTCGACAGCTTCGATGGCTGGATCGTTGGTGACTTTGCGGAGGGCATTGGCCAGGGCATAGGGTTTCTTGGTCATATCAGCGGCCCCGGCATCGGCCAGGTATTCGCGGCGCCGGCTGATGCCAAAACGTAAAAGAAGGGAAATGAAATAGGCTATCGCGGTGACGACAATGGCGATCAGGATAATGGCCCCGCTTCCTTTGGAGTCGCGGCTTTTCTTACCGCCCCCGGCAAAACGAAGGCTGCGGAAAGCCAGTTCAGCCAGGAAGGAAAAAATGCCGACAAAAATAATGGTGATGATCAGCACCCGCACATCCCTGTTTTTAATATGGGATAATTCATGGGCAATCACACCTTCCAGTTCCTCATCATCCAGTTTGTTGATGATGCCACGGGATAAGGAAATCGAAAAGGACCGGTGATCGATACCACTGGCAAAGGCATTCAGGGAATCATCTTCAATGATATAAAGCTTTGGATTGGTCATGCCCTGAGAAATACAAAGATTCTCGAGCAGATTGTACACCCGTTTGTTTTCGGTCCGCTCCAATGGCTTGCTGCCGGTGGCCAGCCGGATAAACGTGGAATGACCCGCCCAGGCGATCAGGAACCAAATGCCTACACCTGCCAGTACAAGTGGCATAAATTGAAGAAACAGCAGGTTGGGATCTTCGCCATGTTCCTCGCTTGTGAAATAAACCAATGCATACAACATTCCCAGTAACAAAACCGGGAAGGCAATGAGCAGGAGCACGGAATTAAAATTATTCCTGCGGATCTGTTTGTCTAAACCGACATATTCCATGAGCAGTTACTGCCGTGACAGCCATTGGGTTAAAACTGGATTTTAGGAGGCTCTTCCATTTGTTTGCGGGTATCTGTACCCAGGTCAAACATGATTTCTTTGGCAAATCCAAAATTGCGGGCCACCAGGTTACCAGGGAATGATTCCACTGCATTGTTATATTCTGTGGTGGCTCCATTGAAGAAACGACGGGCGGCCGCCAGTTTGTTTTCAATATCGCTTAACTCTTCCTGTAATTGCAGGAAATTCTGGTTGGCTTTCAGATCAGGATATGCTTCCACCTGTACTTTTAAACCGGCGAGGGCCGTGCTAAGTTGTTGTTCAGCTACGATTTTACCATCAATGGTGGTGGCACTCATGGCGGCCGTACGGGCTTCCGTGATCCTGGTCAGCAATTCCCTTTCATGCGTGGCATAACCTTTTACCGTATCCACTAATTGAGGTACCAGGTCATGACGCTGGCGAAGCTGCACATCAATATCGGCAAATGCGTTCTGGCGGCGGTTGCGCAGACGTACAAGACTATTGTATAAACTGATCACCCATAAAACGATGAGGACGATGACTCCAATTACAATTAAGACTGGCATAATGGTTTATTTAGTACCTGAAATTAGTCAAAATATAAGAAAACCCGTAAAAGCCTCATTTTGAGATAAGGGGGGCTTTTTTACGGCCGGCCCGGTACTTTTATAAGCGGAATAAAGTTGTATATTTCGCTCCTAATCGATTCTTCATGAGATTATTGCCCTTTGCCGTTACCACTGTTCTGACAGCGGGACTTGTATTTGCCCTGAATAAACAATGGGGGACTGTTCCCCCGATGGGAAAGTTTCTCCATCCCCAATATGGTTTCTGGCAAAATGCCGAACCAGTCAGTTCAGGTTATGATGCTGAACTGAGTTTACCCGGACTGAAAGGAAAGGCGGATGTTTACCTGGATGACCGGCTGGTTCCACACGTGTTTGCCGAGAATGATGAAGACCTGTATATGATCCAGGGGTTTCTTCATGCCAAATTCCGCCTCTTCCAGATGGACCTGCAGACAAAAGCCGCCGCCGGCCGGGCCAGTGAGATCGCCGGACCTAAAGCGATCAATTTTGATAAAGAACAACGCCGCCTGGGAATGGTCTTTGCCGCGGAGAACGCAGTAAAGGAAATTGAAAAAGACCCAGACTCCAAAAAGCTGTATGATGCTTATACCAACGGGGTCAATGCGTATATCGCCACACTGAAAGAGTCGGAATTACCCGTAGAATATAAACTCCTGAATATTATTCCGGAAAACTGGAGCAACTTCCGTACAGCCCTTTTATTAAAGATGATGGCGAAAATGCTCTCTTCCGGTACAGAGAGTGACCTGGCGAATACAAATGCCAAATCCATCTTTATTCCGGATGAACTTAAACTTATTTACCCGCAGGTGCCTGATTCATTGGTACCGATAGTACCCAAAGGAACGCCATTTGATGCTCCGGGTATTGTACCCATTGCACCTGCCAGCGCAGATTCACTGTATATCGGTAAAAAAGATACGGTTACTGCGAAAGAGATTTCCAGACCGGATATCAATAATGGCAGTAATAACTGGGTGGTGGCCGGCAGTAAAACAGCCAGCGGTTCTCCCATTCTCTGTAATGATCCTCACCTCGAACTCTCCCTGCCTTCGATCTGGTTTGAAATTCAGTTACAGACACCCGGAAGCAATGCTTATGGTGTATCCCTGCCCGGCAGTCCTTTTGTTATTATTGGATTCAACGACAGCATTGCCTTGGGCGTCACGAATGCGCAGCGGGATGTAAAAGATTATTACGAAATCCGGTTCAGGGATGAAAGCCGGCAGGAGTACTTCTTTAATGGTAATTGGGAAAAAACAACCCTGAAGGAAGAGACGATTAAAGTGAAAGGACAGGCGGATATAAAAGATACCGTAGCCTATACCATATTTGGTCCGGTGATGTTTGATGAAACATTTTCCAACGAATTATCCAACAAACGCAACCTGGCGGTACGCTGGGTGGCGCATGATCCGAGTAATGAAGGGTATGCCCTTTACAAGCTGAACCATGCCCGGAACTATGATGATTATGCCGCGGCCATCAGTAACTTTTTGTGTCCCGGGCAGAATTTTATTTTCGCTTCCAAAACCGGTGATATTGCCATCTGGCAACAGGGAAAATTCCCGGCCCGATGGGACCGCCAGGGTTTGTTTGTTATGCCCGGAGAAGACAGCAGTTATATGTGGCAGGGCTTTATACCTCAGCCGGAAAATCCGCACGCTAAAAATCCGGAACGCGGATTTCTTGAAAGTGCGAACCAGCGGCCTGCTGATTCCACCTATCCTTATTTTATCCCGGGAAGCTATTTAACTCCACGCGGGATTACCATTGAAAACAGGCTCATGGGAATGACCGGAATCACTACCAAGGATATGATGGTGCTGCATGGTAATTATTTTAATACATTGGCAGAAGATGCCCGTGGAATAATGCTGCAGTATGTGAAGGAGAATGAACTGGATCCGGTGGCCAAAAGGTACCTGGGTATTTTCAGGGACTGGGACCTGAATGCTACGCCTGATTCAAAAGGGCAAACCATTTACCAGTGCTGGTGGGACAGCCTGGAAGTGGAAATATGGAAGGATGAATTATCCCGCAGCAGCCAGCAAGTACCCTGGCCTGAAGAGCAAACCACGATGGAATTACTGAAGAAGGATTCTGCACTCCGATATATTGATAATATTAACACAGCAGAAAAGGAAACCCTGTTTGATGTAGTGACCAGCTCACTGAAGAAAGCGGCAGCCAGTCTCGCCAAAAAAGAAACAGAAGGAAAACTGGAATGGACTAAATTTAAAAATCCCACCATCTATCACCTGATCAAAGACCTGAAAGGATTTGCAAGGGCCGGCCTTCCGGTTGGCGGAAATGGGAATATTGTAAATGCCGTTACTCATAGTCATGGCCCAAGCTGGCGGATGATTGTACACCTGACAAACCAGACAGAAGCATACGGCGTTTATCCGGGCGGACAAAGCGGGAACCCAGGCAGCAGGTTCTATGATAACTATGTGGACCAATGGGCATCCGGACAGTATAATAAGCTCTGGTTTATGAAAGAGGGAGACCGTACAGATAAAAATGTAAAATGGGTGATGAAATTCACTGCGGCCAGATAAGCAGCCTGCGTATTTAAAATAATAACAGCTTCAACATGAAATTCACTACTGCAATCATACTTACAGCCATGACCGGTTTTATTGCCGGAATACTTCCTTTTTCTCCCTGGTGGGGGTTTGCCATTACTTCATTACTGGTGGCTTTATTAATCCATCAGAAGGCAGGCAAGGCTTTTTTAGCAGGATTCCTGGGTATTTTTTTACTCTGGGCCGGTCTGGCCTGGTGGATGGATATGAAGAATAACGGGATCCTTTCTCAAAAGATCGCACAGATTCTGCCCCTGAACGGAAACAGCCTGTTACTGATCCTGGTCACCGGCATTGTTGGCGGACTGGTGGCCGGTTTTGCCGCCATGAGCGGGAGTTTTCTCAGGGCTTCGTCCAGGAAATGATGTTAATTCTTTTCTAAGTCCTGTACACCAATTGGTGCCATGGCAGGCAACGATTATCTTGCAGCCATTGCATGATGAGAACAACTGCCCTTATCTTTCTTTTTTTACTCCCGTTTAATTTATTATTTGCCGGCCGGGTATCTGGTGTCGTGACCGATAACAGCGGAAGACCATTGCCTTATGCTTCTGTATTTGTTCAGGGCCTCAATAAAGGAACAAGTACGAATGTGGAAGGACGATATACACTCATCCTGGGATCGGGTGAGTACAACCTTGTATGCCAGCATGTGGGATATGCCAAACAGGAGAAAAAAATCACTGTGACGATTCATGCTGAACTGACGGTTGATTTTCAGATGCCATTGCAGGAGCTGACACTTGGAGAAGTTGTACTGGGAAAAGGGGAGGACCCCGCCTATGAAATTATCCGCCAGGCCATCAAAAAAAGAAAATACTACCTGTCACAGCTCGACCGGTTTCAGTGTGAAGTGTACACTAAAGGACAAATGAGGCTGAGGGCTTTTCCAAAAAAATTGCTGGGACAGAAAGTTGATTTTGAAGATGGGGATACCAGTAAACAAAAAATGGTCTACCTGTCTGAAACCGTTTCTGTGTATACAGTAGATAAGCCGGATAAAACAAGGCTGGATGTGATCTCTTCTAAAGTCAGTGGCCAGCGCGGAGGGTACGGACTTGCAGCACCGTGGTTTCTTTCCTTTTATGAGAATAATATTAATATCGGCGAAGGGTTGAATCCCCGTGGTTTTATTTCACCCATTGCGGATAATGCGCTTAATTTTTATCAATATAAATGGGAGGGCAGTTATACTGAAGACGGGAGGGAAATTAATCATATTAAGGTTATTCCCAGGCGGAAGTTTGAACCCCAGTTCAGCGGGTATATTGATATCGCAGAAGATGAATGGCGTATTCAATCGGTAAAACTGGAACTGACCCGGTCCTCACAGATGGAGATCCTGGATACACTGCGGCTGGAACAATTATACCGTCCTTTTGACGGCAATCATTGGTATGTGAGCAGCCAGGTGATTTACCCTTCATTGAAAATACTGGGGTTCGATGTATATGGAAGTTTTGTCAATGTATATACCGGCTTTAACCCGTTGCCTGTCATCGGTAAAAACACATTTACCAGTACTGTGGTAAAATATACCGATAGTGCGACTAAAAGAGATAATACTTATTGGGAAAAAACAAGACCAGTGGCCCTGATGGCCGATGAAGTCCGGGACTATCAGAAGAAGGACAGCCTGGAAGAGGTCAGGAAAAGTCCCCGGTATAAAGATTCCATTGACCGGAAGAACAATAAAATCGTTCCGGTGAATATGATCTTACTGGGTCAGTCCTTTTCCAATTCAAAGAAGAGGCAGACGATCAGCATGTCGCCATTGCTGGAAATGGTCAACTTTCATCCGGCAGAAGGGCTGGTGCTCAATCCTTCTTTTACGATCTTTAAAAGGCTGGATACGGTACCCATGGGCCGACGTTCTTATAGTATCACACCTGCAATACGCTATGGATTCCTGAACCGGCATTTAAATCCCTGGCTGACGTTCCGGTATAATTATGGGAAAAAATATAATCAGTCATTCAGCCTGGCCGGTGGGAAAAAAGTATTTCAGTTTAACCCGGAGCTGCCGGTAAGTGACCGGGACAATACACTTACCGCATTGATCTATGAACGCAATATCCGGAAGACCTATGAAGCGGCTTTTTTCAGGGGCAGTTATCGCAGCGGGCTGGGCAGCGGGTTTTCCATTGTTGCCGGCTTTCAGTACCAGGGCCGGACCCCGCTCGATAATATAACGGACTATACCTGGCGCAGGGACAAGAGTCGCTCTTACGCACCCAATTTCCCCGATGAGCTGGTGGCTTCGAATATTTTGCCACATCAGTCTTTCACTGTACTCTTTGGTGTAAACTGGCAGCCGGGTTCAAAGTACATCGAGTATCCAGACAGGAAGATCAGCATGGGTTCCAGGTATCCGACTCTTTCTTTACAATATGTACAGGGGATTAAAAATATACTGGGCAGCGATGCGGATTTCAGTAAATGGAGATTCTTTATCAGTGATAACCTGTCCATGAAAATGAAAGGCCAGATCCGTTACCGGGCCGGGGCAGGAGGGTTCCTGAATAACCGGGCCGTGGAATTACCCGATTATCATCATTTCAATGGGAACATCACGCGGTTTATACCTGAGTACATGAAAAGTTTTCAGTTGCTCCCGCAGTACCTGTTCAGCAATAAAGACAGGTTCTTTTCTGAAGCGCATTTTGAATACAACCTCAAAGGATTTCTGACCAATAAACTGCCACTCTTCCGTAACCTGAATCTTTACCTGGTGACAGGTGCCAATGGCATTTATTTAAATCAGCATAAATACTACTATGAAATTTTTGCCGGCTTCGACAATATTTTCAAACAGGTAAGAGTGGATTTTGTACAGTCCTACCTGCATGGCAAACCCTGGCAGCAGGGAATCCGGATCGGTCTGAGTAAACTGAATCTCAGCCGCGGGCAGGAAGACTGGCCCTGATAGTTACCGGCCTGCATAATAATGTCAAAAAGGATTTTGTATCTTTGTGCTGTTCCGGAGCGACCCATTCCATCATTTGGTGCCGTTTCCGGACAGGAAATTTGGTTCAGCCTGTAACTGTCCAATTTTAAAAAATTATCCCGTACCTGCGGGATTCAAATTTCTGAATACAATGGCCTTACACAACCGCATCTCCCGCAAGGAGCTGAAAGAAGCATTATTGAAGGACCCCACACCGAGGACCACCATTTCATTTTATTGTTATTTCAAAATTGAGGAACCCGAAGTTTTCCGGAATTCTCTTTACCGTGACCTGAAGCAACTGGGTGTACTGGGGCGGATCTATGTGGCTGCAGAAGGAATCAATGCACAGGTCAGTGTTCCTTCGGCAAATGTGGACGCCTTTCGTTCCTGTCTCTATTCCATTGAACCATTAAACGGACTCCGGCTGAATAGCGCCGTAGACGATGATGGCAAATCATTTTTTGTACTGGATATAAAAGTGCGTAAGAAAATAGTCGCCGATGGGATTGAGGATCCGACTTTTGATATGGCCAATAAAGGGAAGTACGTGGATGCGGAGCAGTTTAACCAGCTTACTGAGGATCCGGACACCGTGGTGATTGATATGCGCAATTATTATGAGTATGAAGTGGGGCATTTTCAGCAGGCCATTGAAATTCCTTCGGATACATTCAGGGAGCAACTGCCCATGGCCGCAGCTATGATGAAAGATAAAAAGGATACCAATATTATCATGTATTGCACGGGTGGTATCCGTTGCGAAAAAGCCTCCGCCTTCATGCTGCACCAGGGATTTAAAAATGTTTTTCACCTGGAAGGAGGGATCATTAATTATGCCAGGCAGATCAGAGAGCAAGGATTGCCCAGTAAGTTCATCGGTAAAAATTTTGTCTTTGATGAACGGCTCGGGGAGCGGATCACCGAAGACATCATTGCCCACTGTCACCAGTGCAGCAAGCCGGCTGATACGCATACCAATTGTAAAAATGACGGCTGTCACCTGCTCTTTATACAATGTGAGGAATGTGCCACTGCTTTTGAAGGCTGTTGCAGCCAGGAATGCAAAGACACCCTGCACCTGCCGGGAGAACGAAGAAAGGAATTAAGAAAAGGAATAGATAAAGGGCAGCATATTTTTAATAAATCACAGCAAAGACTTCGTCCGCGCTTAAAAGAGTAAGGTCATTTTGCCGGAATCCATTTAATGCAGACGGGTTTACCCACGGCGATCCGTTTACCGGTATCTGTCAGTAAACCGGTCTCCGGGTTCCTTCCGAAAATGACTATTTCGTCACTGTTCTGATTTCCTACCAATAAAAATTTTCCGGTTGGATCAACATTGAAATTACGCGGTCCTTTTCCCAGGGTGGACTGGTGTCCGGCGAGGGTCAGCTTCCCTTTCTTATCAATAGCATATATGACAATCGTATTGGACGTACTGCGGTTGGATGCATAGAGAAACTTTCCATCTGCACTTACATGAATATCTGCACTGCCCGGAAAACTGCTGTCACCGGCCGGCATCGTACTGACCCGTTGAATTTTTTTCAGTTTTCCTTTTTTATATTTAAAGGATACAACTGTACCGCTCAGTTCTTCGATAAGATATCCGTATTTATGATTGGGATGAAATGTGAAATGCCTGGGGCCGGAACCGGGTTCTGAAACTGCAAAACGCTGTTTGCCCGGAGTCAGTTTTCCGGAGACAGCATCAAAGTGATAGATCATAATTTTATCAATACCAAGGTCAGGCACCAGGAGCGATTGGTTATCGGGACTGATCAGCGTGCAGTGAACATGCGGGGATCGTTGCCTGTCATCCGGGCCACGGCCTTCATGCCGGATATGCGTAGTATACGCACCCACAGCACCACCGGGAAGAACCGGCATTACGCTTAAGCTGCCACTGGTGTAATTGCCGGCAAATACCCATTTACCGGTTTTATCTGTTTCCAGATAACAGGGATGATCACCTCCGGTACCCTGCTGGTTAATCAACAGAAGTTTGCCCGATATCCGGTTAAACGAAAAAGCAGCCACTTCACCGCCCTTACCATCTTTGGCATTTTCATGGACAGCATATACATATTGCTGATCCGGAGAAACCGACAGGTATGACGGGTTGGATGTTTTTATATAACTGACTGGTTTAACATGGCCGTCATCACTGTTGAAACGATACACATAGATACCTTCACTTTTGGGGGAGTCATACGTACCTACCAGCAGGTAGTAGTCCTGTGAAAAAAGAGACAGGCTTGTTAAGGAACAGATAAGACAAAACAACCGGCACAGCATACACTATTATTTGCTGGTGAATTTCAGCTTTTCTGGCCATTTTAACAAACGGTTATCAATCCTTTTTAACTCTGGCACAGTCTTATTAGTGTAACAGGTGTTAGTCAATTATTCATCTTTAAATCAAAAGCCATGAAAAGAATTTTTACCCTTTCCCTGTCCTTCTTACTTGCAACCGTTTTTCTGACCAGTTGTGTGCGGGAGACCGTATATGATAACAATGAGAGCTACTGGCTGTCCAAAGAAATGGGCGAAGTGGTTTACAGTGATCCTTACTGTAATTACTTCGTGGTGGAAACCTACAACGGGTTTAATATTATCCGCTCCTATGGGGGGTATAAACCTTATGAAGGAAGTATTGTCTACGGCAACTTTAGTGCAGCGGGTACCCGTGATCTGTATAACCGTTCTTCCGGTGTGATCTTTACCGGTACTATCACCGATTACTGGCTGAGCTATACCGATGCGCAATATGCACTGGATTATTATTGCCCGGTAGGTAAGGGAGCCGTCAGGGAATTTAAAAAAGCAACATCACTTAAAAAATAGACGGGGCTTCATACGAAAAAAGGGCTGTGCCGTTTACCGGTACAGCCCTTTACTGTTTTAGAAATAGGAGTTATTTTTCAAGTGTTTTCAGTGCCGCTACGATACGGTTGTAAGTGGTATTGTCCGGTAGTGCTTCCGGATGGAACGTTTTTCCGATCACTTTTTCGTAGAGTTCGATATAACGCCTGGAAATGGTGTTAACCCATTCATCATTCATCTCCGGCACTGTTTGTCCCTCTTTACCCATAAAATTATTGGCAATCAGCCATTCCCTGACAAATTCCTTACTCAGTTGTTTCTGCCTTTCGCCGGCGGCCTGCCTCTCTTCAAATCCATCTGCATAAAAATACCGGGAGCTGTCGGGTGTATGAATCTCATCCATCAGGCTGATCGTATTGCCTTCTTTTCCGAATTCGTATTTGGTATCCACCAGGATGAGTCCTCTTTTTGCCGCAATTTCTTTCCCACGTTCAAAAAGCGCCCGTGTATATTTTTCCAGGATAGCCCATTCTTCGGCTGTGGCCAGTCCCTGGGCAATGATCTGATCCTTGCTGATATCCTCATCATGTCCTTCGGAGGCCTTGGTGCTGGGAGTGATAATCGGGTAGGGGAAAAAATCATTTTCCTTCATGCCTTCCGGCAATGGTACACCGCAGAGCTCCCTGTTTCCGGCTGAATAAGTGCGCCAGGCATGCCCGGTCAGGTTGCCCCGCACCACCATTTCAATTTTAAAAGGGATGCATCTTTTACCGATGGAAACATTGGGTGCTGGAACGGATCGCAACCAGTTGGGGCAAATATCCTGGGTAGCCCCCAGCATATATTCAGCTATCTGATTGAGAACCTGTCCTTTATATGGAATTGGGCGGGGGAGTACCACATCAAAGGCGGAGATCCGGTCAGAAGCCACCATGACCAGCCACTGCCCACCGATACTATACACATCTCTAACTTTACCCCGGTAAAAATTGGTTTGATCCGGGAACGAAAAATTGGCCATGTTCGAAAGTAAGAAGGGGGGAAAAACCCACCAATCCGGAAGCTCCGAAGATTTTAACAACTTATCCATTCCCGGCCCTGTTTTTCTTAAATAAAAAGAGGGACGGATATGGGCTTTCCCCTTAAAAATTAAATTTTTAGATAAACTTTACAATGCTTATTTTTCCGCCAAATTCCAAAACCAAAATTCCCTATTATGAGAAAAAGCTACCGCTATTTAGCTTCCTCGCTGATGGCTGTTTTGTTTTCGATTGCTGCTTATGCCCAGACTATTGCCATTTCGGGTACTGTACGCAACAGCACATCAAAAGAAACTGTGCCGGCTGTATCTGTTTCAGTAAAAGGTACCACCAGAGGTACTTACACCAATTCTGAAGGTGAGTTCAGTCTTAATGTTCCCAAATTGCCCGTTGTACTCGTTTTTAGCTCAATTGGTTACGAAGATCAGGAAATAACAGTATCAGACGCCTCCAAGTCCATAAGTGTGGAATTCAAAGTGAGTTCTTCGCTGGGGCAGGAAGTAGTGGTTTCTGCCACACGTACTCCCACCCGTTTACTGGAATCCCCGGTAACGGTAGAAAGGATGGGTGCTGCTGTATTACGTAGTTCTGCCGCTCCCAATTATTATGAAGCCATTGGAAATCTGAAAGGGGTGGACGTACATACGGCCAGTCTTACTTTCCGTACCATTACCACCCGTGGTTTTGTGAGCAGTGGTAATACCCGGCTTAACCAGCTGATAGACGGTATGGATAACCAGGCCCCAGGTCTGAACTTCTCAGTAGGTTCAGTGATCGGACCCTCTGACCTTGATGTGGACAATGTGGAAGTTCTCTCAGGAGCCTCTTCTGCGCTCTATGGTTCAGGCGGTATGAATGGTACCGTACTGGTGACCACTAAAAATCCCTTTAAATACCAGGGTCTGAGTTACAATATCAAAACGGGTATGATGCATGCAGACAGCAAGCAACGCAGCACTTCTCCCTATTATGACTGGTCGTTCCGCTGGGCTAAAGCCTATAATAATAAACTGGGAGTCAAAATTGCTGCTTCGCTCGTGAAAGGTTCTGATTGGGAAGCTGAAGATTACCGCAACAAACAACAGATCGGTATCCTGAGTAAAGTAGTGGGTGGTAATCGTCAGAATGACCCCAATTTTAATGGAATTAATATGTATGGAGATGAAACCAGTGCTGACATGAACGGTTTCTCTTACTTCGTACAGGACCAGACCCGCAGAAGTATCCTGGGTGCTACTGGTGGTTTATTTGACGTAGTCAATGCGGCAAACTCCTATTTTGGTGTTCCGGGTAATCCTTCATTGCCTGGTGCTATTGGTATGAACCCATATCCCACCAATGCTCAGATCGGTACCTTCATTAGTGGTCTTTCTTTCCTGGGTCCTACCGGTCAGGCAGCTGTTCAGCAAATGATGCCTTTTTATATTGGTATGAACCGCGGTTATTTCAATAAAGCCAGTGTTTCCCGTACCGGTTATGCCGAGCAGGACCTGGTTGATTACAATACCATCAATGTGAAGATTTCCGGCGGTGTGCATTATAAAATCACCGATAAACTGGAAGCCTCGATCAATAGTTATTTTGGTTCCGGTACTACTGTTTATACAGGAGCTGACCGTTATTCCCTGAAGAATCTGAAAATGGCCCAGCACAAATTCGAACTGAAACATAAGAACTGGTTCGTTCGTGCTTACACTACCCAGGAGAATGCCGGGGATTCTTATAATTCCTCTGCGCTGGGTGCATTCCTGAATGAGACCTATAGGGCCAGCTCCGCCTGGTTCCCTCTGTATATCGGAACATTCTCAGAAGGAAGAAGATTGAACGGTGCAGCTGCCAGTGATTTTACCCTGCATTCTGCCGCCCGTGCATCTGCTGATGCGGGTCGCCTGATGCCCGGAACTGCTGCCTTTGATTCTGCCACACGCAGGATCAAGAGTACACCGATCCGTCGTGGTGGTGCCCTCTTCCTGGATAAATCAGACCTCTATGCCGCTGAAGGACAGTTCAACCTGTCTGACATGATCGGTATTTCTGATAAACTGGAAATTATGGTTGGTACAGGATGGAAACAATGGGCGATGAATTCCCAGGGTACCATCTTTGCTGATACAGCCCAGACTATCCGTGTCAATGAATATGGCGGATACCTGCAATTGAAAAAGAAACTCGGTGAAGCAGTCACCCTGACCGCTTCCGGCCGTTATGATAAACAAACCAACTTTGATGGTAAATTCACTCCCCGTGTTTCCGCGGTGATCAAAGTGGCACGCGAGAATTTCCTGCGTGTGTCTTACCAGACTGCTTACCGTTTCCCCACCAACCAGAACCAGTATATCAGCCTGGTAACCGGTTCAGGGGTACTGATGGGCTGTCTTCCTGAATTCCAGGACTATTATAAACTGAATTCAACCCTGCCCGGATATACCGCTGCAAGTGTGCTGGCTTACCGCTCTGGTGGTATTGCTGACTCTTCCCGCCTGGTAAGAGCACAGTATCAGGATGTGAAACCGGAAACAGTAAGATCTTATGAAGTAGGTTATAAAGGCATCATCGGCAAAAAACTCATGGTGGACGGATATGTTTATTACAGTGAGTACAAAGACTTCCTGGTGGGTGTGGCTGTGGCTCAGTCAAGAGCAGGTAACCGTTTCGAACTGTATTCTCCGTTCAGCAGTACCAACGTGTCTTATACACAGAATTCATCAGATAAAGTAAAATCAATCGGCTGGGGGCTTGGCCTGGAATACAATGCGGTTAAGAAATATGTAGTGTATGCCAACGTATTCTCTGATCAGCTGAAGGATGTGGATCCTGCCGTGGTTACTTACTTCAATGCACCGAAATACCGTTTCAATATCGGTCTGAAGAATGAGAATGTTTGCCATAACATCGGCTTCAACGTGGTGTACAAATGGCAGGATGACAACTACTACGAAGGAACTTTCGTAAGTGGTACACTGCCACACTTCGGCTGGCTCGACGCACAGATCACTTACCGCCCTGTTGGCACCAAAAGCACATTCCGTGCTGGTGGTACAAACATCGGTAACTTCTATGCCAGAACCGGATTCGGAAGTCCTGCAGTTGGTGGTCTTTACTACCTGAGCTACGGCTACAATCTGTTCTGATAATGGAATGAAATTGGGTTTTAAGTATACAGGTCCCGCTTCGGCGGGACTTTTTTTTTGGGGATGTATTTTAAGATTACGGGCTTTTGGCTTAATCAGGAGTGATATATTAAATGTGCCAATATGCCAATGAGTCAATGTGCCAATGGATAGTTCTTAGAAGGGATGAGTTTTGGTATGGAGTAATTTCTGATTTGCATCAATCACAAGTTAATGTGCCAATTAGCCAGTGTGCCAATTGACCTCCTGACTGATTAATTCTGAAATCCTGAGCAATACTTTACATATTACAATTGCCCATTTCATTTTGTAAACAACTATCAATCTACGAGACTTTTCCCCCATTGGCACATTGGCTAATTGGCACATTGGCTAATTATTCCAACAGCTCTAAAAAAGGTAAACCTTCTTCGTAGTAGCTACCTGCCTTAGTAGTATCAGTAAAGCGTTTTACTCGTTTGCCCGATCTTATACCCCTTATGATATAGCTGCAGCGAATAGGCCCCTGTCTGGTAGGCGTCTGCATTAATAGAAAAGGTTAGTTGTTTTGCTTCCCCTTTGGCATATTCAAACCGGACCTTTCGGGTATAATTTTTCCGGTCACCACTATGTGTGGTCATCGGTGTGGCGGATTCCCAGACATCCGGAGTCAGTACCTTGCCATCCGGCTGGGTGATAATGATGAATACATCGGTCCCGTCGTAATCTGTGATATTGTTCTGAACAGTAAAAGCGATGATCAGTTTGCTCGTCTTTTTAGCCTGTGCCGTTTCCACTTCTTTATCATTCTTTACCGTTACCGGGCTAAGTTTAATTTCTGAAGCCACAAAAAGTGAAGCCAGGTTCATTTTATCTGCCAGTACCTTGTTTTCATCGCCCAGCTTTTTCACATTTTCCTGCAAACCATTGATGTCACCATTGAGCCTGGTCATCACTTCGTTCAATTTCTGCTTTTCTTCCTCCATATTGATCTTTTGCCCCTTCATTTCCTCCACGAGAGACTGCAGTTCATTTATTTTTTGCCTGGCCGTAAGCATATCTGACTGGCTGGCACCCCGGTTCTTCAGGATAGTGTTGATCTCACCCCGGAGCCGGTTAATTTCCGCCAGTTTAGTTTGCAGTGTAAAGCGAAGTGAATCTGCCCCGAATTTTGTAGAGTCCAGTTTCCGGTCAAGGTTCTGCATGGAACGGGCATATAGCTGCTGTAACGAATCCTGAACAGCTTCAGCTACAGCAATAGAATCCTTTATAAAAATTTCTTTCCGCTGGGACGCGTATTGCGTTTTGTCGTAGAGGTGATAGATCCAGGTGCCTACCAGTCCCACAGAGAGCATCGCCAGCAGTGAAGTTTTAATATCCTTCATAGGCTACAAGATTACCGCAGGGTTTAATTTTTAAAAATCCTAATTAGAAATATTCTGATCAACATAGGCAGATACCCAGCCCACCTGGCCATTTTTAACCAGGTAGAAATGTTTGGTCTCAAAAGCAGATTCAAACTGGCGCATGATTTTCCAGAGTAAACCGCCCCCTGACATCAGTGATTTCTGATCAAAAACTTTATGCACCCGCAGTATCTCAGCCCTGGCTCTTTCTTTTTCGTCCGGGTTATTGATATTGGAAACCAGGAAATCAGCAGAAAAAGCTGAGAAATTTTTGGTCAGTTTCTCGTTAAATTTCACCAGTTCATCAAAAGTGATTGAAATGACCGGGTTGTCGATCAGCTCGGGGTGTAGCAGGGTAGCAGTAGCCCAGGCAATACCACCGCTTACAGCGATATTATCACTGAGCGGGTAGGCGCCACTGGCATTCACCGCATAAATGATATCGGCATTCTCCGCATTTTGTAATACGCGTACGAGGTTTTTATTAAAGTTTGGCAGGGTTACATCCCCTTCACATCTTTTTTCAGTTTCATTAAACGTACTCTTGGTACCCCAGTTCAGCTGAAATAGTTTAAAATTACTGGTGCTGACCCCGTCAGGGAAGAACCCTCCTTTGGTATTTCCGCTTCCGATGTCTATCAGGAATGTGGTGAAACGACGCTTATCAGGTACAATTCCCAGGTGTGAGAGCCGGGCTTCCTGCATTACATCCACTACTTCAACAACTCTCTCCGGCTCTCCGATACGTACCCGGAAAGAATCAATCAGTTCTTTAATCAGTGCTGATTTGTTTTCTTTCTCCGCCTGCATCTTTACCCCGCTGCTGATAACGGTGAATACTTTCCTGCCCGGGATTTTCAATTCACGGGTGGCCTTGGTATACAAACCGGTAAATCCTTCCAGAGTGGCCGAAAAAGTGGATGGGGAAAAACTGATAAAGTCAGTATTTACGGATGTGTCCTTAAGGATATTAAAGGCGCCGGTGCTTTGCGCATTTTTTCCAATTTCAATGATACTCATCTTCACCCCCTTGGCACCTACTTCGATGCCGGTATAAACTGAAGAATTATTGTATTTGGTCTGTACAGCATTTTGAGTAACAGCAACTAATGAAGTTAAAAAAAGTGTAGTGGACAAGATCGTTTGACGGCAAAAAGTGTACAGCATGGTTTGTGTTTTACTTAGGTGCTAAAAATACTAAAATACCACGCGGAATTACGTAGTTCATTTTACAGCCCGCCGCCAATGTGTAAAAAATGTGGTTAAGTAGGGATTTGGGAATAAAAAAACCGCCCCGAAAAACGGGACGGTTCTTTTAGCAGGAGTTAACTGCTTTAACCGAATATACCACCTTTTTTAAGGCTTCTTACGCCTTCGCCGATTTTGAATCCGTTATGATAAACCTCGACTTTGTAGTCTCCGGTTTTGAAATCATTTTGCTTGATGGGGAAGGAAACCGGCAGTCTTGTTCCCTGCTCATAATTTACAGGGATACGGGCTGTGAAGGTTTTATCACCATCTGTCCGGGTATTAAGTACACTACCGGCTTCTGAGATTACTTTGCCATCAGGAGCGGTAACAATCAGGTACATGTCTGCGGGTCCTGATTTGGCAATCCTGTTTTCTACATTAAAGGAAACCACCAGTTTATCCACTCTTTTTGCAGTGGCAGTACTTTTCTCTTTACCGCTTTTACGCTCATCCACCGGGGTTACCTGGATATTGGAGGCGCTGAAGGTTGAACCTACATCCACTGTTTTTTCGAGACTTTCCTTTTCGGTTTTAGTAGTGGTCAGGTTTGTCTCCAGGGTGGCTTTTTCAGTAGTCAGGGTTGAATTAGCTGAGGTGAGCTCCTGGTTTTCACCCGTAAGTCTGGCAACTTCTGCCTCCAGACCGGTGATTTTATCATTCAGTTCATTGATCATGCCCTTTGCCTTGGCCAACTGGGCCTGGGAGGCATTCTTGTCATTCAGGATCCGGCGGATCTCCGACTTTTTAGATTCAATATCTTTCTGCTTATCAGAAAGCTGTCCCTGGAGGTTGTTATTTGCCCCGGTTACTGAATCCAGGCGGGCTAATGCATTGTCAAATTCCATCTGGATATCTGCTTTGGATGAGTCCAGGGAGGAAATTTGTGTTTGTTGCTGAGCGATTTTTTCTCCGGATTTGTTCTTGTCCCAGAGCAGGTAGCCCCAGGTGCCCAGTAAACCGGCTGCCAAGAGGCCAATAATAATGTTCTTGCTATTTTTGTTTTTGTTCGGCTGGCTTTGTGTGGTGGCCGAAGGATAATTTGTGTTTGTCATATAAATGAAATTTTAGCTTACAATGATGGGATATTAATGGTTTTACATAATCCAGATGCAAGGTACCGGGTATTTCCCGGGGTTTTATTACATCCTTTTTATCGTTCGTAACACTAATTTTCGAAAACCGTGCCAGAATAGGAAGCGAGTGGGTTTTTGGTGTATAATTTCTGACATTTGGCTTCTCTGAAAGCCTGTATCTTAGCGGCTTATGAGTGTGGAAAAGATCATTTCCGACTGGAAGAAAAAGCAGTTCCGGCCAATTTATTGGCTGGAAGGGGAAGAGGAATACTTTATCGACAAAGCCATCGATTATGCCGAACACCATATACTACCTGAATCCGAAGCTTCCTTTAATTTAAGTATTTTTTATGGAAAAGACGCGAATTGGGCCGATATCATGAATGCCTGCCGGCGTTATCCCATGTTTGCTGAAAGACAAGTGGTTCTTCTGAAAGAGGCCCAGCAGATGAAAGAAGTGGATAAACTGGAACCCTATATGGAGAATCCACTTTCCTCGACCATACTGGTGGTTTCTTATAAAGACAAAAAGCTGGATGCCCGAAAAAAGTTTACAAAGTATGTAAAGGAAAACGGGGTCCTTATTTCCACGAAGAAATTATACGATCGGGATATTCCGGCCTGGACCCAGGACCTGGTACATTCCAGGGGACTGACCATTTCTCCAAAAGGTCTGGCCCTGCTCGCTGACCATATCGGTAATGACCTTAGCCGGATAGAAAATGAAATTGAAAAGATATCGGTTAACCTGGGCAAAAGAACCCAGATCAATGAGGACGATATCGAGCGTTATATCGGGGTAAGCAAGGAATTCAATGTATTTGAATTGCAATCGGCCCTGGCCGCCAAAGACCTTTCCCGGGCTATACGGATTGTTCAGTATTTCGAGTCCAATCCCAAAGCCAACCCCATTCAACTGGTACTGCCATCCTTATACAGTTTTTTCAGTAAGGTATTTATGGTGTTTGGCGCTTCAGGAGATGAAAAAGCTGTTGCTGCCCAGATCGGGGTGAATCCTTATTTTGCCAAAGACTATATCCAGGCCGCCAAACTGTATGCTTATCCGGGCGTTGAGAAAGTGCTCATGTTGCTACACCAGTATAATCTCAAAAGTGTGGGCGTGGGTAATGGTTCTGCCGGGGATGGTTCCCTGATGAAAGAACTGGTGATAAAAATGATGTCCTGAACCAGGATACACCGGTTCACTGAATTTCCTTTTCTTTGTGCAACTTTTAAAACCTGCTTTTCATCACTTATATCACTAATAATTACTACATGAAAAAAATGCTCTTCTCCCTGCTGACCGCTTGTTCCTTTTTGCTGGTTGGCTGTCTTGAAACCACCCAGGAAATTACGATCAATGAAAACGGTGACGGAACGGCCAGCTATACAACCGATATGAGTGCCCTGCTGGGTATGATCAAACAAATGGGAGGCAGCGAGGATATGAAAGGAGACGACCAGGTGATCGATTCCACCATATCCCTTAAAGAGATAGCAGATAGTATTCCGGATCTGTCCGATGCAGAGAAATCCCTGATGGTGAAAAGCGTGATGCAGGTCAATATGGATATGAAGAATGAAAAGTTCATGACAAAACTGAATTTTCCGTTCAGTACCATCGATGAGATCAGTACCTGTAACCAGCTTGCCGGTAAAGTGGTGAGTGAAGCCCTGAAAGGTCAGGCCGGTGGAATGGGTGCTCTATCCGAAGGTGGTGGTTCGCCGGAGATGTCCAGTTTTGAAGAATATTTTAAAACCGTTTATACAAACGGGAGGATTATAAAAACCCTGATCAAAGAAAAATATGAGACAGTAGGAGAGGATGAGTTTTTTAAAGGAATGAAGGAAGCAGCAGGAATGGGTCTGGCGATGAAGGCCAATTATATCATTAACCTGCCCCGTCCTGCTACCAAAGCAGAAGGCAAAGGCATCATCTTGTCAGATGACAGAAAGAAAATCACTATTGCGGTGGATATGGATGATTTTTTTGATGAACCTGCCAAGTTTGAGTACCTGATTGAGTATTAATAACCTATTGGTTGAATAGAAAAGGGCTGACCGCAAGGTCAGCCCTTTTTATAGGTAATAATATTTGATCAGAGTACCCCGAGGCTGTCAATTTTATCCTGGTCGATCTGTTTAACCAGGGTCTCCAACCCGTCAAATTTGAGTTCGGGCCGCAGGTATTTCCGCACAAATACTTTCAGCGTCTGGTCATAGATTTCCTTGTCAAAATCAAAAATATTCACCTCGATTACCCGTTGTTTTCCATCCACCGTTGGACGGAAACCGATACTCATCATGCCTTTCAGTTTTTCTGAATAACCTTCCGGCAGTGCATATACGGCATAAATACCGTTTCCTGGTATGAGTTTGTCCTCATCTTTTACTTTCAGGTTGGCCGTGGGATAGCCCAGTTTGCGGCCCAGTTTATTTCCATGCACCACCGTACCGGAGAAAAAGAAATCATAACCCAGTACTTTATTGGCCGAATCCGTTTCATTATGGATAATGGCCTTACGGATATTAGTGGAACTGATGGAGATGTTTTCCAGTACATGTTTGGGGATTTCCACTAAACGGTAACCATATTCAACGGCTTTATTCTCCAGTAACTGGTAATTGCCAGCGCGTTCACGGCCGAACCGGTGATCATACCCGATAATAATCGTATCCGGATGGAATTTCGCTACTAAAAAATCCCGGATATACTCTTCGGCTGACTGGTTGGCAAAAACATCGGTAAAAGGGACTATTACCAGGTGGTCAATACCCATTTGTTCCAATAATCCAATACGTTCTACCATCGTGGTGATCAAACGGATTCCCATAAATTCTGAGGAGACCACTTTCCGGGGGTGGGGGTGAAAAGTGATAATGACCGTTTCTCCATGAATGGATGCCGCTTCCGCTTTCATTTTATCAATGATCTGGCGGTGGCCCATGTGCACGCCATCAAAAGTACCAATGGTGATAACGGCATTCCGGAAGGCCGGTAGTTGTTCAATGTCGTGGTGTACCTGCATAGATGGCAAATATAGTCGATAGTCGTTAGTCATTAGTCGTTAGTGGAAAGGTGCCAGATCGGGGCACGATAGGTACTTCGGAGTAAGGGTTGGATGTTGATATTTATTTGGCATCTTGGCATCTTCGGTTCTTGGTTCTTTTTATGGAATAGCTAAGTTTGCAGCAAATACCCCCAAAGATGTCGTTATATTCAAAAAGAGGCGTTTCGGCCCAGAAAGAAGAAGTTCACGCGGCTACGAAGAACCTGGACAAGGGCCTTTATGCAAACGCATTTTGCAAAATATACCCCGATGTGCTTTGCGGGGATAAGGACTGGGTGAACCTGATGCATGCCGACGGGGCAGGGACCAAGAGTATTCTCGCTTATTTATACTGGAAAGAAACCGGGGATGTGTCGGTATGGAAGGGTATTGCCCAGGATGCGATTGTAATGAACCTGGATGACCTGCTTTGTGTGGGGATATATGATCAGTTGCTTTTTTCCTCTACGATCGACCGCAATAAAAATGTAATACCAGCCGAAGTACTGGAGGCGGTGATCAATGGCACCCAGGCCTTCTTTGAAACCATGAAAGGATTTGGGGTGAACATCACCTTTATGGGTGGGGAAACCGCCGATGTGGGTGATGTGGTGCGCAGCATCGCTGTGAATGGCACGATGGCCGCCCGTTGGCCCAAGAGCAAACTGATCACCAATGAAAAAATAAAAGCCGGGGATGTGATTGTGGGACTGGCCGGTTTTGGTAAAGCTAATTACGAAACAGAATATAACAGCGGACTGGCCAGTAACGGACTCACCAGTGCCCGCCATGATGTGCTGCAAAAAACTTATGGCGCCCGTTTCCCGGAAAGTTATGATACTTCCCTGGATGAATCCGTGGTCTATATCGGACCGCACCGTATGACCGATGAAGTGAAGGACGGAGATACCTCGTATGAAGTGGGTAAACTGCTATTATCGCCCACCCGGACTTTTGCGCCGGTGATGAAGGCCCTGCTGGAAAATCATTTTGACGCTATTCACGGACTGATCCATTGCAGCGGAGGTGGACAGACTAAGTGTATGAAGTATATCCCGGAAAATGTCCGGATCATCAAGGATAATTTATTTACGCCTCCCATTATTTTTAATATTATCCAGGCTGCGAGTAAGTCTGATGACCGAGAAATGTACCAGGTATTCAATATGGGGACCCGGCTCGAGATTTATACTAATGAAAAAGACGCTGAAGCGATGATCAGCGTCTCAAAAGGTTTTGGAGTGGATGCAAAGGTAATTGGCAGGGTAGAGGCGAGTGAGCAAAAAGAACTTAAAATAACCACACCTAACGGGGTACTCAGCTATTAATCCACTATATAATAGACTCGGGAAGGGATTCTTTTAGCTTTCCCGTTTTCACTGATGATTATACTATCAATGGTTATTAATTGCCCGGCCCTGGCTTCCTGTAATGCTTTTCTCGTTTTTGGATTTATAGTTATCCCGGAATTCGGAACGGAAAGTATACTGTTGGCCGGCTTTTCCAGGTCAATTGTAAATGTATAACTGATTATTTCAGTACCTGGGGGAAGTTGAAGTAATTTGAAAGCATCAATATTGGGAAGTGTTTTAGTTGATATGATCGGCTGATTTTTCTGAGGGGTTGAAGAAGGTTTTTCAGTCTCATCTGCCTGTTCTTCTATAACAAATGTGACTGGTTGTTTTTTATATGCGTTTACATTTCTTCCGTTTTGTATAGCCGGTACCCAGTAAGGCCCTTTTTTTATAATACGCATTACTTCCATTTCCATGCCGAAACCATGCTGGGTGAGTGGTTTGATCTGGCTCAGTTTACCTTCTTTGTCAACAATAAATTGAACCAGCACCGTATATTTTCCAGCTGGTGCACCACTGTCTATAGGGATATTAGCATTCAGGTTTCTCACCAGGTATTCCCGCCATTTGGTGTCGCCGCCCGGGAATCCTGGCTCAACCTCTACTTTTTCGAATACCAGGTTTTTCCCGGCAGGTTCAACCGGTATATTTGATTCCGGTATTATGCTATTTTTATTCTCTTCAAATCCAACTATAACGACTTCCTTAAGGCTGTCATCTTTATCATTAACCGTTTTCCAATCTTTTCGCTCGCCATTGCTAAGGTTATTCACTACAAAAGTGATTGGTTGTTTGCGAAAAGCGTTTACCTGTTTGCCGTTTTGTATGGCTGGTATCCATTTTGGTCCATTCTTAATAACATCGATAGCTTCTTCTTCCATCCCAAAACCTTGGTTAGTAAGTGCCCTGATGTCACTGATGCTGCCATCCTTTTTTACAACGAACTGAATTAATACTGTATAGTTGCCTTGAGGCGCTTTATTTTTTACCGGCACCTGGCCATCCAGGTTTCTCATCAGGTATTTCCGCCATTCATCAATTCCGCCCGGAAACGCTGCCTCAATTTCCACTTTGGTAAATATTTTTTCAGGCTCAGGTTCTTTCCTGTCTTTTAATTCAACATCTGTGATTTTACCGTTATAAATCACCATTACCCCGCTACGGGCCTGCGGTCCATATATTTCGATTGCTTTTTTATCATCTGCGCTGTAAACTTCAATGCTGTCACATACAATGGCTTTATTTTCATACTCATTCTTGAATATTCTTTTCCCATTCATAAAGGCAATGGCTTCCGGAATATTGTTTTTCGGGTCCTGTGCCGGGGCACTCCGGAATATGATACTATCACTGATGAATATCATTTTGTTGATTACAGATACATTACGGGTTGGTTTGATAGTGGTATCTGCAGCATTGTATTTTTGAATTTTACTTGCAATCGAATGCTCTTTCTTAATTTCTTTGTACGAGAAAGCAAATAGGAAAATACTGAGGAGGGTTAATGGCAGCACCATTAGTTTTCGCCCGTACTGGTGACTTGTTTTCTGAGGAGAAGTAATCATGGCTATACGTCTTTTGATTTGGTTATGGAAAAAAGGATGGACAAGTCGCTGGCTGGTGTTCAGCACCTGCATCAACAGGAGTTCGGCATAGTCCCAGCGGTTGTTTTCAGTAACGGCAAACTGATCGGCCAGGAATTCATGAATAGCCCTGGTCTCCCGTTTCATTAAATGAAAGAAGGGATTGAACCAGCCAACAACGGTCAGCAGTTCAAGGAATATAATATCGAGGCTATGCTTTTGTTCAATATGAAACATTTCGTGCCGGAATATCTGTTCGCCTTTGACTGAGTTGAGTTCGATTTTTCGGTTCCAGAATAACCAGCGGAAAAAAGAAAAGGGTGTGCCGGGTTCATCTGTATTCAGGAAATGGATATTCTCTATTTTTTCCACAGGATGCCGGCGGATGATCCGGTTGATTTTCAACAGGGAAAGGACAATACGCATGAACACCACGACTGCAATGGTAAAATAAATCAGCTGCAGGATATGGGTGGTTGTGAACCAGTTTTCTTTTCCGGTCCGGGTTGCATAAACAATTACGCCTTCTTCCTGGCTGCTGCCGGATAGTACCGTTAATGTGTTATAAACAATGGAGGATCCGGTTTGATCTTCTGTAAAGTAAACCGGTATATTCAGCAGGGGAATCAACAGACTTAACAAGGCCACGGCCAGCAGGTAAAACCGGTTGTAGCGGTGGAATTTTTTATTCCGCAATACAAAATGATAATAGCTATATAAGAGACCGGAGATGATGATCACCTGGATCCCGTAATTAAGCATTGGATTCATTTGGAATGGTTTTGCTATTTTTTGATTTGTCTGAGCAACTGCTCCAGTTCATCCACCGAAATATTATTTTCCTTCACGAGGTAGGAGACCACATTGCTGAACGAACCCTCAAAATAGTTTTTCGCCAGTTGTTTAATACTTTTGCCTGAATAGTCTTCTTTAGAGATCAGCGGGGAGTAACGGTGCTGACGTCCCAAAACTTCTACCGCCACAAATTCTTTTTCCACCAGGATCTTCAGCAGGGTGGCCACTGTATTCTGGTGCGGTTTTGGAACCGGCATTTCTTCCACGATCTCGCGGAGGAAGGCCTGTTCCAGTTTCCATAATACCTGCATGATCTGTTCTTCTGCCTTGGTCAATGCTTTCATATTTCAAAATTGATAAACCGAAGCTAAAACTAATTATTTAGTTAAACAACTAAAAATTTAGTTAAAGTAAATTTTTGTGCCTTTTAAGGCTGAGTTTGCTTTATTTTGCAGGAAACCCATTACCAAATGTCCGAGCCAATCATAGAACTGAGAAACGCCAATATATACCAGGGCAATAACCTGATCTTACAAGATGTAAATCTGACGGTTAACAAAGGTGAATTTGTGTACCTGGTGGGTAAGACCGGTACCGGGAAATCCAGTCTGCTCAAGACCCTGTATGGTGAACTGGAACTGAAAGAAGGGGAGGCGACCGTGGCCGGATTCAACCTGAAAGGGCTGGACTGGAAAAAAGTGCCTTACCTGCGCCGCACCCTCGGTGTGGTTTTCCAGGATTTTCAGTTACTCACCGACCGGAATGTAAATGACAACCTGAAGTTTGTGCTCCGGGCCACTGGTTGGACGGACGAAAAACTGATGAATGAAAAAATTGCTGATGTACTCGATAAAGTAGGCCTGAAATCAAAAGGATTCAAAATGCCTTTTGAGCTGAGTGGCGGCGAACAGCAGCGTATTGATATAGCCAGGGCCCTGCTCAATTCACCCAAACTGATCCTGGCCGATGAGCCCACCGGTAATCTCGATCCGGAAACTTCGGATGAGATCATGCACCTGATCTTCCAGATCGCCAAAGACTATAATACAGCGGTGGTCATGGCATCACATGATTATATCGTGGTACAGAAATTCCCCGCCCGGATGATCCGTACAGAAAGAGGCCGGGTACTCGATAATGCTACCATAAGTATTGACTAAGGAGCTGCGCATGTGTGACATTATCCCCGGATTGCCCCAGCAGGTTCTTCCGTAAATTGATTTCATCTTCTGTAAAAGGCTGATGATGTAATTGCATGACAATAGAGGCAAGGGCATGGGCATTGGTCCCGATATGACAGGCAGATTCCAGTCCTGTACCATTGACCATGGCTTCGTTCACCACACAATGCCGTCCTTCAAACAATGCATGCAGGAGTTTGATCTTGATCCCCGTATTGCTGAAAGAGGGTAGTATATTGATATGTGCCAACCGGACCAGGTCATTTAATTCCGTATCAGACGGGTTGGCCACCAGGCAGGTATGCTGACAGAGATGGGCCAGTTTATCGAGCCGGCGGGAAGGATTTTTTCCCGCAATAACAAATGGAACCTTGATTTTGAAAAACACTTCGGTGAGCAGCCAGATAGCTGCCTTTTCATTTTCAGGCACTCCCAGGTTTCCATGATACAAACAGAAGGTACCCATACCTTCCAGGCAACGAATCTCCTGATAGGGGGTAAACACGGGTAAAAAAAAGGTATTAGTCAGTCCGTATTCATTGCGGAAGAATTTTTCCTCCCGTTGGGTGATACAGGCATACTTTACATCCTTGGGCAGATTCCGCTCATACCGGGCCAGTAGGCTGCTCTCAAACCGGTAATAGATTTTCTTCAGCAGGTTCCGCGCGCTGACCGCGAGATATTTATAATAAGCGGATTCATTGTTATGCAGCCTGACCACGATCTTCCGGTTTTCTTTATTCAACAGGGGAAGGATACCTGTGCAATGTACGCCCTCTATCAGGATGGGGTGATTGTCCTTATTCAGGTTATTGACCAGTTCGGTATTGGCCCGTGAGGAAACAATATACGGTTGCTTAAAGGAAAAGCCTTTGAAACCCGTTTTACGTTCATAAATATGAATACTGGAGCAATACTGATTCAGCTCAGTGGGATTACCCCGCTGGTTATAAGAAAAATAATGCAGGTGAATTTTCACACCTGATTCGCTGAGTGCCCTGATCCGGTAAAACATATCTATGGCTCCCCCGTAATCAGCGGGCCATGGCGTATCCAGGCAAACGATATGCAGGGGCTTTGTCAAGCGTTAAAAAGAGTTTGATAAAAAGCAATTAGTTTTTTTTCTTCTTCCTGCCAGTTTAGTGATTCCCTGGCTTTCAGGCAGTTTTGATGAAGCCTGTTGTATAGAACAGTATCATACAGTAAATTGTTGAGTGCGGCTGCAATTCTTTCAGGAGCGAGGTCGCCGATCAGTACCGCCACTTCCCATTTTTTATTCAATTTCCGGTATTCCGGGTAATCCACCGTAACCTGGGGGAGACCGGCATGCAAATAGTCAAAAAATTTATTGGGCAGCGCGAGCAACTGGTTCAATCCTTCCTTTTCAGGTACCGCCACTGCGATATAGGCCCTGGCCGCAATGGTTCTTAATGCTTCCGGGGAAACCATTCCGGTTAATTCAACCTTTTCCTGCAGCTTATAATCCAGGATGAGTTTCTTCAGTTGATGCATATAATTCCCGTCCCCGCAGATCAGCAGTTTTGCATTAACCCATTGCATGGCTGGAACGAGGTATTCAAATCCACGGGCTTCGTTTACTGCACCCTGGTAGACAATGATTTTTTCTTTGGCAATAGATAATTCACCGGTTTGCAATACCGGAACATTCCGGATCGCCCGGTACTCCACTTTATAACGCCGGTAAAATTCTTCAGCGATACTCTCACTGACGGTATACCCCCATTTATAAGCAGGAACTGCTCTTTGTTCCACACCGAGCCAGAAACGGTGGATGCCCGGGCGGCTGATCACTTCCTTTAATTCAGTGAACAGTTCATGTGCATCATAGACCCGGGGAATTTTTTTTATCCGGGAAATATACAGGCAGGGGAGGATCGTATCCAGGTCGATGGCACAGATTCCATCCATGTGTTTGAAAAGAAGGTAAAAGAATAGCCGGATATTATACTCAGCATAAAAGAGTTTACCCTTGTTAAACCAGCAGGAAATCCGGTGCTGTTTGAATTTTTTTTCCTGAAGTGGCAGAGAATGTTTCAGCTTTCGCCCTGTAAGCACTACCTCGTAACCCGCATCCGATAAGGAACCGCAGATACGGTGCATCCGCTGATCATAAGTCAGGTCATTCGTGACAGTGAAGTACAGTCGTTTCAAATCAGGGGTTTGTAGTATACAAAAAAGGTTTTGCAAATATGCAAAACCTTAAGCACTTATCGGGTGATCGTTCCCTATTGTCCCATATTCATGCCGTCTCCGCCGTTATCCTGGTTCTTATTATTCTTGCGTTTGAACAGGTTCGGGTCGAATTTCCCAAAACGCCAGTTAAAATTCAGGCGCATCAACTGGGGGTCACGGCGACGGAAAACTTCCTGGGTGAAATAGGCGGACTGGGAGAATATATTCTGACGTCGGGTACGAAAGACATCATTCACATTTAAGGAAATGGATGCCTGCCTGTTTTTCAGGAACTCATAACGTAAACCAGCATCCATATGGTAATTCGCTTTTATATAGCCCTGGGAAGAACTGGACTGGCCAAACATGCCCATACCACCTCCACCAAACATGCCACCACGACCGCCGCCACCGCCGCCGGATCCGCCGGGAGGAAGAATGGTTTTGGACTGGTATTCACCAGAGAGCTGTAAGCTGAAACTCTTCGCTAATTTGAAAGTATTATTGATTTTTAATAACCAGCTGGCAAAAGGATCCTGCTCAGGCTGGCCGGCAATATTCAGTTTTATTTTAGAAGTGTAAAGGTTCAGGTTGCTGGTCAGATCCCACCATTTGGCCATTTTATTTCTTGACACCAGTTCAAAACCGGTTACATAACTGGAACTCGCATTGATATAGGTATTGATCAGCACATCCTTCCCGGTACCGGTATTTAATTCTTTTTCCTGGTAGCGGGTGATGAGGTCCGTAGTGTTCTTGTAGTAGGCAGATGCAATAAAATTGTCTTTATTCTTAAATGTTTTCTGGTAGGAGAGTTCCAGTGAATTGGTAAACTCCGGATTCAGGTTCGGATTACCCCGGCTGATATTCAGGGAATCGGAATAATCAGTAAAGGGATACAGCTGGAAGAAATTAGGGCGGTTGATTTTCCGTGAATAGTTCAGCTGCAGGTCCTGGTCATTTTTCAATTTTTGTGAAAGAAAAATACTCGGGAAAAGACTTACCGGGAATTTGATATTGAAGCTTTCTGCCTTATCCGGCAGGTTCCCTTCATAGTTGGAGCTTTCCAGGCGTAAACCCAACTGGTAACCAAAGTTTTTATACTGGTTGGAATAAGTGGTATAAGCAGCGAATACATTATCAATACTGTTATAATTTACAGAAAGATCCGGATCTAATGTAAGTCCGCCACCAGCTCCCACCACATAGAATAAATTCCTGTTATCTACTTTGCGGAACTGTCCCCTTAATCCCATTTCCAGTTTTGATTTCTCTGTCAGGGGTTTGATATAGTCCGATTGTATCACAATGTTCTCATTGGTACCCTTGCCATCCTGCTGCTGACTGAATGTACTCATAAAACTGCTGAGGGGGTCAGGAAAATAATCAGTGCTTACCAGGTTAAGGTTATTGTTTTTGCTCCGGTTATAATTGATATCTGCCGTCCATTCTTCTCCTTGTTTCGGGAAAAGGTGTTTGAAACTGATCAATCCACCGGTATGATTAAACTGGCTGTTGCTGCGGGAAGTCCTGTCACTATAAGAAGTTTTGATAACCGGGTAGAGGGAATCAATGTCAATATCGCTGACAGAAGTTGGTTTGAAACGGCCCTGCCCCATATTTGCTGCTATGGAAAGGGTATTCCGGTTGTCCAGGAAAAAGTCAAAGCCCCCCCGGAAAAAGAGGAATTGTCCTTTTGAAATACTTTCATCTGTCTGGTGCATGAAAGTATTGGGAGTGCCGATCAACGTGGTTCGGTCTGTGGTACCATTACTGATCGATTTCCGCTGGTTTATATTGGCATTCAGGAAAAAATTTACCTTGTCTTTACGGATATTAATATCCCCGCCAAATCCCACCCTTGCCCGGGAGTCTATGTTGGTACGGATACTACCGCTGTAGCCCACACGTTTATTCTTTTTCAACACCACATTCAGGATACCGGCTGTACCACCAGAGGCATCAAATTTTGCTGAAGGGTTGGTAATGATCTCGACTGATTCTATTGCATCAGCAGGAATCTGTTCCAGGGTGAGGTTGGTAGGACGGCCATCTACAAAAATTTGCGGTGAGTTGTTACGCATCGTTACATTCCCGTCAATATCCACACTGATAGAGGGTACGTTTCGCATCACATCCACGGCCGTTCCCCCGGCAGATACGAGGTTCTTGTCCACATTAAACACTTTACGATCGATACCCAGTCTTAATCCGGGGTTAGAGGCGGTAACCGTCACATTATCCAGTGTTTTTTCTGCCACATCAATTTTAATATTCCCGAGATCTTTATCCAGGGCTGCCATCATGGCTGTCATATCGCCGCCGGGTTTAACATCAAAGGAAACAGTTTGCTCAAAGGGTTTGAAACCTACAATGGTTACCTGTAATTTAAACTGACCGAAAGCGGGTATATTCTCTAAACGGAAATCACCGTGATTGTCAGATAACATACCGGAGATCACCACTTCTTTTCTCTTTTTAGTAGCGGAGTCAAAGCGGTTCTGCAGCAGCTGAACGGAGGCGTATTCGATGGGTTTAGCCGTTTTAGCTTCCACCAGTTTGCCATAAAAAGAACCGGTTACCTGGGGTCTTCCCTGGCCGGGTCTTGAAGCATTGCCACCTGGCATTTGGGCGCCGGCAGCGTAAATGATTAATAATGAAGCTAATACGGTTATAAATTTTCTCATTAATTCGATTTGATTATTAGACGTTTAATGGGTGTTGAACTTGCACCAAACCTTAGATAAGTTGATGAGTGGTCTAATGACAATTACCAGTGGAAAATGTTCGCCTGGAATACTTTTAAAAGGATCAACGGGTCATCATGGTAATGAAAACCTGAACAAGACCGATAATCAGTCCGATAACAGCACCAATGATCTCGACAAACCGGAATTCTTTGGACATGATCTGGTAGAGTATTTCTTCGAGCTTATCGGAGGAGAATCCGGAGACTTTTTGAATGACGATATGTTCCAGGTCGAGCTCAGTCTTGAGATTGGCTGCGTATTGTTTCATGACGGCAGGGAAGAGGGATTCAATTTCCAGCATAAATGCGCCTTTCAGTTTGCCAATGGTTTTATCCCCGATAAACATACTGATCATAGGCATTTCAGTACTGAGCCGGTGGCGTAAAAACTCATCCACATGATTTTCGATCATGGGCATTATTTTTTTGAGATTTTCCGGGCTGCTGATTTTTTCTTCAATATCGCTGAAGGAAAGGAACTCGGCACTCACCAGTTTTCCCAATTTCTCCGCAAACTGCTGTTGTCTTTTTGGGAAAATACCCTGAATCGTGATGCCGAGGAACCGTTTTGGTTCCCTGGGATGAAAAAGCATTTTTATAGCGACCCAGGTGGTCACCCAGCCAATAAAGGCGGAAATCAACGGGATCAGTATCAGCCAGTAGTTCATAAAAAGGTATAAAATGAGAC
>CAZYTV010000015.1:0-32808 GCA_964650455.1 uncultured Chitinophaga sp. | reverse complement strand
GGGGTTACCATAGTTATATCCGTTGCCGAGGGTTTGGATAAGAAATGTAGTTTATAGGGTGAAACTTTCAGGGGGGCAAAAGCACAAGCGGTTTATATACTGAAAGGAAATGAAGATGAAATATTTGAACCACACTTTACTTTTTTTGGATTTCGATATATAAAGCTGGAAGGTATTGCTGGCGAACTAAAACCAGAAAACTTTACTGCGGTTGCAATGTATTCTGCTATGGAAAAAACCGGCAGCTTTACATCATCCAATACATTAATAAATCAATTGCAGCATAATATTGAATGGGGGTTAAGAGGTAATTTTTTGGATGTACCTACCGATTGTCCGCAGCGGGATGAACGTATGGGTTGGACAGGTGATGCACAAGCATTCTTTCGCACATCCACATTTCTGCGTGGGGTAAATAATTTCTTTACAAAATGGTTGAAAGATTTGTCGCTTGACCAAATTAATACCGGCAGTGTGCCGCATGTTATTCCAAATCCGTTAGGTGATAAAGGCTGGGCTGCAGGCGGCAGTGCAGGCTGGGCAGATGCATCTACGATAATTCCTTGGGAGATGTATTTGGTTTATGGCGATAAAAGAATTTTGGAAGCACAGTATAGCAGTATGAAAGCATGGGTTGGTTATATGCAAAGCCAAAGCACTAACAATTTATGGAACAAAGGCAGCCACTATGGCGACTGGTTGTTTTATACTATGGCTGATGATAACGATGGTAGAGCAGCCATCACCAATAAATATTTAATTGCACAATGTTTTTATGCTTATTCTACACAACTGTTTATCAATGCTGCAAAAGAATTAGGTAAAACAGATGATGTAGTGTCCTACACAACACTGCTGCAAAAAATAAAGGAGGCTTTCTTAAAAGAATACACTACGGCAAATGGTGCCACTATGTCTAACACACAAACATCTTATGTGCTGGCATTACATTTTGATATGTTGCCCGAACATTTAAGACAACAGGCGGCAGATAGGCTGGTGGCGAATATCAAAGAGTATAAAAACCATTTAACAACCGGCTTTTTGGGTACACCTTATTTATGTCATGTGCTGAGTCGTTATGGTTACTCAGATGTTGCCTATTCATTACTCTTACAAGAAACCTATCCGTCCTGGTTATATCCGGTTACAAAAGGCGCTACTACTATTTGGGAACGTTGGGATGGTATAAGAACCAACGGAGATTTTCAGGCAATCACCATGAATTCCTTTAACCATTATGCCTATGGTGCCATTGGCGACTGGATGTACCGTGTAATGGCAGGGCTTGATACCGAAACAGGAGACGGTGTGGGGTACAAAAAAATACGCATTCAGCCACATATTGGTGGAAAGTTCACATATGCAGCTGCTTCTTATGAAACATCATATGGTAAGCTTAACTCTAGTTGGAGAATCGAAGGCCAGGAACTAAAACTAAGTATTGAAATTCCGGCCAACACAACTGCAACAGTTTATATTCCTATTCAGCTAGAAAACGAAGTGTTGGAAAACGGACAACCACTTACGGCATCAACAATTATACAGGTTATTGGTAAGGAGAAAGGATATATGGTGGTAAAAGTTGGCTCGGGCAAATATGAATTCAGTACGGTTTATGCAGTGAAATAAACAAAATGATGAAATTTTTAATTTCTATATTACTGTGTTGTTCATTACATGTTGCAGCGCAGCATAAAACTCCTGACACGAATGTACATATCTACTTACTTATCGGTCAATCAAATATGGCCGGTCGTGGACAAGTAGATGAAGAAAGTAAAAAGATCGATTCGCAAATCATCATGCTTGATTCACAGAATCATTGGGTGCATGCTACTGATCCTGTTCATTTCGATAAACCAGCAGCAGGGGTAGGCCCGGCAATCAGTTTTGCAAAAGCGATGGTAGGCAATAACAAGACGTTGAAAATTGGATTGGTTCCCTGCGCATGGGGAGGTTCGCCCATTAAGGTATGGGAGCCTGGAGCGGTTTACATGGACACCAAACATCCATACGAGGATGCCTTAGCAAGAATAAAATTTTCTATGCAAACAGGTGTGTTAAAAGGGATCCTCTGGCACCAAGGAGAATCGGATAATGATTCTGCAAGATCTTTAGTATACCTGAAAAAATTAAAAGTGTTGGTTGAT
The DNA here is from genome assembly GCA_964650455.1 of uncultured Chitinophaga sp. GTDB lineage: Bacteria > Bacteroidota > Bacteroidia > Chitinophagales > Chitinophagaceae > JJ008. The sequence goes on along the minus strand of CAZYTV010000015.1, from coordinate 30,655 downwards.
CGGTTTCGTAAAGATCTGCAAATGCCAAACCTTCCTTTTGTTGCAGGAGAGATCGGTTATTTTAATAAAGTTAATTTCATTAACAAAGAGATCAACCACTTGCCACATGAAGTACCAAATACCGCTGTGGCTTCAGCAATGGGTCTGGTCGATAAAGGTGATCAGCTTCATTTTAATACTGCTTCTGTAAGAGAATTAGGGAAACGTTATGCAGAATTAATGAAAGGTTTACAGACAAATAAATCAACCGGCAACAGCCCAAAAAATAATCAGGTGGACCCAGTGGTTGTACTTTGTTTCGATGATGCAGAAATCAGCCATTATACCATTGTTGCACCGCTGCTTAAAAAATTTGGCTTTACTGCCACCTTTATGGTTTGCGAAATGCCATGGAAAGCACCCGATGACTCGGCTTATTATATGAACTGGCCACAGATTGCTGAATTATATAAAATGGGTTTTGAAATTGGTAATCATACAGGCCATCATAAGAACATGACCAGGTTAACTAGGCAAGAAAAGCAGGAAGAAATCCGTTTTATTGAAAATAAATGTAAAGAGTATAGTATTCCAAAACCTATTTCTTTTGCTTACCCAGGCAACCGCCATGATTCCGCATCGCAGATTGTATTAAAAGAAATGGGATACCAGTATGCCCGAACTGGTCTAAGTACATATTACGATCCTTTACAAGATAATATGCTTGCATTACCCAGCTATACAATGGGCACTACCGAGAAACTCTTACAACGTACATGGTCGGCTTTAAAAAATCTACAACCCGGCCAGATATTAGCCTTTACAATACACGGAGTTCCTGATATCGCACATCCAGACTATACCACGTCTGAAGCCATTTTTACCGAATACCTTCAATATATGAAGGACCATAATTTTCGAGTAATTGCGATGAGAGATTTGGAAAAGTATAGTAAGACAAACTGATCATGTATAATATCGCGGATTTATAATTGAGGATTTTGTTTTCGATTTCCTTTTCTGATTTTTCCTGTTGTCAAGGAGTTGGCAGATTTCTTGATTTGATTGTTGGTAAAGGTTTGTGATGTTTTGAATGATTAGAAATACTATGCTATGCGGATATTTTGCATTTATTTGTTCTTATTTTCTTTTGTTTCATTTTTTGCGTGGCCCATTTGTATCCTAATGCGCTGAAAGCTTTGCTGGTAGCGGGTTGAGGTGTTCTGTATCGGGAAGTAGCTGTTAGTGCCGCAACTATTAAAAGGCCGCAAAAAGCCATGTACCTTGAATCGGAGATATTGAAGGGGGGAAGAAAAGAAAACAAATGGTCTGGCCTCAACTTTCCTTTCCCTGCAATTTATACCTTTACCGAACGCCGGTATAGCAACAAGAGACAATGAGGAATAATACAAAAATTAAAAAGCTGTTGGAAGATAACGATCTGAATTTCACAATGGAGCATGAAGAAATCCAGTTAATGGTTATTGGCAAGACTACAAAGAGTAGTTATTTGGCAAATGGTACAAATATTACAGAAGTGCTGAACGAAGCAATCAAATGGTCAAATGCATTTAAGAAGCAGTCAAAACCAGCAGTTTGAAGATCGGCTATGATTCGCCGGAACCAGCCGGGTATGTCGAGCAGGAATACAGGAAACAGTACCATTATAGGCATATCTTTGTATACTTATGGGAAAACATGAAAAACGGGAAGAGAAAACCCTTCAGCCATAAGTAAATAATTCACTAACCTTAAAAATTTAAATGTATGTCGAAAAAGAACGCTGAACCCAGGAAGAATAAGCCTACAAAAAAGAAAAGCTCAGCACAGAAGAAAGCGGATCCAAAGAAAAAAGCACGCTAAGATCAAAACACAGATAGCCCGGTTAACAGCCGGGTTTTCTGTATCGGGAAGTAAGGATTGATTGAAATTCCACCCTTTCCAGTATCTTAGGGATATGAAAAGCAGCCTGCTATTATTACTGGGTTTTTTTCTTTTATCCGCGGGTACAGAGCCACAGCGGTATAAAAAACTGTTTAATGGAAAAGACCTGACGGGCTGGACCCGGCATGGAACAGAAAAATGGTATGTGGAAAACGGCGAACTGATCTGCGAGAGTGGCCCTGATAAAAAGTACGGGTACCTGTCTACTGATAAACCCTACGATAATTTTATGCTGGATCTTCAGTTTAAACTGGAGGCAAACGGAAACAGTGGTGTGTTCTTCCGGTCTGGTATAGAAGGTACAAAAATCAGCGGATGGCAGGTGGAAGTGGCACCACCCGATCATCATACCGGGGGGATTTATGAGTCGTATGGAAGAGGATGGCTGATTCAACCCAAACCGGAAGATGAGAAAATACAGAAAGCGGATGACTGGAATCAGTTAAAGATCCAGGCTAAAGGCGATGAAATAACCACCTGGCTCAACGGGAAACAGATGGTATACTTCAAAGATGAAAAAATAGGTCAGGGAAAAGGCTTTATTGCCCTTCAGATTCATGACGGGGGAGGTATAAAAGTCAGGTGGAAAAATATCCGTATAAAAGAAATGAAATGATACCAGTAATATTTCCGGACACAACGCTCGCCATAAAAAATCAGCACTAATGAACAATAAGAATGAATCAACCCGGAGAAAATTCATCCGGTCACTGGCCCTTAGTACGGCGGCCGTTGCAGCAGGCGCCCAGGCACTCGGCAATGAAAACAAATCAGCCCGTTTTACTATTCAGCAAAGAAGCCGTTTTAATGCAAATGACAATATCAATATTGCCCTGATCGGATCCGGAGGTATGGGCGTACAGGATACCATCACCGCCCTGCAGGTTCCGGGAATAAAACTGATAGCGGTTTGTGATCTTTATGATGGCCGATTAAAGGAGGCTAAGACACGCTGGGGCAAGGATATTATTACCACCCGCAGTTATAAGGAAATATTAGGCCGCAAAGATATTGACGCCGTGATTATAGCCACCCCCGATCACTGGCACCAGCAAATTTCCATAGATGCCCTGAAAGCGGGGAAACACGTTTATTGTGAGAAACCCATGGTGCATTCCATCCTGGAAGGACCGGCCGTCATAAAAGCGCAGAAAGAATCCGGAAAAGTATTCCAGGTAGGCAGCCAGGGGGTGTCCTCATTGGGAAATGAGAAGGCAAAGGAGTTGTTGAAAAGCGGTGCGATAGGGGAATTGAATTATGCAGAAGGATTCTGGGCACGGCACTCACCTACGGGAGCCTGGCAATACCCGATTCCGGCAGATGCATCGCCAGAAAACGTGGATTGGGACACCTATGTCAGCAATACCGTTAAACGTCCGTTTGATGCCACCCGTTTTTTCAGGTGGAGAAACTACCTGGATTATGGAACAGGTATGTCCGGAGATCTGTTTGTACATCTTTTTTCCAGTTTACATTTTATAACCAACTCCTTTGGCCCCAGCAAAGTTTACGCGGCCGGGGGACTTCGTTACTGGAAAGATGGTCGTGAAGTACCGGATGTACTGCTGGGCACATTTGATTATCACCAGAACCAGGCGCATCCGGCCTTCAACCTGTCCCTGCGTTGCAATTTTGTGGATGGTACCAGCGGCACCACCTACCTGAAGCTGGTGGGCAGTGAAGGATCAATGGATATCACCTGGGATAGCGTGACCTTAAAAAGAAATAAAAGCTTTGCGTCAGATGATCCCTTTTTCCTCGAACAGATGAAGAAGGCCGGAACCCCTGTTACGGGAAGAAAACGGATTCTGCCACCGGAAGAATATACATTTGAAGCTGAGAAAGGATACCAGGGCGGTCCGTACGACCATTTTGTAAACTTCTTTACCGCCATACGAAATGGAGGGAGTGTTACGGAAGACGCTATATTCGGCTATCGGGCAGCAGCACCCGCACTGCTGTGTAATGACAGTTACAACCAGGACACAGCGATATTATGGAACCCTGATAAAATGCAATTAATAAAAAAGTAATAAATAGTGTATGCGTATAAAATCAATGAAAAACGTTGCGGGGTTAATACTGATGTCAGGTATCGTTTCCTGTAATAATCAGGCAGCCGGCGACAAATCAGGCACCGATACAACCGGGAATGCCGGTGTAGATAAATCAGCAGCCGGAACTTCTGCATGGGTACGGCTTTTTGATGGGGTAAGCCAGAAAGGCTGGCATGGCTACAATAAACAGCCCGGTGAACTGAAGAACTGGACCATTGAAGACAGTTCCCTGGTTTGTCTGGGGGCGGCCGCCGATGCACATGGCGGGGATATCATTACGGATAATAAGTATGAGAATTTTGAACTGGCCTGGGACTGGAAAGTAACAAAGGGAGCAAACAGCGGAGTGATGTACCATGTGGTGGAAGATACGGCCTACCAGGCTCCTTATGAAACCGGCCCGGAGTACCAGGTGATTGATGATGTCGGGTTTCCGGATAAACTGGAAGAATGGCAGAAAGCAGGGGCAGATTATGGTATGTATACCAGCAATGAACGCAAAAAACTCAAGCCGGCCGGTGAATGGAATTCAAGTAAAATTATTTTCAATAAGGGCCATGTGGAACATTGGTTAAATGGCGAAAAAATCGTGGACTTCCAGGCATGGGATGCTGACTGGAAAAAGAAGAAGGAGGAGGGTAAATGGAAAGATTATCCGGGCTACGGAACTGCGAAGACCGGCCATATTGCATTGCAGGATCACGGGAATAAGGTGTACTACAGGAATATTATGATCAGGGAATTATAAATACAAACTGCTTATATTATCCTGAACCCCTTCTTCGCCAGTTTCTCATACTTGTTTTTCTCAAACACAAATAAAAAGGCGCCTTTTCGGGAAGATTCTTTTTCTTTCTCATCCAGTTTTTTCAGGATGCCGAGTTCGAGAATGCGGCGGGTGAAATTGCGTTTGTCCATCTGCTTTTCATAGATGGCTTCGTAGAGTCCCTGTAATTGCTGCAAAGTGAATTTGCGGGGCAGGAGCGTGAAGCCCGCCGGGTGGGCGGAGACTTTTTCCTTTAATTTTTCTTTGGCCTGACGGATCATCTCCCCGTGATCAAAGATGAGCGCGGGAAGATGATCCAGTTCAAACCATTTGGAGTGATGTTCTTTCATTAACGACTCACTGTAGTCGTTGATCTTTATCAGGGCAAAGAATGCAATGGAGACCACACGGCCGCCAGGATCCCGGTTTACATTACCGAAACAACCCAGTTCTTCCATGTACACATCGGTCAGACCGGTCAGCAGGTTCAGTACCCGGGTAGCCGCTTCTTTCACACTTTCCGTTTTCTTCACGAAGCCGCCCATCAGGGACCACTTGCCCAGTCCCGGTTCAAGATTCCGCTTGACGAGCAGAGCTTTCAGCCGGCTGCCATCAAAACCGAAAATGATACAGTCTACCGCCAGGAGTAAATGATCCTCCTTTTTATATAAGTCCATTGCCATAATCCTGATATACTCCGTTTACCAGAATTTAATATAAATAGCAGCAAGGATAAAGATAGTTGCCACAATCATAATGAGAATGGAAGGCTTTAACTTAAACATCTCCTTGTCCAGTTCAAAGGCTTTGGGATTTACTTTAGGTCCGCCAAGACTGATGCCGATCATAATCGCCATGGTAAAGAAGAAGGCCCAGCCCATATTGATCAGGAAAGGAATTTCATAGATACCTTCTTTGTTTTTAAACGCATTATATAATAAAGTTTCATGTCCGAGCAAAGGCACTGCAAAACTGTTGAAGAAGATAGCCAGTAAGAAACCGGTCAGCAGACCTGCAACGGCGGCCGTACCTGTGGTCCGTTTCCAGAACATACCCAGGATAAACATCGCGAATACACCCGGACTGATAAAACCGGTGTATTTCTGAATAAAGGTAAATCCACCCTCGCTGCTGATCCCCAGCATATCCTTCCATTCAAAAATTACTGCTATAGCGATTGAAATAAACGCGGTGAGTTTACCGATCCATACCATCGAGCTTTCTGCTTTTTCGCCGGTATGATCTTTCTGGGCTTTCCTGAAATATTTCATGTGAATATCCAGCGTATAGATTGTGGCGATACTGTTCAGCTTGCCGGCCAGCGATGCTACAATGGCAGCCGTTAAAGCCGCAATGGCCAGTCCTTTTAAGCCGGAAGGCAGGAATCCAAGTATGGCGGAGTAAGCATCATCCATACCACGCAGACCCGGCAGATGACCATTCTGGTGCAATACATAAGCCGCGATACCGGGCAGCATAACAATGATTGGCATCAGCAGTTTCAGGAAACCGGCAAACAGGATACCCTTCCGGGCCGTTTGCAGATCGGAACCAAATGCCCGCTGGGTGATATACGCGTTACAGCCCCAGTAGTTCAGGTTCACGATCCACTGACCGGCAAAATACATAGCGATACCGGGGAGGATCAGGTATTTGTTTACATCTTCCTGTGAGGAAGCTGCCGTTGGTTTCTGCAGGATCATATGGAAATGATCCGGCGCCTGTTGCATCAGGGTTTTGAAACCGGCAAAAGCGTCACGGCCTAATCCGAATTTTTCACTCACAATAGTTAAGGCAAAATAGATAGTGGCGAAACCACCAATGATCAGCACCGCTACCTGGATAACGTCTGTATAGCCGATTACTTTCATTCCGCCCAGGGTAATGATCAGGGAAAATACCGCCAGCCCGATCATCACGATATGCAGGTATTCAGGCCCGATCAGTCCGCTGATGGCAATGGCACCGAGGTAAAGAATGGAAGTCAGGTTGACAAACACATATAATAATAACCAGAAAACTGCCATGATCAGGGACACCGACTCATTGTACCGCGTTTTGAGGAACTGCGGCATGGTGTAAATTTTGTTCTTCAGGTACACCGGCATAAACCAGACCGCGATGATAATCAGGGCCAGCGCCGCGATCCACTCATAGGCAGCCACCGCGATACCAACGAAATAACCGTTTCCACTCATCCCGATGAACTGCTCAGCCGAGATATTGGAAGCGATCAGGGAGGCACCGATGGCCCACCAGGTCAGTGATCCTTCCGCCAGGAAATAATCATGGGAGGCCGTGATGGTCGTTTTCTTTTTCTTGTTATAGACCCAGTAACCATAACCGGATACCAGGATAAAATAGGTGACGAAGATGAGAATATCAAAAGTTGAAATACCGCTCATGTCAGTTGATTTTTGGATGTTTATTTAAAAGAAGCGTCGTTCCAGCGTAATTCATTCTTGAATTGATAAAGATTGGTGTTTTTGCCGATCAGAACAAATTCAATTCCGGCCATTTCAGCAAAATCCTGCAATCCTTCTGAACTGAGGTTCTGGCTGTAACAGGTATGGTGGGCACCACCGGCCAGTATCCAGGCACTGCAGCCCGTTACCATATCCGGCATGGGTTTCCAGAGCACACGGGCTACCGGGAGTTTCGGTAAGGCCTTTACCGGCTTCACGGCTTCTACCTCATTTACGAGTAACCGGAAACGGTTGCCCATATCCACGATCGAAGCATTCAGTGCGGGACCAGCCCCTGCATTGAAAACCAGGCGTACCGGATCTTCTTTACCACCAATACCCAGGGGATGTATTTCACAACTGGGTTTGTCACCGGCGATACTGGGACAGATCTCCAGCATATGAGAGCCAAGTACTAAATTATTTTTTGGTTCAAAATGATAAGTATAATCTTCCATGAAGGAATTACCCCCGGGTAAACCACTGCCCATCACTTTCATGGCACGTACCAGTGCAGATGTTTTCCAGTCACCCTCTCCTCCAAAGCCATAACCTTCCGCCATTAAGCGTTGAGAAGCAATGCCGGGTAATTGTTTCATTCCATGCAGGTCTTCAAAAGTATCCGTATACCCTTTGAAACCCCCTTCTTCCAGGAAGGTCCGCATACCGATTTCAATCCGGGCTGCTTCCCGGAGTGCATCATAATGTTTACGGCCTTTTTTCAGAGATGGCGCCAGGGTGTATTCTTTATTATACACATCGATGAGCGCATCAATGGCGGAGTTTCTTACTTTTTTAATCACGGCCACCAGATCCCCCACACCATAGGTATTCACACTATAACCAAACTTGATCTCCGCCTCTACTTTATCTCCTTCTGTTACGGCTACCTGGCGCATATTATCACCGAAGCGGCAGAAGCGCGCTCCCTGCCAGTCCTGCCAGCCGGCAGCGGCACGGGCCCAGATATTAATTTTCTTTTGTACTTCCGGATCCTGCCAGTGACCGGCCACTACTTTGCGGTTCATCCGCATACGGCTCATGATAAAACCAAACTCACGGTCACCATGCGCACTCTGGTTCAGGTTCATGAAGTCCATATCGATGCTGTCCCAGGGAATATCACGGTTGAACTGGGTATGGAGGTGCAGCATCGGTTTACGCAGAATCTTCAGTCCGTTGATCCACATTTTAGCGGGAGAAAACGTATGCATCCAGGTGATGATACCAATACAACTGCTGTCATTATTGGCGGCATTGATCAGGTTGAAAATTTCTTCCGGCGTTTTTACCACCGGTTTGAATACCACCTGTACAGGAATATGTTTAGAAGCATTCAGGGTATCTGCAATTTTTGCAGAATGTTCGTCCACCTGCTTCAGGGTTTCTTCCCCGTAGAGGTGCTGGCTGCCGGTTACAAACCATACAGACCATTTTTTTAAATCAGGTAATTGCATAAAAAATGTTTTGAGAACTATTGTTGAGTGGAAAATTTATATACACAGGTATGATGATACGTTTCACCGGGTTTTAAAATCGTGGACGGGAACGAAGGCTGGTTGGGACTATCCGGGAAATGCTGTGTTTCCAGGCAAAGTGCCCCGTGCCAGACATATTTCGCATTTCCTTTTGTATTGGTCAGTGTGCCATCGAGGAAATTACCGGAATAAAACTGCAATCCGGGTTCGGTGGTAAACACATCCATCACACGGCCACTGCCGGGATGCACCAGTCTGGCAGCCAGTTCAAGACCTGTACCGCTGCGGCTCAGCACCCAGTTATGGTCATACCCACCGGCTACATTGGCGATATCGCGGCCAATTAGTTTTGGTGTATTGAAATCCATGGGACCATTGGCCACCGCTTCAATTTTGCCGGTGGGAATCAAGGTGGAATCAACCGGTGTGTATTGGGCGGCTTTCATCGTCAGTTCATGACCCAGGATAGTGGAATCTGCTCCTGCACTCAGGTTGAAATAAGCATGACTGGTCAGGTTAACGGGGGTGGCTTTATCTGTGTTGGCACTGTATTCGATCTTCAGTTCATTGGCGGAATTCAATGTATAGATGACTTCCATTTTGAGTGTACCGGGATAACCTTCTTCGCCGTCAGGACTGGTATAGGTGAGTTTCAGACTGCTGTCGCCGGCCTGTTTTTCAATGTTCCAGTAAACTTTATCATATCCCTTGTTACCGCCATGCAGGGCATTCACACCATTGTTGGCAGCCAGGGTATATTTTTTACCATCGAGTGTGAATGTAGCTTTGGCAATCCGGTTACCATAGCGGCCGATCAGTCCGCCGAAATAGGGATTGCCTTTTTGCTGAAACCCTTCCAGGTTGGCAAAACCAAAAACAACATCTCCCAGTTTTCCTTTATTATCGGGGGTGATGATTTTGGAAATGGCACCGCCAAAATTAATAATACTCACCTGCATGCCGGAGGCGTTGGTCATGGTGTATTCAGTGACGGGTTTGCCTTCAAATGTACCAAAGGGCTGTTCGCTGATACCGGCTTTACCAGTGACTTGTTCAGTGCCGTCTTTCTGTTCTTTTTCAGTGTTGTTATTACAGGCAGCCAGTTGTAGCGCAAGAGCTGCGGTTAGTAAGGTGCTGATTTTTTTCATATAGCGTTTAATTGATAATTAACTTATTGCCCGTAGTAACTGTCAGGCCCGTGTTTGCGTTCGTAATGTTTTTGTTTGAGCGCATCTTTCAACCGGGGTGCATTTGGATTGATCTGTTCGGTGAGCATTGATGTCCTGGCAATGAATTCCAGCACCGCACTGTTATGTACCGCTTTGGCAGCATCCTTTCCCCAGGTAAAGGGGGCGTGGTTGCCCACCAGTACCATTTCCACCTCCTGGTAATTGAGTTGTTTATCCGCAAAGCAATTCAGGATCTGAAAACCGGTCTCGTGTTCATAATTTCCTTTAATCATTTCATCACTCATCGGGGGCGCACAGGGAATGTCCACGGTGTTATAATCCGCATGTGTGGTGCCAAAGATGGGAATATCGCGCTGTGACTGTGCCCAGGCCGTGGCATAGGTGCTGTGAGTATGCACCACACCGCCAATTTTGTTCCAGTGTTTATATAAAACGGCATGCGTTTTAGTATCAGACGAAGGGCGGAGTGTGCCTTCAACGGTTATTCCGTCAAAGTCCACGATCACCATTTTATCCGGACTCAGTTCTTCGTAGGCAACTCCGCTGGGTTTAATGGCGAATACCCCGAGTGAATGATCGGCGGCACTGACATTACCAAAAGTAAAAAGCACCAGTTCGAGTTGTGGCAACTGCATATTGGCGGCATAGGCTTCTTCCTGAATATGTGTGTATTTACTCATCGCTTTTTTTTTAAACTTAACGGGCTGCAAAAGCACCCAGTTTCTTATAACGTTTAAATCTTTTTTTATAGAGGGCCACATTTTTACGGATGGGTTTGTATTCCTTGTCAAAACCCTGTCCCATAGCTTTCATGGCATCTTCCACGGTAGGATAGAGGCCTGCTGCGGTGGCTGCGAACATGGCGGCACCGGCCGCGCAGGTCTGTTCACTGCTGTGGATACGGATCGGCATATTCATCACATCCGCCATGGTCTGCATAACAAATGGTGATTTGCGGGCCACACCACCGAGGGCAATCAGTCCTTTTACCGGGATGCCTTCTTCTACAAAGCGATCCGTAATGGCTTTAGCACCAAAACAGGTGGCTTCCACCAGTGCTTTGAACATTCGGGGAGCATCCGTGCCAAGATGTAATCCGGTAAATGCGCCTTGTACGAGCTGATTGGCGTCGGGAGTACGTCTTCCATTGAGCCAGTCAAGGGCCAGTTCATCATTTTCATGCAGCGGGAGTTTGGCTGCTTCGGCAGATAAACGGCTGATCAGCGAATCGCTGATTTTATCCCGAAGGGTTACATCTTCTATTTCCTGTAATGGCCAGCTAAGTAAATTTTTAAACCAGGCATAGGCATCACCGAAAGCAGATTGTCCGGCTTCGAGCCCGATCATTCCAGGGATCACGGATCCATCCACCTGGCCACAGATCCCTTTTACCAGTTTGTTTTCCATATCCCCTTTGGGCGCCACTAATATATCACAGGTGGAAGTCCCCATCACTTTACTGAGATAGTAAGGTTCAATTTGTCCGCCTACTGCACCCATGTGACAATCAAAGGCACCGATACCCACTACCACATCATGGGGTAGACCAAGCTTTGCAGCCCATTCAGCGGAAAGGGTGCCGGCTTGTTCAGCCGAAGTATAGGTGCGGGTGAATAAGCGTTCCGTAAATCCTTTTAATACCGGGTCCAGTTCACTGAAGAATGAATCGGGAGGAAGTCCGCCGAATTCAACGGCATAAAGGGCTTTATGGCCGGCACTGCAGACACCTCTTTTTAACAGCCTGGCATCCGTTCCGCCGGTGAGTACATACGGAATCCAGTCGCAATGCTCTACGAAACTGAAAATGTTTTTCCGTATGGCTTCATCTTCCCGCAGGATATGCAGGAGTTTGGCCCAGAACCATTCGCTGCTGTAAATACCACCCACAAACTGAAGATAATTGACGGGATATTTTTCCGCATGCCGGTTAATTTCTTCTGCTTCGGCAGTGGAGGTATGGTCTTTCCACAAAACAAAAAGGGCATTGGGATTATTTTCCATACCGGGTAAAAAACAAAGCGGGGTGCCTGTTTTATCCACGGCCACCGGGGTACTGCCGGTGGTATCCACAGAAATGGCTTTAATGCGTTTAGCTACTTCCGGACCAGCCTGTTCAATACATTGCCTGACCGATGTTTCGATCCCTTCGAGATAATCTGAAGGATGCTGCCGGTATTGATGGCTGGAGGGGTTACAATATAATTGCTGTTTCCAGCGGGGATAATAAAATACGGCAGAAGAGACTTCCTGGCCGTTACTGCTGTTGATGATCACGGAGCGGACTGAATCTGTCCCAAAGTCGGCGCCGATTACGTAATATCCTGGTTCCATATTCGGTGTATGACAAGCTGAATAAAGACCGAATATAAATCATTTATTAATAAGTGTAAAAAATACATTTATTATTTTTCCAGCAGCTCTTTTAGTCCCGGGTGGGTATAATCGGGTGAGAAAAGCAGGATGTTTTTGCAGGCACTGAACTCAGCTTCCTGGTGCATCGTGGTGAGAATCACGGCTTTCATTCCGGCCCGGTCGGCGGATTCGACCCCTTTGGGGGCATCTTCGAATACAATACAACGGGATGGTTCGGCCCCCAGGATCCGGGCACAGGAGCTGAATGTTTCAGGGTCGGGCTTGCTGTGAACCACCTGGTCGGCACTGATGATGGCATCGAAGTAGTGGCGGATCTGCAGGCCGTCCAGGACAAAATCCACGTTGGACATAATCGCCGCTGAGCCGATACCCATTTTCCATCCCTGCTGTTTAGCCAGCACAAGAAAGGAATCCAGTCCATTGAGTAATTTCAGGAAGGGTTTGAATTCCCGGCGGTACTGTATTTCTTTTTCAATACTGATTTTATCTTTCTCTTCATTTGAAAAACGTCCCGGAAAAATGCGCTCCAGCACTTCCCCGTTTTTGCCATAACATTCTGCTTTTACTTCTTCCATACTCAGCCGGGCGCCGAGTTCATGGCTGATACGATGCCAGGCACGGATATGATAATCCATATCATCCACCATGGTGCCGTTCAGATCAAACAGTAAAGCTTTAGTCATGTGGTAAGTATGGCGCCAAAAATAGCCGCAAAGATTGAATTAAAAAAGCAGGCTATTGCGTGGAGTCGCGCTGCTGGAGCTGTGAGGGGATCACGAGTCTTTCCTGGTTCAGGTTGAACCCTGTCTTTTCAATGCCTTTGAACAGGAGTGCCGCCGCTGATTTACCAATTTCAAAAGCAGGTTGGGTAACAGTGGTTAATGACGGATTCAGTATCGGGGAGGCAGTCAGGTTGGTAAAACCAATCAGGCGTATATCATCGGGAATCCGGATACGCAGTTCCTTACAGGCGAAGTAAACAGGGGGAACCAGTTTCTCCACGGAAGCAATAATGCCATCCGGCCTGTTTTTTGGACGAAGTAAAGCCAGTAACTGTCCGCTGATTTTATCATCGGGCCCGTCACAATTGACAATACTGTCTTTCTCAGGTTTGATGCCGGCTTCATGGATAGCAGCCAGGTAGCCGGCTTCTCTTTTCCGGTTAATGGAGAGATTGGGAGAGATCGAGAGATAGGCTGGTTTTTTGCATCCTCTTTCGAGGAGCAGCCGGGTAGCTTTATAACTGCTTTCATAGTCATCTGTAAGTACACGGGCCGCCTGTATATCTTCGCACATACGGTCAAAAAAGACCACTGGTAACCCCGCATCCATTGCTTCGGTAATATGATTTCCGCCGCAGGTGTCACGGGTTACAGAGATCAGGAGTCCGTCCACACGGCCGCTTTTAAATTCATTCAGGATCTCGATTTCACGGTCCAGACTTTCATGGGTGAGATATATGAGTACATGGTATCCTTTTTCACGGGCTACCTCTTCAATACCATTGATGGCGATAGAGAAAAAACTGTCGGCTACTTCAGGGATAACCACGGCAATCGTGCGGCTCTTCTGCCGGCGCAGGCTGCTGGCGTATGGATTCGGAATGTAGTTGAGTTTTGCGGCCAGCTTTAATACCTTATCCTTTGTATCCTGGCTGATTTCATGACTATCCCTCAATGCTTTCGATACGGTGGAAACCGCCAGTCCCAGTTCACGGGCCAGTTCTTTGATCGTGGGTTTACTCATATGTTATATAGTGTCAATCAACCGCCTATCCGCCATAAATATAGGTTAATTGACGAAAACGGTTTCGCAAAAAAATCGGACGGGAATGCAATAGGTTTCAGATAAAAAGTGTCTTTTTAACATTTATAACAAGAAACCAACGATTTGTCTGTAGTATGAAATGCTTACCGCATCTTTCTGCTCATTTACTGTTTTATGCCTCCATAAACAGTAACCGCAATAGGCGTGCACCTGAGCTTTCAGCAAACGCTGGTCTTTTTACAACCATCAATTAATCAGGAAAACAATTTAATCAAGCATGTATGAGTAATGCCAAATTTGAATCTGTTCCGCTGACGAATCTCGATGAATGGGAAGACGATCTCTTGCGCCGTTACCCGGATCCGGATGCGATTGCCACGGCAAAAGCAACAGGGGAGTACCGCAATTATGATGAACCCGCCCGGGATACAGTAAAGGAATTCTACCGGCTCAATCACCAGTACCAGACCTACGCTTTTGTCCAGGAAAAGCGGAACCATTTCCTGAAGTTTGATAAAAAGGAAATGACTGTTTGGGAGGCCTTTGATTTTCTGAATCAACTGGTGGATGATTCAGATCCGGACACCGACCTGGATCAGCTCCAGCACCTGCTCCAGACTTCAGAAGCCATCCGCCATGATGGGCACCCGGACTGGATGGTGCTGACTGGCCTGATGCATGATATGGGGAAAGTGTTATGCCTCTTCGGAGAACCCCAGTGGGCGGTGGTAGGGGATACTTTCCCGGTAGGCTGTGCTTATTCAGATAAGATCATTTACCCGGAATATTTTTCGGCCAATCCGGATCATACCGATGCACGTTACCATACAAAGCTGGGCGTGTATAAAGAAAATTGCGGATTGCGGAACGTGGATATGTCCTGGGGACATGATGAGTACGTGTACCACATGCTGAAAAATTATCTTCCCGAGCCCGGATTATATATGCTGCGTTATCACTCCTTCTATGCATGGCACCGTGAAGGGGCTTATGATTATCTCCTGGATGATCATGACCGCGAAATGCTGAAATGGGTGAAGCTGTTCAATCCCTATGATCTGTATTCCAAAAGCCCGGAACCGCCTGACTGGAAAAAACTCAGGCCTTATTACGAAGAGCTGGTAGCCAGATACCTGCCGGCGACATTGAAATTCTAAAGTACATTATTAACCTAAAAACGATAAACAACTGCCATGTTAACCCTGCTAAAATCGATGCAAACTGCATGCCGCGGCATAACGATTACGTTGTTGCTGCTATTGTCCCTCGTGGTTGCTGCTCAGGCCCAACGGGATGTAAAAGGAAAAGTGACGGATGATAAAGGACAGCCGGCCGCTTCTATTACAGTAACCGAAAAAGGTACCCGGAATGGGGTAACTACCGGTGCTGACGGTTCTTTCTCCATTAAAGTAAAAGACGGAAGCACCCTGGTGTTTACCGGTGTTTCGTTTGAACCCAAAGAAGTAAAACTGGGCAGCGAATCTTTTTATGAAGTAACCATTATGCAAACAGCCAGTGTCCTCAGTGATGTGGTGGTGGTTGGGTATGGTAAGAGCAGTAAAAAGAATCTCTCCAGTTCGGTGACCACGCTTAAACCCGGTGACCTGAACCGCGGCGCTATTGCCGATGTGGGTCAGTTGCTCCAGGGTAAAGTAGCGGGTCTGAACATTACCGCCAGTGGTGACCCGAACCGTCCGGCCGCCGTTATTCTGCGTGGTGCCTCTACTGTAAACAGTCCCGGTGCTCCCTTCTATGTGATTGACGGGGTGCCTGGGGCAGATATTTCCATTGTCGCCCCGGACGATATCGTATCGGTGGATGTACTGAAAGACGCGGCTGCCACTGCGATCTACGGTAACCGTGCTGCCAGCGGAGTAATCATCATCAGCACCCGTCGTGGTAAAAAAGGACAGGCGGTGGCCACGTACAACGGGTATGTGGGTGTTGAAACCGTAAGCAGTAAACTGGACCTGATGAATGCTGCACAGCTTCGTTCTTATATTACAGCGAACAGTTCTGCCTTTTCTCCGAATGATGATAAAGGGGCCAGTACGGACTGGATGGAAGCCATTCAGCGGTCAAAGGCCATCTCGCATAACCATAACCTGTCGCTCAGTGGTGGGAATGAGAAAAGCACGTATAGTGCCAGCTTAAACTATTATGATAAAGAAGGTATCCTGAACCGCAGCCACCTGCGCCGCATCATCGGCCGCCTGAGCCTGGAGCAGTATGCCCTGAATGATAAAGTGAAATTTGGCCTGACGATTTCCAATGCCAGCAGCAATGCGAATTATGTACCCCTGCAGAACATTGTGTTGTTGCAGGCAGCCAAACACCTGCCGGTTTCCCCGGTCATGAATGCGGATGGTACTTATTTTGAAAACCTCAACACCACCGGTTATTTTAATCCCGTGGCGATTGTAGACAATGCAAAAGATGATACCAAGTACAATACCCTGACCGGTAACTTTACCACGGAAGTAAAACTGCCTTTTGATCTTACCTACAACCTGAACCTGTCGTACCAGAACACCACTTCTCTCCATGGAGAGTATTATGGCAGTTATTACGGTAAGTATCCCACTTCCAATTTCTACAATAATCCTGATCCCGGTATCGGTATTGCCCATACCCTGATCGGTAATTTATTTGGGGTGAATGGTTCTGCATTCCGTAATTCTTTTCAGAATACATTTAAGGCTGCAGAATCTTTCCTGACCTGGAATCGCAAATTCGGTAATCACAGCATCAATGCTGTGGTGGGTTATTCCTGGCAGGAAAACACATATGGGGAAGGGTTGCAGGTTTCAAGTACCAATTTTCCCTCTGATAACCTGGGTTATACCAACCTGGTACTCGGTAATCCCTATGCTATTTCCAGCTACCGGATCAATATGGGGAATGACCTGACCTATGGCCAGACCCGCCTGATCTCTGATTTTGGACGGATCAATTATAATTACAATGACCGTTATCTCTTACAGGCATCTATCCGCCGTGACGGTAGTTCTGTATTCGGAGCCAACAATGCCTGGGGTTATTTCCCCTCGGTAGGTGCCGGCTGGAGGATCAGCAATGAATCCTTCATGCAGAAACAAAAAATCTTTAATGACCTGAAACTGCGTTTCAGCTATGGGGTGACCGGTAACTCCGGTGGTATCGGAGCTTATACCAGTAAACTGATCTATGGGATCACGGGTACCTATTATAATAACGGGGTGCAGGAAAATGCCTATGGTCCGATCCAGGGTTCCAACCCTGATCTGCAATGGGAAGAAGTGGCAACCACCAACGTGGGTATTGATTTTACGATCCTCAAAAATAAAATCAGTGGTTCACTCGACTGGTACAGTAAGAAAACAACAGATATGCTGTTTAATTACCGGGTTTCCGCTTCACTGGTACCGGGAGGAAGTATCTGGGCTAATGGAGGCAGCATCAGTAACAAGGGACTTGAGCTGAGCCTGAACGCCACTCCGGTCAGCAGCAAACTCTTCAACTGGACTTCAACACTGAACTTAGCAACTAACAAAAATGAAATCACCAGCCTCGTTGGTCCTTATGCCAATGGTGATTCGATCCGTTATTCCGATCCGGAAGGTCCCGGTCAGACAGGTGCCACGCTGCAACTGCTGAAAGTGGGCCGCCCGATTGGTCAGTACTTCTCCCTGCGCTATGCGGGTAAAGACCAGAACGGGGTATCCACCTTCTATAAAAAAGATGGTACCACCACCAGCAATCCGGCGATCGGTACTGATTATTTTTATGTGGGTGATGCGCAGCCGAAACTGCTGATGGGCTGGAGTAACAGTTTCCGGTATAACAACTGGGACCTCAACGTTTTCCTCCGTGGTGTATTCGGTAACAAGATCTTTAATGCCACCCGCGCCGACCTTTCTTATGTAACCGCGGCCGCGCAGAACAATATCCTGGTAAGTGCCAATAACGATAAGATTAATGACAACCGCAACTCATATTACTCCACCCGGTATATTGAGACTGGTAATTATGTAAGACTGGATAATGCCACCCTGTCGTATACGTTTGCCAGCCCGGTGAAAGGGATCAGCAATCTGCGTCTGTACGCAACGGGGAATAACTTATTTACGATAACCAACTATTCAGGAATTGATCCTGAGATCAACCAGGGCGGTGTATCCCCGGGTATTGATTACAACAATTTCTACCCGAAGACCCGTACGGTCATGTTTGGTGTAAATCTTACTTTTTAAAGCATTAAAATAAACGAATTATGAAAAAGACAATGAACCGTTTGGCTATCCTGGCACTGCTGGCAGGCGGATTATCTTCCTGTCATAAAGTGGACGTGGATGTGGTGTCGGAACTGACACCTGAAACATTTCCCAAAACGGAAGCGCAATATAACTCTGTGATGGGGCCGGTGTACACAACGCTCCGTGGCGCCTATACAACGGATATCTTCTTTTTAAACAGTCAGTCAACCGATGAGTCAGCCCTGCTGACCTACGGATCAGACTGGGTGGATGGTAACCGGTATAAAGACCTGCACCTGCATACCTGGACCAAAGATCATCCCAATGTGGGTGGCATGTGGGGATTCTGGACAAACCTGATCGGAACGACTAACCAGACGTTATTTATTCTTGCTGGTTCCGATGATGGTCCGGTAAAGAATATCAGTATCGCGGAAATGAAAGCGATGCGAGCTTTCTTCTACTATAATATGATGGATTTATGGGGTGGAGTACCCCTGGATACGGTATACGGCAGCAAGGAACTGAAGGCCAGGGCTACCCGTACCGAAGTATTCAATTTTGTCGAGAATGAACTGAAAGCGGCTATCCCTTTTCTTAAAACAACCGCTGGTGCGGCTACCTATGGTAAACCCACCCGGTATATGGCCTGGGCACTTCTGGCAAAAATGTACCTGAATGCACAGGTATTTACAGGAACTGCCAAAAACAATGAGTGTATTGTGGCCTGTGATAGTGTGATGAATGCCGGAGGCGGTACCCAGTATGCACTGGAATCCAGGGCAACGTATTTTAACATGTTCAGTCCGACTAACGGACCCGCTTTTAAAGAATTTGTTTTTGCTATACCATTTGATCCGTCCACATCCAATGGCTGGATGTTTTATTCCCGTTACGATCTGAACCGTAACCTGGGGATGAAATACCGCTATTCAGGATCCACCCAGGGAAGCAATGTTGACCCTGTAATTAATCTTACCACCGGAAATGGACTGATCAATAATAAACCCAGTGGTCCACGTTGTACCACCAATGAATTCTATGCTTATTTTAATGATCCCAATGATATCCGGAATAACCAATGGCTGACCGGGCTGCAATACTGGAACACCGGTAACCCCATCATGGTGCGGACCACCAACCTGGGGTATGACCAATTCTACGCAGGGGGAAGTCCGGGAACTGCCTATACCTATCATCTTAATATCAGTCCGCTTTCTTCCCGCCTCGGGGCCACTTCTTATGATGTGGGCAGGGATGAGTTAGCCTGGAATACCGGTTACAGGAATATCAAATTCCTGGCTGATCCAAACTCAATTAACCGTAATCAGAATAATGACGTACCCGTTTTCCGGCTTTCTGATATTATCCTGATGAAGGCCGAAGCTATTCTGCGTGGCGGTACTGCCACCAATGGTCATACGGCTTTGTCACTGGTGAACATGTTGCGGGCAGTCAGAACAACCTCTGCCGCTTTAGGTGCCGTTACACTGAATGATATATATGCTGAACGTACCCGCGAATTATCATGGGAAGGCGTTCACAGAAATGATATGATCCGCTTCGGACGTTTTGAAGACAGCTGGGGACTGGGTAAAACAAACACGGATACTTACCGTCGTGTGTTCCCGATCCCGACATCTGCCATTGCAACGAACCCGAACCTGTTGCAAAATACCGGCTATTAAGGTTAAGCAGTACCTCAGTAGCAGGCAATCGGTAGCCCGGAGCCGTAAGGCTCCGGGTTTTTTAATGTATTTTTCAATATGAAGAGAAAATACTTCTGGCTGATCCTCTTTTCGGGGCTGTTCCCGGGCAGTACAAATGCCCAGGTGCTGATCAATGATTCAGCTTTTTGGCGCGGGGATACTATTCCGGTCAGGAAAGACTCTGTACTAAATTTTTTGGTGATGGGCGACTGGGGCCG
This sequence comes from uncultured Chitinophaga sp., assembly GCA_964650455.1. Taxonomy (GTDB): domain Bacteria; phylum Bacteroidota; class Bacteroidia; order Chitinophagales; family Chitinophagaceae; genus JJ008. The sequence goes on along the minus strand of CAZYTV010000015.1, from coordinate 10,474 downwards.
CAACGGGGCAGACCACCAGAAAGAAGTGGCCCGGCAAATGGGCATCACCGCCACCGTTTATAATACACAGTTCATCATCTCCACGGGCGATAATTTTTACCCCAGCGGGGTGATCAGTGAATGGGATCCTTTATGGCGCTATTCCTTCGAGGATATTTATACCGGTTTCCACCTGCAATGGGACTGGTACCCGGTATTGGGTAACCATGATTATAAAAGCAATCCGGATGCCCAGGTAAAATACAGCAGCATCAGCCGCCGCTGGCAGATGCCTGCCCGTTACTACACGAAGAAATTTTTTATCAATGGGGATACCAGCCAGGCCGTGCTGATCGCCTTTATTGATACGAATCCGCTGATTCCCCTCTTTTACAAAAACCGGGAGTACGGACCGAATGTGCGTACACAGGACAGTACCAAACAGAAAAAATGGCTTGAAAAAGTATTAAGCGACCCATCTCCGGATATTAAATGGAAGATTGTAGTGGGACACCACCCGATGTATTCCGGCGGAGGAAGAACGGAGACCTATGATACAAGAGCCATTCGTTTTTCACTGAGTCCCTTGTTTAAAAAATACGGGGTGGATATCTACCTCAGCGGGCATGAACACAGTTTACAGTATATGGGCCCCGTCAATAACACCCATCATTTTATTTCGGGTGCCGCTTCCGAGAAAACACCCGCCCGTCTGCTTGATATCAGTAAATTCAGTGCTTCCGAATACGGATTCATGTTGTTCTCAGTGAAAGATAACCGGATAACGGTACAATCCATTGATGATACCGGTAAAACGATTTACCAGGCTACCCTGTCACGCTAAATCACCATGCAGACAGCCGAGTTAAATAGCAAAGTTGCCCCATCATCCGGAGGCCGCCTGCATTCGCTGGATGCACTGCGCGGATTTGATATGTGGTGGATTGTCTGCGGCGAAGGAATTTTTCATGGACTGGCCGGGATGGTAAAGGATAAACATGGGCTGGTTCAAAGTTCAGTTGACTGGCAGATCCGGGGGGAGGCCCCGATGAATGTATGGGAGCGTATGGTGGTGGGCATGAGCAACCAACTGCATCATTCTGTCTGGAACGGGTTTACCTTCTACGATCTTATTTTCCCCCTTTTTATTTTTATTGCCGGTGTCAGTATGCCTTATTCTATGGGGAAACAACTGGAAAAGCCAGGGGTAAACCAATCTGAAGTCCGGCATAAAATCCTGCGTTCATTGCTGAAGCGGATCCTGACACTCCTCCTGCTGGGCATGGTGGTAAACGGGGCGCTTAGGTTTAACGGCTATGAACAAACGAGATTTGCCAGTGTACTGGGGCGGATTGCCCTGGGGTGTTTTGGGGCGGCCCTGATTTACCTCTATGTACCCGGTAAGAAAATCATTTACTGGATCGCCGGTATTTTACTCGTTTACTGGGCGATGCTTTATCTTATTCCGGTTCCGGGTTTCGGTACCGGGGTCATGACCCCCGAAGGAAATATCACCGCCTGGTTTGACCGGAACTTTCTCCCGGGTAAACTGCACCGGGAGGTTTATGATCCGGAAGGACTTCTCTCCTCACTGCCTGCAATTGCCTCCGCCTTGCTTGGCGTTCTTTGCGGGCAATATATCCGATCATCATCACAAAAAGGATTTACCACGGTACAAGCCCTGTACCTCCTGGGTTCCGGTATGATTTTATTACTGGTTGGCTGGTTATGGGATATGGTATTTCCGGTAAATAAGATACTCTGGTCGTCTTCCTATGTGCTGGTGGCCGGAGGATGGAGCATGATGGGGCTGGCTTTATTTTATTATATTATTGATGTAAAGGGAATACGGAGATGGAGTATGCCCCTGGTCTGGATCGGAACCAATTCGATCCTGATCTATGTGGCGGCACATGGATTGGTCAATTTTGAGTCCACCTCTGCATTTTTGTTTGGCGGACTCATCAGCCGGGCACCGGCAGCCTGGCATCCCGCCCTTTTATGGACCGGGGTGGGTGGGATTCAACTGGCCGGGCTTTATGTATTATACCGCAACCGGCTTTTCTGGAAAGTCTGAAGCGGTCTTTATAGAAACAACCAACGAATAATTTTTGCCAAATGAACCATTTGCATACAGCCGACTATGTCGTCTTCTTTATTTATTTTATTGCCATATCAGCGTATGGATATTATATCTATCACCGTAAGCGGAATATTAACAGCAGCAGCAAAGAGTTTTTCCTGGCAGAAGGCTCCCTCACCTGGTGGGCCATTGGCGCCTCCCTGATTGCCTCCAATATCTCAGCCGAACATTTTATCGGCATGTCAGGCTCCGGATTTGCCATCGGACTGGCCATCTCCACTTACGAGTGGATGGCTGCTGCCACGCTGATCCTGGTGGCGGTTTTCCTGTTGCCCATCTACCTGAAGAATAAGATCTATACGATGCCCCAGTTCCTGGCGCAACGGTACAACGATACGGTCAGTACCATTATGGCCATATTCTGGCTGCTCGTTTATGTATTTGTCAACCTGACATCGATTATTTATCTCGGATCACTCGCTATCTCCTCCATTTCCCCATTGAGTTTTGAATGGTGTATTGCCGGGCTCACGGTCTTCTCGGTTATCGTTACCCTGGGCGGTATGAAAGTGATTGGCTATACAGATGTGATACAGGTACTGGTGCTGCTGATCGGCGGCCTGGTCACCACTTATCTTGCACTGACCCTGCTGGCGGATAAATTCGGCTATGACGGCGATATCCTGAGTGCCCTGGGTGTATTGCGTAAGGAAGCACCTGAACATTTTCACATGATACTGGATCAATCCAGTCCGCATTATATGGAACTGCCCGGACTTTCTGTACTTATTGGTGGTATGCTGATCAATAACCTGGCTTACTGGGGTTGTAACCAGTATATCGTGCAACGTGCATTGGGTGCTGATCTGAAGACAGCCCGGAATGGTATCCTGTTTGCCGCTTTCCTTAAATTACTGATCCCTGTCATCGCGGTATTGCCGGGTATCGTGATGTTTGTCCTGCATAAACACGGCATGTTCCAGCAGGAGATGGTGGATGGTACGCAGTTGAAACCGGATCATGCGTATCCCACCCTCATGAACCTGCTGCCTGCCGGTTTGAAAGGGGTTGCCTTTGCGGCGCTTACAGCAGCGATTGTGGCTTCATTGGCGGGCAAGGCCAACAGTATCTCCACCATCTGGTCACTGGATATTTATAAAAAATTTTTTAATAAAGAAGCGGATGACCGTAAAGTGGTGCGGGTAGGCCGCTGGGCCGTTATTATTTCTATGCTGATCGCTGCCCTGATCACACCGGCACTCCGTTCACTGGATCAGGCTTACCAGTTTATCCAGGAATATGCCGGCTTCCTTTCTCCCGGTGTACTGGCTATCTTTTTACTGGGAATGTTCTGGAAGCGAACCACGGCGGCAGCGGCACTGGCCGGAGCCCTGATTACCATTCCGGTTTCCACGGTATTGAAATTTTTACCATCCTGGACCGGCGGGGCTTTCCCCGATTATCCGTTCCTGGACCGTATGACCATCACCTTCTTTGCCGTGGCGGGTTTAATGATAGTGATCAGTCTGATCTGGCCGAAGGGTGAAAAAGACCGGCACAGTATTGACGTAGATAAATCCATGTTCAGGGTATCCCCTTCCTTTGTACTGGGATCTGTGATTATTTGCGGGGTTCTGGCCGCCTTGTACACTATTTATTGGTAGCATAAATGACCGAATATGAAAAGGGCTGATTTTTTAAAAATAGGAACACTGGTGGCGATGGCACCCGTATGCCGTCCATTATTCTCCATGATCCATCCGGGGTTTACTGCTATAAAGGATGAAGCGCTGATGAAACGGCTGATCAGCCTGAATGATAAACTGGTAACCGGCCTGTTAGATACGGTTCAGGAAGGGAAACTTAGTTTCAGTCGCAGGACCGCGTATGAATTTTCAGTAATTGCCGGCTCTTATTGCCAGCCAGGCTCAGCCTATTACCAGGATGAACGGTTATTGACAAAGATGGAGATCCTGGCCCGTTTCCTGGCTGCCTCGCAAGGAGAGGATGGTACCGTGAATATCGGCAACCTGGAATCACCCCCCGATACCGCCTTTGTCGTGGAGATTGTATGTACGGCCACGGCCAACCTGCAGCAACAAGCCCTGCCCGCACTCAGTACCTTGCTCGGGCAGATGAAAAGCTTATTGCAAAAAGCAGGCGAAGCTTTACGGACCGGTGGAATACATACACCCAACCATCGCTGGGTGATCTGCGCCGCACTGTCACAGTTGCATGCCTTGTACCCCGATAAAAAGTATGTGCATCGTATCAACGATTGGTTAGGGGAAGGAATTTTCCAGGATGCAGATGGTCATTACCCGGAAAGAAGCGGCACTTATTCCATGGTGGAGAATACGGCATTCATAACAATGGCGCGTATGCTCAACCGGCCGGAACTGCTGAAATATGTCCGAAAGAATCTCTCTATGTATTTCTATTACCTGGAGAGGGATGGGGATCTCGTGAGTAATGATTCCCGCAGGCAGGATCAATACCTGGCCCGCCACTCCACGATCCTGTATCTGCAATACCGCTACCTGGCCATCCGGGACCAGGACCGCCATTTTGCGGCCATCTGTAAAATGATCGAAGCAACACCCTGGTTTGAAAAAGAAGTATTGCAGCAGGGATTATTTTATTTCCAGGAGAATGAAGTATTACAGCAAACACTACCATCAGCATCAGTATTGCCGCTGCGGTATGAGAAACTATTTCCCACTTCTCATTTATTAAGGATCTGGCAGGATCAGACCAGTATTACGCTTTTTGGTGGTGTGGACTGGCCCCTGATCATTGCTTCCGGACGTTCCTGCAGTCCGGATATTTTCAGTTATCGAAAGGGGAAGGCCGTTCTTAAATACCTGCGGCTCTCATCCACTTTCTTCAGTATGGGTTATTTCTACAGCGATGGACTGAAAAAACAAGGGAACAGCTATGTACTGCATAAGCAATTAAAAGTGCCTTATTACCAGCCAATGCCCCTGGATAAAAGAAATAAATCAGGTGACTATTAACTCAGTCCCAGTGTGGATGACCGCTTCTGGAATAAAATGGATTTTTCAAACCGTCCGCAGAGTAATATCAAAACCCTTGACAGCACGGTGATCATGACCGAGAAAGAGGGACGGGTGGAGCTGGAGTTGATCATTACCGGGCAGCATAAAGTACCGGTCACTATTGAATTATGTTTTAAAGAGGGCGGAACTTTTACCGGGCTGACCACTGATTCAAAAGGAAATAATTGCCTGGCCGGCGAAACAGCAGTTTATACATTGGATGGGGATCAGATCAGTTTTGGCCCGGGATCGCTGGTTGCTGCAGTACCGGAAAACCTGGAAGGGGAGCGGTACAGTACACATTTCGGTACATTAAAGACAACGGGAACCCGGGTTTATTTCACCGGGGTAACTCCATTCCGGCATATACTCAGGTTTTATTAATACAAAAGGAGCATCATGAAACGCAGAACAATGATCCGCAACTTGTCCATGGCAGCACCTGCTTTGTATATGGGCAGACTGTTGGATAATGATTTTATGGTTAATTATCCCGGTCCCGGTGAGCCAATGGCAAAGGGACCATTTGCTCCCGACTGGAAGAGCCTGCAGCAATACCAGGTGCCCGACTGGTTCCGGGATGCAAAATTCGGGATATGGGCACATTGGGGTTCGCAATGCCAGCCGGAGTATGGCGACTGGTATGCGCGTGGTATGTACATTGAAGGAAGTAATGCCTACAAATTTCATGTACAGAAATACGGGCATCCGTCGAAGTTCGGTTTCAAAGAGGTTATCCATGAATGGAAAGCGGAGAAATGGGATCCGGAGGAATTAGTTTCCCTGTATAAAAAAGCAGGTGCAGCTTATTTTATGGCCATGGCCAATCATCATGACAATTTTGATAATTACAACAGCAAGTACCATCAATGGAATTCAGTGAACCTCGGTCCGGAAAAGGACCTGATCGGCGGATGGGCAAAGGCAGCCAAGCATAACGGACTTCGTTTTGGAGTAAGCGTGCACGCGGCCCATGCCTGGAGCTGGTACGAACAGTCACGGAATGCCGATAAAGAAGGACCTTATGCGGGAGTGCCGTATGATGGCCTGTTGAAGAAGAAAGATGGAAAGGGAACCTGGTGGGAAAAATATGATCCGCAGGAACTTTATGTACAGGAACATCCACGGAGTACCGGGAGTGAACAGGAAAATCATATTCATCAACAGTGGGATTGGGGAAATGGGGCAGCCATACCTTCCAAAGCGTATTGCGAAAAATTTTATAACCGCACGGTGGACCTCATCAACAAATATGACCCCGACCTGGTTTATTTTGATGATACTGCATTGCCCTTATGGCCGGTCAGTGATGCCGGCCTGAGGATCGCGGCACATTATTATAACCGGAGTATCAGTAAGCGGGGTAAACTGGATGTGGTGATCAATGGAAAGATACTGAACGAAGAACAACGGAAATGTATGGTCTGGGATATTGAAAAGGGACAGAGCAATGCGATTGAACCTTTTCCCTGGCAAACGGATACCTGTATCGGGAGCTGGCATTATGACCGGCCGAGATATGAACAGAAAAAGTACAAATCCGCGAAGACAGTGGTGCATACACTGATTGATGTGGTCAGTAAGAATGGCAATCTCATGTTGAATATACCGGTACGTGGAGATGGTTCAATTGATGAGGAGGAACGCAGGGTGGTGGAAGGTATTACGGACTGGATGCAGGTAAATGGAGAAGCGATTTACAGCACAAGGCCATGGGTGATATTCGGAGAAGGTCCGGCGATAAAGGATGCCGCCCCACTCACGGCACAGGGATTTAATGAAGGAAAGGGAAAACCGTTTACTGCGGCAGATATCCGGTTTACGGTAAAAGGAAATATACTGTATGCTTTCCTGCTGGGCTGGCCCGGGGAAAATGAAGCCAGGATTGAATCACTGGGATATATATCTAAGCTGATAGCCGGTAAAAAGATCGGGAAAGTCAGTATGCCCGGCTATAAAGGAGAACTGGTCTGGCAGCAACTGGCCGATTACTTAGGCGTGAAAATGCCAGCGAATGCGCCTTGTGATCATGCAGTAGTGCTGAAAATCGAAGGCGTTTTATAGAAAATATGCAGAGGACTCCATCAGATGAAAAAACCAGCAAAGCTGAGTAGTACACCCCATGATGATCAGATTAATGCAAGACTGTATTTTTAAAACGGTGAAATCAGTGAAAGGTAAAACGATACTCGCCCTTTTTCTCCTGGCGGCAGGACCTATGGCGGGAAAGACCCAGTCGCTGTCCCGTTATGTACAACCGCTATCGGGTACCGCCCCATCCACTACTATTTCTGCCTTAAAGCATAGCGAAGGCGGGAGCAGTGAGAAAAATGCCAATACCATTCCGGCTGTCGGTACTCCCTTTGGTATGACCCAATGGGTGGCCCAGACCAGGACCACCGAAATCAAATGCCAGCCCCCTTATTATTACAAAGACAGTTTACTGAGCGGCTTCCGCGGCACCCACTGGATCAGCGGCTCCTGTACTCAGGATTATGGCAGTGTCACCATCATGCCGGTTACCGGTTCACTCCGGACTACATCGAAAGAATACAGTATTCCCTTTTCACATGACAATGAAACGACCGGGCCCTCTTATTATAAGCTGGAATTACCCGGGGCCGGACTGATCGCCGAAATGACCGGCACTGCCCGCTGCGGTATGTTACAATTCACCATGACCAGGGATGACAGCCTGTATTTATTGATTATACCTAATAGTGATGTCGGGAAAGGGATGGTGCAGATCAATAAAGCAGGCGGAACGGTTACCGGATCCAACCCGGTCCACCGCATCTACCAGGGCTGGGGTGAGGAAGCCGGCTTTAGTGGCTGGTTTTATATACAGCCTCAAAAATCATTTGCAGTACATGGTGTATTCAGTGGGAATGAAAGAGTCAATGAAGATCGTATTTCAGGAAAAAAAGAATCTGGTGCTTATATTGGTTATTACCTGCGCAAGGGAGAAAAGCTGAGGGTGAATATGGGTACATCTTTCAGCAGCATTGCCGGAGCAAAGGAAAATCTGATCAAAGAAATCAATACCCGTTCATTGAAAGCGGTGGAATCCGGTACGCGTACACAATGGGAGAAGGAGCTGGGCCGTATCAACGTGACGGGTGCAGATGAAAAAGCAAAACGCGTTTTTTATACCGCGCTTTATCACGCCTTGCAACATCCGCGGCTGATGAGTGATGTGGATGGAACCTATCCACGTTTTGCCGGGAAACAACAACTGGATAAAATAAGCAAGGGTGGTTATTACGATGATTTCTCCATGTGGGATACCTATCGGGCACAACTGCCACTACTGGAGATACTGGACCCGCCATTGACAAATTCTCTGATCCGCTCGCTTGTCCTCAAGGGACAACAGGGTGGCTGGTTGCCGATCTTTCCCTGCTGGAACAGTTATACCGCCGCGATGATCGGGGACCATGTGGCGGCCTTTATTGCCGCAGCCTGGAAAAAGGGTTTGCGTGATTTTGATGCACAGGCTGCTTACACACTCATCCGGAAGAATGCATTTGATTCACCAGGGAATTATGCCGATTATAAAAACGGGATGGGAAGGCGGGCCCTGGAATCATATATGAAGTTTGGGTATATACCGATGGAAGACAGTGTGCAGGAAGCTTTTCATAAAAAGGAACAGGTGAGCCGTACCCTCGAATATGCCTATGATGATTTTGCCATCAGTGAAATGGCCCGGGGATTAGGTAAATCGGAGGATTACCCGGTATTGCAAAAAAGAGCCCTGAATTATCAAAATGTATTTGATCCCGCAGTGGGTATGATGAGAGGCCGCCATTCGGATGGCCGCTTTGCCGCTTCCTTTCATCCGGATATCCGCGAATCCTATATCACAGAAGGAACACCCCGGCAGTACACGTTTTATGTCCCCCATGATATGAAGGGATTGTCAGTTCTGATGGGTGGTACAGCCGCTTTTGAAAGAGCTCTGGACAGTTTATTTATCCGGGGTGAATACTGGCATGGCAACGAACCGGGTCACCAGATTCCGTTCCTGTATAATTATACCGGTTCACCCTGGAAAACACAGGCCGCCGTTAAAAAGATATTGAAAGAGGAATACAGTGATGGTCCGGGTGGACTGAGTGGTAATGATGATGCCGGCCAGATGAGTGCCTGGTATGTTTTTGCCGCCATGGGCTTTTACCCGGTAAATCCTGCATCCGGCGAATATGTACTGACAGCGCCCTTATTTGATAAAGTGCAATTGCAGTCAGCCGGCAAACCATTCACCATCCTTGCAAAGCGACCTTCAGCAACAGCGGTATATATACAGGCGGTGAGATGGAACGGGATAAATTATACAAAGAACTATATTACCTGGGACATGATCCGGAAGGGAGGCACACTGGAGATTACTCTTGCTGAAGTACAAGGCCAATGGGGTGCGGCTGAAACAGCACGTCCTTTTTCAATAGCGGTTAATAAATAAATGATGAAACAACTTCTTTATACCTTTTTTTTCTGCTGTTCAGTACTCATTGCTTCTGCAGGTGACCCTGTAGTATTCAATGTTCTGGATTATGGTGCCAGGGGCGATGGAAAGACCAATGATGCGGAAGCCATTCAGAAAACTATTGATGCAGCGGCGGCGGTTGGTGGCGGACAGGTTTTATTTCCGGCACCTCATACTTTCCTGTGCGGTCCGGTAAAGCTCGCTTCCGGAATTGATTATCATTTACCGGCAGGAGCTGTGTTACTGGCCAGCCCGGATGAAAACCTGTACACGCAAAGTGCCTTTCGCGAAAACCCGGGAGAAGGAATGCTCTGGCTCTGGGCCGAAAACCTGCAGCATGCCAGTTTTACCGGCCTGGGCAGTATAGACGGCAATGGTATTTCTTTTATGGGAGCGGAAGAGGAGGATGCTTATGCGCTAAAGCCATTTAATGTGCGTGACCCACGTCCGCATGTGTTGACCATTATCGGCGGGAAAAATATCCGCATTCATGATCTGCATATCGGTAACTCGGCCTATTGGACCATTCACCTGATCGGTTGTGATGATGTGGTGATTTCAGGTATTACATTACTGAACAGTCTGAAAGTCCGCAACAGTGATGGCATCGATCTGGATCATAGCCGCAATGTCCGGATCAGTGACTGTTATATTGAAAGCGGTGATGATTGTATTTGTTTAAAAAACCGGCGAGAATATGCGGATTTCGGGAAATGCGAGAATATCACGGTAACGAATTGTACGATGACTTCACGAAGTTGTGCCATCAAGATCGGTTCAGAAAATATGGATACGATCCGGCAGGTGGTATTTAATAATTGTATCATCAAAAACAGTAACCGGGGAGTAGGTATCCAGCACCGG